>JAAWQM010000001.1 GCA_022800525.1 Oscillospiraceae bacterium
CCCCTAACACCGAGAGAACACAGGTCAAAATATTGACTACATTTTTTCTCTTTTTTTCGCGCACCTTCATCACTGTCCTTAAAATAGAGTATACCATGAGAGCAAACGACTTTCAACCCTCTTTTATAGGCGCTGATAGTAGTAGCAAGCAATGCACCGGTATGTACCGAGGCTCGCTTGTTGGTGGCTAACCGCCCCCAAGCCCCCAGTGCATCGGCGCAGCTCCGCCCGATGCACAAGCCGCCGATGGCGTCTGCTGGCCTGTCCATACTGGCCAGGGAAGGGACGTCCGGCGGGCCGCCCCTCGGAGAGCGCACGACTGCCGGAGGCAGTACCACCGCCCGCTTGCGGGTGGTGAGTAAGTGCACTCTTCGCAGAGGGCCGACAAAGAGATCGGAGCGCCCAGGCCATCCCCGGACGCTCCCGCTTCGGTTCCCTCCTGCTGGTCGATCACCGCCTTTCCAGCCTGTGTCATTCTGCCACAAATGAACCACCAGCCATGTGATGTATTCGGTGGTGAAACCACCCTTTACATAGTATCTCTCTCAAGATAATGGTCTAAATAATCAGTCCACTCTGGAACATTTTCTTCTTCAAAAAAGTGATAGAGAAATGCCACCATTGTATTATGCCTTTCCAGCGCCTCTCTTTTCCCGGAACCGGTCAGCATCAAATCCTTTAGCCTCAGTGATTTTTCGAACATATGCGTAACAACCGTTCCCGATTTTTTTGCCATATAATCAGTTGCGGACATATTTAACGTAGGATATATACTTTTGTCAAAAAACACATTTCCATGGGCCAAATTGTATTGATAGCTGCGAAGTATTCCCGTAACTCCAATTCCGTCACACATATCGGCATCAGATACGATCATACCCTCAAGCGTTATTGGGCGGAGGCCTGTTAATCGTTTGCTATAGCCAATCGTTTTAACAGCGCTTAAAACCTGCTCTTTAACGGCATCATCAATAGAGCATTGATTCAAAATCATTCTGGCGTTTGTCAAATGCTCAGCGCTTTCCATTCCGAATAATTTATAATCATCAACATCATGCAGCAATGCGATCAGAGCAGCGGTGTCTTGATTGGCATTTTCTGTTTCGGCAAACTTCAAAGATAGATGCAGCACTCTGTTGACATGGTCCATTCCATGACCACAATGATCTTTCTCCAATAGCTCACATACTTGTTTTCTTATTTTTTCAATCATGGCAGATACCTCCTGCATCTCTGATGTTTCTGCATTTTATTATAACATATCGCAATGTCCGCCGCAACCCCGCTGGGGGTTGTTGCACGGAAATCAATTTTCAGCAGAAACATTTGAGCCTTTTCCATCAGAGCAATGGGCTTTGAATATTTTCACACAAAATTGATTTCCGTGGGCTATGCAGGAACCCTCTTGACAAAGGTATGATGCTGTGTTATTCTTAAAGCGCAACATGTTGTCATATAACTCAAAGGAGGCCGTCATGGGACAGCAAATATCGGATGCTGAGCTGGAAATTATGAAAGTCATCTGGGCAAAGGAGGACGGTCCGGCGCTCTTCGCCTATCTGACGGACGAGCTGGCCGCCAGAGGGAAGCCCTGGCAGAAAAACACCCTCATCACCCTGTTGAACCGGCTGGTCAACAAGGGCTTCCTGCGGGCCAGAAAGACTGGACGCCGCAATGAATACACCGCCCTGGTATCGGAAAACGAATACCAGACGGCGCAGACAAGGCGCTTCCTGGATAAGATCTACGAGGGCAGCGCGAAGGGACTCGTTTCCAACCTGATTCAGGGCGATCTGCTGCCGGACGAGGAATACGAGGAATTGAAACGCCTGCTGGAGAAGGGACGGGAGTGAACACGGTTTTGAAGACGTTTCTGTCCATGTCCGTATCCGGTTCTCTGCTGATTCTGCTCCTGCTTGCGGGGAAGCAGTTGTGGAAGGACAGAGTCAGCAGGCAGTGGCAGTACTACATCTGGCTTGTTGTACTCCTGCGGCTGCTGCTCCCCTTCGGGACGGAGATCAACATTATGGGAGAAGCCTATCAGTCCATCGAGCAGGCCGTGACGCTCTCGCTCCCCCGGGCGCAGGCCCCGGCGGAACCGGAACGGCAGGAAGCGGACGCCCTGCCGGAGGCATCGCCCACCGCGCCTGCGCCCGTGGATACAATGGATACAGCGGGGCTGCTGCTGGACCGCCTCTGGCTGATCTGGCCGGCCGCTGCGCTGGGGCTGCTGATACGGAAAATAACAATTTATCAGAGCTTCGTCCGGTATGTCAGCGCCGGCTCCACCCCGGTATCCGACGTTGAGGTCCTGGATCGCCTCGCCGCTGCGGCGGAAGAGACCGGCGTCAGAAGGCCGGTGGAGCTTCAGGTCAACCCGCTGGTCTCCTCCCCGCTGCTGACCGGTTTTTTCCGGCCCTGCGTCGTGCTGCCCAGCCTGGATGTTTCCGAAAAGGATTTCCGGTATATCATCCTGCATGAGCTGACCCACTATAAGCGGCGGGATATGCTTTACAAGTGGCTGGTGCAGGTCACGGTCTGCCTGCATTGGTTCAATCCGGCTGCGCATCTGATGGGAAGGGAAATCACAAACGCCTGCGAATTTTCCTGTGATGAAGCTGTCCTCTCAAAAACAGGGCGCGGCTGTGCGCGGGACTATGGAAATACGCTGCTTGACGCGATGGCGGCGGTGGGGAAATACAAGGAGTCCATTGGCGCGGTCACGCTGAGCGAAAATACGAAACTATTGAAGGAAAGGATCACTGCAATCATGAATTTCCAGAAAAAATCGAACATAGTCAGAGTCCTGACGGGAGCGCTCACTGTGTGCATGATCTTCGGAGCGGCGTCCATCGGCGTTTATTCAGCCGCAGCGGCAGACAGTCCTGCGCCTGTTTCCCTGGATAAGTCTGCGAAAACGAAGGACGGGACGTCCTCCTCGATAATCGAGACATACATTGAGAAATACTATGAGGCTGGTAGTCTGCCGCTGTTTCAGATCGCCTTTTCCCGTCTGGATGCTCAGGCGCAGGAAAAATGGCTGGACAGAATTTACGCCGATGGGGACTTCGCTTCCTTCTCTGTTGCTGTGCGCGGACTTGACACAAATTCTTCCCTGTTTGCTGACTTCGCAGAAAAGTCATATACTGATGGAGAAATTGCGTTTTTCTCTATTCTGACGGACTGCATGGACGAAACGGAACTGGAACTTTGGCTGGATCAAGCGTTGGAGGATGGGAAGTGGAATTTCCAATCCATGTTGTTTGATAAACTGGACAGGAACGATGAATTTGATGAACTGAAAGATAGACAGGAAAAAGAGTGGGAGGCCGCACAGAAGGCAGAGTACCAAGCCGCAGGCGTTACGATGGACGGCAAGGATTATTATTATCAAGGGCAGCTGGTCAACATCTTCCTGGACATCCGGCCCAACAAGTCCTTTTACACACTGAATATGAACCCGGAAGGGACGGTTAATATCAAGATTGTCCGCAATGCGGATAACAGGATCACAGGCGTCGCCGGCCTGACGGACGCGGAGATGATCGAACTGTTCGGTGATGAAGATGGGCCGGACGATATGGAGACCATCCCTGTCAGCCTGAAAACCGTGGTGGCGGGAGAGTCCGTTTTCCTGGGGGAGTACACGCTGTCCTATGGGGACACGATCAGGTACGACATCCGCGCGGCGTCGGGAAACAGGATGCGGGTCTATTTCGCCAAGGAGGGGCGGAAGGATGTGGTCTACTGGTCGGTGAACAACCTGCAGCAGCCGGGGGAAGAGCTGAGATGCGCCGCAGATTTTAATCTTACCGCCAAGTCTCCGGCAAAGCCCGGGACCTATCAGCTGTACCTCCAGGCGCCGGACGGCGCTCTGGGCGGCGTGAAGGGAAATGTCTTCATTGAGAAGAATTCATGAAATGCGCGGAAGAAGAGGGGCGGCCCAATGGGCAGCCCCTCCTTTTCCTGCGGAAATTTCTCCGGAAGCACTTGCAATTTCTGACAAAGTGCGGTAGTATAAATACGAAAGCATGAAATGCGGCAGGCCACGGGGTGTTGGCGCACCCCGCGGCCCTGTACGAGTGGAATAGGCACTCAGCACAGCAATCTTGGATTGCACCACGCGGTCATTATAGCAGTTTCCGCACCCATTTGCAAGCGGGAGCTTTGATTGTCGTGCATTCGCAGAGAAAACGGCGGTGTTGAGGGAAACTCGACACCGCTTTTTGTGTTTTCGGCGGCGGCCCGGGGCGGGGCTACTCTTATCCTTCCTTTCGCCCTGCCCCGGGCTCGGTTGCCGGGATATATGAAAAAATTTTAGGAGGTATAAAAATGCGGAGACGAATGTTGGCGGTCATATTGGCGCTTTGCTTGGCGCTGGGGATGCTGCCGGGAACGGCGTGGGCGGCGGAGAACTCCGGCCCCTGCGGAATTGATGGCGATAATGTCAGCGATACTGTCATGTGGCAGCTTGACACAGCTACAGGAGTTTTAACAATTAATGGGAATGGTGATATGAGAGGCTTTGCAATTACAACGCCTCCCTGGTCTGGTCGAACAAAGACCGCTATTATTGAAAACGGTGTAACAAGTGTTGGACCATATTCCTTCTACAATGAATATGGTGGATTCAATGCTCTAACCAACGTGACAATTCCAGAGAGCGTAACTTTGATCGGCGATGCAGCATTTGCCTATTGCCACGGGTTAACTCATGTGACAATTCCAGAGGGGGTTCTTACAATTGGAAATATTGCGTTTGAGTTTTGTGATGAGTTGACTAGCATTACCATACCGAGTAGTATGACTACAATTGAACGCATGGCATTTTATGCTTGCAGCTCTCTCACCGATGTTTATTACGGCGGGAGCGAGAGTGATTGGGCCAACATCAATATTGATACTAACACTAGCGGCATAATTGGTCCGTTTGTCGGCAATAATCCCCTCCTCAACGCCACAATCCACTACAACAGCCTTGGTCCCGGCATGGGCGGCGCAGGAGAGGACCCTGGACCGGATAATCCCGATGCGCCAGATAAACCGGACAATCCGGATTCCGACACCAGTATCCGAAGAATCAACCTCCCGTATTATTCTGGGATTGGAGCACAGACGCATTCCATTCCTGCTGAATGGGGCTGGAGCCTATTCAGTAAACCTGCGCTGGCGGCGATACCTTATGAAAGCTATGACAATCGCCTTGCCACAACAGGGCTGATCCTCTCCGCCGCAGTAGAACATTCCCACGATCAGGCAGAGTTTATTTTGAGAAACCAACTGGGCTTTACTCTCGTTGACTCAAAAAATTATGACAGTTCCGCTGATCTGCATCCGGCGGTCACATTCGCATGTAAGGAACTGACCATTGACGGACAATCCGAGTATATTTTTGCTATTGTAGTTCGTGGAACCCAGCCAGGCAACTGGGATGACTATTGGACGGATTTGACTTCTCTCTGGGGCGGATTTGACACTGCTGCCAGCAATCTTGCTGCTCAGTTCGGTTCTTTTATGGGGACCACCAGCCTGCCGGATTCAGATATTCCCACCGGCGGGGCAGGACGAGTCAAGTTTTTCCTGACGGGCCATAGCCTGGGCGGTGCTATGGCAAATATCATGGCAAAGAATTTGAGCGCTGTATACGGTGCAGAAAACGTATTTGCCTACACCTTTGCTTCCCCAAGGACCACCTCGTCCACAGCTATTTCCAGTACAATGGGGAGGGGAAATATTTATAATATCTTGCATGAAGAGGACAATGTCCCTCTGCTTCCCCCAACCTTGAATGACAGGTATGGCCTGTCTGCGTGGTTTTCCAGAAACAAGTACAATGGGATGTACAGCAACTTCTCCAATTTGACAGGCGGGAAAAGCCTTGATTCTCAACTGTCTTCTATAGACCCCTTTAAAGGTCATGCGACTGAAATCTATCTGTCGTTTCTGCAAACTCTGTCTGCTGGTGCGCCTTTGCCCCAGGCAAGCTATTCCGGAGGTGGAGGAGGCGGAGGTGTCTGGTGCCCTGTCGATCTGGATATTTACGTCAAGACCAGCAGCGGCGACAGGCTTGTGGGCCGCGTAAAGGATAATGTCGTAGACGAAAGCGTCACAAAGGAAGTTGTTATCCGCATAGACGGCGACAGAAAATATTTTTACTTCCCTTTTGAAGGTGAGTATGTTGTCAAGCTGACAGGCACGGATTCCGGCACAATGACTTTCTTTGCCCAAACAATGGACTATGATACCGGGGAACCCATTGAAGGCACAGGAACTGTCTTTGAAAACGTGGATTTGACTTCGGGGAAAGAGTTTGTCAGTGAGATTGCCGTTGAAGATGGCACTACAGCAGGCGTCATGACAGAAGATGTCAGATTGTATGTTATTGACAGTACCGGTGAGCCTGAAAAAGAAGTTCTCCCTGACGGCAGTGGTACCGAAGTCCCCATCACCAAGCCCGACGAACCGGATACTCCTGATACCCCCAGCAAACCCACCTATCCCACCTACCCCAGCAAGCCCTCGACGCCTCCCAGCACGAGCACGGCCCCCACTACTCCCACAACCACGCCTCCAACGCCCACCACCCCCGCTGAACCGGAGCAGCCCGTACAGCCCGCTGAGCCGGAGACGCCTGCGGAAGAGCCTCTGCCCTTCACCGACGTGGCAAAGGACGCCTACTATTATGACGCGGTGCGCTGGGCGGTGGCGCAGGGCATTACCACCGGCGCTGCTGCGACAACCTTTGCTCCCGGCGAACCTTGCACCCGCGGGCAGGTCGTGACGTTCCTCTGGCGGGCGGCGGGTTCTCCGTCTCCCCAGGGCAGCGGCAGTCCCTTCCTGGATGTAAAGCCCGGCGCGTACTATTATGACGCGGTACTGTGGGCTGTGGAGCAGGGGATTACCAGCGGGACCTCCGCTACAGCCTTCAGCCCGGACGAGACTGTAACGAGAGGCCAGACAGCCGCTTTCCTGTACCGGGCGGCCGGTTCTCCCGCCGTCAGCGGCAGCAATCCCTTTGCGGACGTGGACAGCGGCGCTTACTATGCGGATGCAGTCCGGTGGGCTGCGGCGCAGGGCATCGCCTCCGGTACGTCCGATACAATGTTCAGCCCGGACGACGCTTGTACCCGCGCCCATATTGTGACCTTCCTGTACCGGGCGAAACAGGCTCTCCGCGCATAAACGAAAAGGAACGCCTCCAAAAAGGAGACGTTCCTTTTCTATTTCCCATACTGCTCCGACTGCGCGGCCCACAGCCGGGCGTACAGCCCCGTTTCATCTCCCAGCAGCTCCTCATGCCCGCCCCGCTGGACAATCCGCCCCTGGTCGAAAACCATAATCTCTTCGCAGAACCGGCAGGAGGACATGCGGTGGGAGATATACACGCTGGTCTTGCCCTCCACCAGGCTGCCGAAGCGGCTGTAAATCTCATATTCGCTGAGAGGGTCCAGGGCGGCGGTGGGTTCGTCCAGGATTACCACCGGAGCGTCCTTGTAGAGGGCGCGGGCCAGAGCCAGCTTCTGCCCCTCCCCGCCGGACAGCTCCACGCCGTCCTCCTTCTGCTGGTAGAGGCCCGTCTCCAGCCCCTTCTCCATCCCCTCCACGCGCTCCTTCATCCCGGCCTTCTCCAGGCACGCCCAGACCCGCTCAGGGTCATAGTCCACGCTGGCCGCCACGTTCTCCCCCAGCTTCATGGAGAACAGCTTGAAGTCCTGGAACACCACCGACAGGAGGGACAAATATTCTCCGTAGTCATATTTCCGGATATCAATGCCGTTGAGCAGAATTTCCCCTTCCGTGGGGTCGTAGAGGCGGCAGAGGAGCTTGATAAACGTCGTCTTTCCCGCGCCGTTGGGGCCAACGACGGCCAGCTTCCGGCCCTTGGGCAGGACGCAGCTCACATGCCGCAGGCTCCACTGCTCCTGGTTGGGGTAGCGGAAGCTCACGTCCCGGAACTCCAGCGCGTAGTCCCCGTCGTTCCGCTTCTCCACCGGCAGGGTGCCGTTGTATTTTTCCGACGGCGTGTCCAGGAAGGCGGCGAACTCCTTCATGTACTTCCGGTCGAGATCCAGGTGGCCCAGCATCTCGATGCCCTGGCTCACCGCTCCGGCGAAGGCCGTGATGGCGCCCACCTGCATGGACACCGCGCCCACGGTGATGAGCCCGGCCATGGCTTTCAGCCCCACGAAGGCGTAGGCCAGCAGCACTGTCGCCAGATTCACCACGGAGATCAGGGAGCGTATCCTCTGGGTGCGCATGAAATTCTTCTTGAGCCGGCCTCTTTTGCCTGTCTCGTTCCGCATGTACTTGTCCATGACCATGCCGCTCATGCCGTAGGTCCGCAGGTCCTTTCCCACAGGGTAGTCCATCAGGCTTAAGAACGCCCCGAAGCGGCGGTTGAAGTCAATGTTGTCCTCGTACATTACCATTTCCACCTTGTTGGCCCACTTGGTCAGGGGGATGCACGCCGCCGTCACGCACAGGGCGAGGATAAGGACCGCCAGCGCCGCCCAGGGGGCGTCCAGCCGCCGTATCCACACCGGCGCGTCCGGCGCGGCGTTCCCGCAGACGAACAGGCGGCTGACGGTCAGCAGGGCGTAAAGGATTGTGGCGGCCTGCTTCAGAGCGTCGGACAGGTTGTAGAGAAACATCAGGGTGCCGCCGCCTCCGCCGCTGATCCGGCTGCCCTCCACGGCGCGGGTCTTTTTATCCATGATCTCCTGGGTCTCCAGCTGCTGGTAGTCCATGGTCAGGCACTTCTTCATGACCAGCAGGTCGGTGATGTTGTCGGATTTGCGCATCTGGGCGTCCTTATACACCTCCAGCCGTCTGGAGGCAAGCCCAATGCCGAAATTCAGCCCCACCATCCACCAGACCAGGGGCATGACGCCCCCGCCGCCCGCCAGCAGGCGGTCCAGGATCTGCGCCCCCAGGACGATGCTCACAAAGGGGGCCGCCGCGTCCAGCAGGGCCGATGCCGCCGTTGCCGGAAGCAGTCCCGGCATTTCCTCCGACACCACCCGGAGAGACGCCCGGAAGTCCCGGAAAAATTCCCTGCGCTCAGATTTCTTCATCGCGTCCGCTCTCCTTCTTGTCTTTGTACCAGGAGCTTTGCACCTCGAACAGCTTCGCGTAGGCCCCGCCCCGCTCCAGCAGCTCCTGGTGGGTGCCCATCTCCGTGATGCGGCCTCCGTCCAGGTAGACCACCCGGTCGCAGAACTGGGTGGACCCCAGGCGGTGGGAGATGAATACGCTGGTCTTGTCCGCCGTCTCCCGGGCATACTTTTGATACAGGTCCGCTTCCGCCAGGGGGTCCAGGGCGGAGGTAGGCTCATCCAGGATCAGCAGGGGCGCGTCCTTGCAGAGGGCGCGGGCAAAGGCCAGCCGCTGCCGCTGTCCGCCGGAGAGGTCGATGCCGTCCTTCTCCATCTGCTGGGTCAGGTGGGTGTCCAGCCCCTGGGGCAGGTTTTCCACTGTCTGCCGCAGTCCCGCCTTGTCCAGGCTCTCCCAGACCCGCGCCGCGTCGTACTTCTCCCGGCCCGCCAGGTTCTCGCCGATGGTGAAGGGCAGCAGGTTCACATCCTGGAACACCGTGCCCACCAGCTGGAAATACTCCTCCCGGCTGAACTGCTCCGCCGGTACGCCGTCGATCAAAATTTCCCCGCTGTCCGGACGGCAGAGGCCACTGAGCAGCTTCACCAGGGTCGTCTTGCCCGCGCCGTTGAGGCCCACCAGGGCGATTTTCTCCCCCGGTTCCAGGGTGAGGGACAGGTGGTCGATGGCGGGTGCCTTGGACTCCGGGTAAGTGAAGGTCACGTCCCGCAGCTCCACCCGGGGCGGGCGGCGGAGGCCGGCCGCTTTTGCGTCCCCGCCTTCGGGCGGCGTATCGTCCTGCTCCATAAAGACCCGGTAGCTGTCAAAGGCAATGTTGTTATAAAGCGTATTGTCCGTAATCTGGATAAACTCCTTGAGCCAGGCTGTCAGGGTGGTGAGGATGCCCAGGGAGAAGGTGAACCCCGCCGCGTCCGTCTTCCCGGAGAGGAACGCCGACACCAGCACCGTGTAAGCCAGGATGTCCCGCAGGGCCAGGAACAGCGTATCGCTGGTCAGGGCGGCCATCTTCCGCCTGTTCAGCCCCTTCATCCAGTCCCACCGCTTCCGGAATATCCCCCGCAGGGAAGTGATGAACCAATCCTCCATCCGGTACAGCCGGATGTCCTTGCCGTTGGCGGGCTTGTCGGACTGCTCCAGGAGGTAGTTCTGCCCCCGGAAGTTCTGGATGCGCTCAGGCTGGGTGCGCTCCTCGTACCGGCGGGTGATGGTGTCCAGACCCATGCTGGCGGCGGTCATGGCCGCCAGGACCGCAATGATGCGCCAGTCCAGCGCGGCCGCCGCAGCGCCGTAGATGAGAAGCCCCAGCAGGCTGCGTACCCACGGCTCCACCGCCCAGAGCATGGCGTCCACGCCGCCCGCCATAGGATTGCCCGCCATGTTCCTGGCGGCGGCAAGGCTCTTCTGGCCCTCCGGGGTCTCCAGCCTGCCGTAGTCCATGGTCAGGGCCTTCTCCATCAGCATGGACATGGCGGCCTCCTGGCGGAAATTGCCCCGCAGGAGGGAGTTCTGGTCCTCCAGCCAGTCCCGCAGGAAGATCCCTCCGGCGTAGAGGACCATCAGCCCCCCGATGACCGCCAGATACTGCCCGATGCTGCCGCCCCTGGTCAGCGCCGCCACCGCCGCCGCGGGCAGCAGTGTGGCGATGAGCGGCAGCAGCAGCTTCGCCGCCGCCAGCGCCCCCAGCAGCAGCGGGTACCGTTTCTCGTACCGGACCACCAGCTTCAGCAGCCAGATTTCGTTGCTGAGGGCTGAATGCTTTTTCACTTGGATCACTCCTTTCCGTTGTTGGATGCAGTATAGCACAGTTTTTCCCGGAAAAGAGAATTCGCGCACGAATTGCATAAATCCGAGCGCGAATTGCACAGGCAGCGCTGCGCACTGCCTATGCAGGCAAACAGCCCATTTGTCACAGCGGCAGCAGAATCTCCGTGGCGAACACCCCTGGCTCGTTCTGGCGGTTGACGTAGCCGCCGTATTTTTCAACCACCCGGTCAATGCGCTTGAGCCCGTGGCCATGGCTGCCCCGCTTGGTGGAAATATAGGCCGCGTCGATCTTCCGGACGGTCTCGGCGGTGGCGTTGGTGACGCTCAGGTACAGCTGCTTCCTGAACACGCCGATATACAGCCGCAGGAACCGTTCCCCCTCCGAGACCTTCTCGCAGGACTCCACTGCGTTGTCGATGAGGTTGCCCAGGATCACGCACAGGTCGATGTCCGATACCGTGAGAGACTGGGGAACCTCCGCCTTGAAGCTCAGCGCAATCTCCTTCTTCAGCACCAGGGACAGCTTGGCGTTGAGAATGGCGTCCACGCTGACGTTGCCCGTCTCCGCCAGGGCGCGGATGCCGTCCAGATCCTCCTCCAGGCTGTCCAGATAGGCCCTGGCCTCCGCCGTCCAGCCCATGTCCAGTCTGGCCTTCAGGGTCTGCAGATGGTTGTGGTAGTCATGCCGCCAGCCCCGCATCATGAGGTAGATGTTCTGCACCTCGCCAATCTGGCGGGCCAGCAGCTTGTTCTGATAGGCGGCGATTTTCCGGTCCGTGCGCCGCAGCAGCGCCCACACCGCCAGCGCCATGCCGCCCGCCGCCAGCGCCGCCAGTCCCACAATCAGCAGCACGATCCAAAGCTCCATGTCACGCCTCCCGATAGTAGTCGATAAACGCCTGGTTCAGGCCCTCCCAGGCCCCCCGGCTGACAGGGATGCGCTCCCCGTTCTCCAGAAAGCAGTCCGTCCGGCTCACCCGCTCCACGTACCGCAGGTTCACCAGATAGCTGCGGTGGGCGGGCGCGAATGCCTTCCCCAGCTGCCTGGAGAGGGCGGAGAAGGACGCCTTCACCTTCAGCTCTCCATCCACGGTCCGCACGCGGACCGTGTGGCCCCGGGCCTCCAGATACATGACGTCCGACTGGTCCACCCGCCGCTGCTGGCCGTCCGTGTTCAGCAGCAGCCACGCAGACTCCCTCCGCCGCTCCCGGACCAGCTCCAGAAGGGCGTACAGCTCCGCCTCCTTCACCGGCTTGAGCAGATACCGCAGGGCGGAAACCTCGTAGCCCTGGAAGACGTAGCCGGGGTGGTTGGTCAGGAACGCCAGGGCGGTATGCCTGTCCGTCTCCCGCAGCTTCCGGGCCAGGGTCACGCCGTCCATGCCGCCCATTTCCACGTCCAGGAGCAGCAGGTCGTAAGGAGGACCCTCCCCGGCCTCGAACAGCAGCGCCTCGCCGCTGGCGAAGCTGCTGACACGGCAGGGGCAGCCCCGCCGGAGGCTCCAGGCGCGGATCAGCGCCTCCAGCTGCGCGTTCAGGGCGGGCTCGTCGTCGCAGACGGCAACACGCAGCGGCTCCATTACCGGAACAGCTCCCCGTTCTCCGTCAGCAGTTCCAGACGCCGGACCCGGAGGAAATCGGGAGCGTATTGAGGCAGATGGACCTCCACCGCCGTGCCCAGCAGGGCGGGGTTCAGGCCGGGATTCTGGGCGGAGACCACTGCGTCCAGCGTCAGAAGTCCGGGCGTCTCCCCGATCTCCAGGCGGTGGAGCAGGGGGCGGATATCCACGTCGGCCATAGCCTTGCGCTTGGTGCGCTTCTGGATGACCACGCTCTCCCCGGCCAGCAGCCGGCGGATGCTTTCCGCCCCGTCTGCTGGGACGCCGCCGTCGTACAGGAACTCTACTTTGCAGTGCAGCTTTGCCAGTTCGCGGACGGGCCGGACAGGAACATGGCAGTCCAGAGCCCGGATGCCCTCCGGCATGAACCGGTTCAGCGCGTCCGGCAAACCCGCGCCGTCCATGTCTCCGTTGACCTCAAAATCCAGGACCTCGCAGACGCTGGACTGTCCCACCGGCAGGGGCAGTGCAAAGGAAATGATGGGATGGGGGTGGAACCCCTGGGAGTGCCGCAGCACCAATCCCTGCCGCAGGAATACCCGCTGGAAGGTCCGCAGCAGGTCCAGGTGGGAGATATACACCGCCCGGCCCTCCTTGGTGAAACTCAGTCTCAGCTTACCCACGGTAACACTCTCCTCCCTCCACGGCATTGGCCCCGCAGCCGCTGCATTGGGTGCGGCAGTCAGGGGTGGTGACGGACTGATAGGCCAGCTCCCTCTGATGCCAGAGGTACGCGTCGGACACATGGCAGGAGATCATGCTCCAGGGCAGAATCTCGTCCCGCCCACGCTCACGGTTGGCGTAGAACGCCGGGTCCAGGCCGCACTCCCGGAACGCCTCCAGCCAGCGGTTCAGGTCGAAGCAGTCGCTCCAGGCGTCCAGCCGGGCCCCCTTGCGGAAGGCCAGCTCCAGCACCCGGCCCAGCCGCCGGTCGCCCCGGGCCAGCACAGCCTCCAGGAAGCTGGTGTCTCCATCGTGCCAGTTGTACGTCACCGCCTTGGCGGTGATTGCGTTCCGCAGGAGCTTCACCCGGCGCTCGTACTCCTCCCGGGAAATCTGCGGCTCCCACTGGAAGGCTGTGAAGGGCTTGGGAACAAACCAGGAGGTGGACACAGTGATCCGCACGCCCCGGTTTTTGCTGCTGGCGGTCTCCCGCCAGGTGTGAACGGCGTGGTTGGCCATCTCAGCGATGCCCAGCACGTCCTCGTCGGTCTCCGTAGGCAGGCCCAGCATGAAGTACAGCTTCACCGCGTTCCAGCCGCCGGAGAAGGCGGTCTCCAGGCTGCGGGTCAGGTCCTCCTCGGTGACGTTCTTGTTGATTGCATCCCGGAGACGCTGGGTCCCCGCCTCGGGGGCGAAGGTCAGTCCGGCCTTGCGGCCCTTCTGCAGCCGCTGCATCAGCTCCATGGAGAAATTGTCCGCCCGCAGGGAGGGCAGGGACAGGTTCACATGGTTCTCCCCGCAGAAGGACTCCAGCCCGTCGCACAGGCCCACCAGCTGGGGATAGTCGCTGGTGGACAGGGAGCTGAGGGTCATCTCCTGATAGCCGGAGTCCTGGATGGCGGCCTTGCCGTACTCCACCAGCTGGTCCCTGCCGCGGCAGCGGACGGGGCGGTAGACATACCCCGCCTGACAGAACCGGCAGCCCCGGATGCACCCCCGGAAGACTTCCAGCGTGACCCGGTCGTGGACAATCTCCGTAGAGGGCACGATGGTCTTGACGGGGTAGTACGATTGATTCATGTCGTGAACAACCCGCTTGACCACCTTCTCCGGCGCGCCGTCCAGGGGCGTGATGGCGGCGACGGCGCCGTCCTCCTTGTAGGATACGTCATAAAGCGACGGAACATATACGCCTTGTATTTGCGCCGCCGCCCGGAGAAAACGGGGCTTGTCCCAGCCCTCCCGCTTCGCCCGCCGGAACAGCTCCGCCACCTCGGGCAGCAGCTCCTCGCCCTCGCCGATGAGGGCCATATCGATGAAATCCGCCACCGGCTCGGCGTTATACATGGCGGTGCCCCCGGCGATGACCAGGGGGGCCAGGGCGGCGCGGTCCTGTGCCCGCAAGGGCAGGCCAGACAGGTCCAGCATATTCAGCATGGCGGTGTAGGCCATTTCGTAGCCGATGGAGAAGCCGATAATATCGAATTCGTTCACCGGGTCTCCGGACTCCAGAGCGTAAAGGGGGATACCGCTGGCCCGCAGCGCCTCTTCCATGTCAGTCCAGGGGGTGAAGACCCGTTCGCACCAGACGCCGGGCATCTCGTTCAGCACGCCGTAGAGGATGCGGTAGCCCAGGTTGGACATACCGATTTCGTAGGTATCGGGGAAGCAGAAGGCGAAGCGCAGATCCACTTCGCGTTTGTCCTTCATGACGGCGTTGTATTCGCCGCCCACATAGCGGGCGGGCTTTTGCACCCCAGGCAGGATGCGGTCTAATCTTTTGTCCACAGTGTCGTCCTCTTTTCCGTTAATGGGCCTATTTTAACTGGTTTTCCGGCTGTTGACAAGGGGAATTTGCTTTTTCCGGGGAAATCAATTTTTCGTTCTGCAGATTTCGGGACGAAAGAATCATCCCTGTAGGAACCTGACGTATCATCCGCCCCTGCAAAATTGATTTCCCTGGCTTTTTTCCTGAAGAAATCAGTTCCGTGCCGCGCAGCCACCGAAACGGCCGGCTCCATGCGGCAGGGGACGCTGAACCTCGCGCATTTTCCTTCCGCCGCTTGACAGCGGGCGTCAGACGTGGTATAGTAAGCCAAAATCGTTCTGAACCGAACAATATATCAAGAGAGGAACTTGTCTATGCTTACATTTCTCGTCTGCTTTTTCGCCGGGCTGGGCGCGGGGCTTGGGACCGGTTTCGCCGGAATGAGCGCGGCGGCGGTCATCACCCCCATGCTGGTCACCTTCCTGCACATGGAGACCTATCAGGCCGTTGGCATCGCCCTGGCAAGCGACGTGCTGGCCAGCGCCATCTCCGCCTACACCTATGGGAAGAACAAAAATCTGGATATCCGCAACGGCCTTGTCATGATGGCGGCGGTGCTGGCGTTCACGCTGGTGGGGAGCTGGGTATCCAGCCTGCTGCCCTCCAGCACAATGGGCAATTTCTCCGTGTTCATGACCCTGCTGCTGGGCGTGAAGTTCATCGTCAGGCCCGTCATGACCACCAAGGCCGCCATGGAGGGCGTCTCCCGGCGGCGGCAGGTTGTCCAGTCCCTTATCAGCGGATGCATGGTGGGCTTTATCTGCGGCTTCATCGGCGCGGGCGGCGGTATGATGATGCTGCTGGTCCTGACCAGCGTGCTGGGCTACGAGCTGAAAACCGCCGTGGGCACCAGCGTGTTCATCATGACCTTCACCGCCCTCACCGGGAGCCTCAGCCACTTCGCCATCGGCGGCGTAGGCGACTGGTGGGTGCTGGCGCTGTGCATTGCCTCTACCCTGCTGTGGGCCAGAATCGCCGCCCGGTTCGCGAACAAGAGCACGCCGGAGGTCCTCAATCGGGCCACCGGCGTGGTGCTGGTCGTACTGGGCGTGGTCATCCTGGGCGTCAACTACCTGGGCTGAACAGGCAGCCAGCCATAGATATTCAAATGGGCCAGACTTCCGAAGCCGCTGTCGTCCAGAAGAACATAGCTGTGGGAGACGGGGTCCTCCCCTTCCGGGACGCTGTAGACGGCGCGTTCCGTGCCGTCCAGGCTGGTCTCCTCCACCAGCAGCCAAGCGGTTTCTGGCTGGCAATAGACCTCTGTGCGGTCGTTCTGGAGAGGCAGGTCCTCGGATTGGACAATCTGATTGGAGCTGTCAAACTGGGTTACCACCAGCCGGTCCAGCCGGGGGACTGTCTTGATAGCCACCGTCACAGAAACCGTTTCATCCTGGACGGTCTTGCCGTTTTCGTGTCTGGTACGGGTTTCCGTCTGGGTCTTGGACATGGGGCCGTTGGTGGAATCGCCGTAGCCATTGAGATAGACGCGCCCGTCCGCCGTCTGGTACACGTTATAATAACGCCAGATGGTCCCGTCCGTATAGGGGTCCCAGTCCGTGGCTCCCAGAGGCGGTCCGAAATGGACTGCGCCGCTGAGGGTGATGGAGGTACCCTCGTCTGTGTACGCGAGTGTATTCGCGTTGTCGTGTTCATCCATGTTGGAGATGATGGCGGTATAGTGGCTGCGCACCTCATCTTCCCCCTCAATATAGAACAGGCTGTACCCGTTTTCCATCCCGGGGAAGGTGTAATTCCCGACCTCGTCTTCCACAGCGAACAGTACTTCCTGTGGAAAACTCAATACGCCGAATTTGCCCGTCTCCATTTGGGTGGAGCCATATTCCTCCAGATTGGGGTTGTCATAGAAATCGCTGGCATAGCCCTGAGTGGGCACCACATAGAGCCCCACCCAGCGGTCCCCGGCCTCCGGATGGTCTTCCGCCCGCGCCAGGGAGCAGCCTGCCAGCAGCAGCGCGGCAAGAGCCAGCAGAAGGAATTTACTTCTTCTCATTGTTGTCCTCCAGTCTTCCGTCAAAGCGCAGGATGTCCCCCACGCCGCAGTCCAGATAGTAGCATATTTTGTTGATGGTATGGAACCGTACGCCGTTGGCCTTGCCGGAGCGGAGGATGGACAGATTGGCCTCGGTGATGCCCACCTTGGCGCACAGCTCCTTGCCGGTCATGTTCCGGGCCTTCAGCGCCTCGTCCAGATGTACGGTAATGGCCATGTCACACTCCTGAGCGAAACAAAGTTTCGCGGCAAAAAGTTTTTCTTTTTGATACTTTTTCTTTGTTCACAAAGAAAAAGTATGACTGCCTAAATAATGCTCTCATTTTCATCGCTGACGGCCTTGGCGCGCCGGAGGTACCGGCACAGCAGGTCCAGCGATACGGCCAGCAGTACCGTGACCAGGGGGAAGGACACGCTGAAATTCATAGTCCTCAGTACGGGAAGCAGCGCCATCTGCGCCAGGTTTCCCGCGACGCATACCAGCAGCGAGGCGGCGGCTACCTGTCCGCAGCGGCGGCTGAGCTGTTCCGCCAGGGCAACTGTGTCCTCGGCAAAGGGATCAGCTTCCAGCATCCGGGCCAGCTTTCCGCCCCACAGCAGCATGGCGCAGCCCAGCAGCGTGGGGATGAGGTCCGCAATGGCAAGAAAGATGACAGCGGCATTGGTAGGCCATAGGACCACGCCGGGGGCAGTATTGCCTGCGGCGGCGGCGTGGATTTTCTCCAGCGCAGCCGCGCCCTGGCTCCAGGCGGCCAGCCAGCCAAGGATTACCGCCGAACATTTCAGCAGCCGCTCCAGGGTCTGCCCCAGGGAGGGGCTGTTTTCCATGCGCATCATCCAGCGGAGGATGGCCCAGGCCAGCAATGTGGCGCAGAGGCTTCCGCCCACCGCGAGAGCGATCATTTGTCCGGCTGGATACTCGGCGGATACCAGCGTGGGGTTCACCAGCAGGTATAATCCGGCGAAGATTTCCGCCGCCATCAGCGGCAGCAGCCAGTCCCACTTGCACCGGGGCCGCCACAGCAGTCCCAGCGATGGGAGGGCAGTCAGGGCCAATACCACCGCCCAGGCGGCGGCGTTGCCTCCCGGGCTGGACAGGGACCAGGAGCGCAGCTGTTCCCCCAGCCAGGTGAGGGCGCTTGCCGGCAGCAGCGCCGGCAGGCAGACAAGGAGGATCATACCCGCCGTCCCGGCGGGGAGGTGCATTTTCTTCATGGTGGATACCTCTTTCCGGAATTATTGTTTTACAATAATCAGTATAACGCAAAAATTATCGTTTGTCAATAATTTTTCTGCCGCCCACCCTATACATCTCCGCCGGAAGAACGCCATCGTCCGGCGGAGATGCTGTTTTGAGTACAATGCTGTGTTGGAAGAAATTTGTGTCAGCAGGATTCTCCTTTGATAAACTTCGCCTGAAAAATGATATGCTGGTGTTTCCGCTTCCCGCCAATCAGATCAAACAGCAGGTCGGAAACAAATTCCACCATATCCTCCCGCGGCTGCTCAAAGGTGGTCACGGATGGGATACAGTGCTCCACCCCGCCTGTGCCGTCAAAGCTGATAACCGCTACGTCCTTCCCCGGCGTCCTGCCGGCATCGTGGATGGCGCGGAGGATGCCGGGCGCGATATAATCCGTCACGCTGCACACCGCCGTCGTGTCCGGATGACTGGCCAGATACTCCGACACCGCCAGATATGCCTTCTTCCCATCATAATCGCTTTGCAGGAAGGCGTTCAGGCAGTCCTCCAGCTCATGCTTGCGCAGTACGGCCCGGTAAGCTTCGGCGCGGACTCCGTAAACGCTGTTGTCCATATGGGAGGAAATCACGGTGCAGATTTTTTTGTGCCCCTGCCGGATCAGGTAGCTCATCTGCGCGGAGGCGGCGTCGTAGTGGTTGACCTGGACGCTGGAGTAGCGGGCATTCTCCGCGGGCAGAGGGAGGACCGTATTGACAAAGATCGCCGGACATCCCAGCGTGTCCATCTGATCCGCGGACAAATCCTCAAAATTGCCGCCGACGTAGATAAGGGCTGTGAGCTTGTTTGTGGAGGCGTAAGAGGCCAGCTCCTGGAACTTTTCCCACTTGTCCTGCCGGTAGAAGTTGTCATGGAAGGCGAAAATCGTATATCCGGCGTTGTAGACGTGCCGCGAAAAAATGTGCTCCATATAGGAGTAAAGTGGGTTGAACACACTTTCAAGAAAAATGCCAACCCGCGTGTTGGCGGGAGAGGACCTCCCGCCGCGCAGATTGGCGGCGGGATCGTACTGATTTGCCTCAATCACCTGCATGACGTGCTGCCGGGTGGATTCGCTGATCTCCGGGTAGTTATTAAGAACCTTGGACACTGTGCCCGGGGTGACCTTCGCTATCCTAGCAATATCCCTGATATTCATGACCGTTCACCATCAACCTTTTTTGATCCCCAGTCCCTCGACGATCTCCAGGGGAGTAATTCCCCAATCCTGAAGCATCTCCCTGGCGGCGGGCATACAGCTATCCCAGACCTGCGCGGGTTCATGGCAGTCAGAACCGATGACAACCGGAACGCCGGCTTTCGCCGCCTTTTCCCAGAACTTCTGATGGGGATACATCAGGCGCGGGCCGTCGGGATAATCATGAATCCCCCGGCGCAGGCCATTGGCGTTGAACTCCAGGATGACGCCGGTACGCACGGCGGCGTCAATAATGAGCTCTGAGGCCCTGTCGCAGTTCCGGTCCCATGGAAATTTTCCGAGGGTGAAGATATCCGGATGAGCCACAATCCGGAAGCAGCCGGTTTCCACCGCCGCCCCCACCGCTCTGGCATAGTCCAGGTAGTCCTCCGTGCTCCGCGCGAAATAGATGTTGCGCAGCTCTCCGTGGGCGTCCAGATAAAAGTGTTCCCCCAGGAGCAGGTAATCCAGCTTCTCCTTCACAAGAAGCTCCTCATAATAGGACTGATATTTGGGCATATACTCGATTTCAAGACCTTTATAAAGGATTATATCAGAAATATATTCCTGGGTCAACCGGTCAATGGCGGTGATGTAGTCCTGCAGTTCACCATAGGGCATCCGCAGGCCGAAGTCGTGGTCAGGAAAGGGGGCGTGGTCAGAAAAGCCCAGAACGGAGACGCCGGCTTTGATCGCCTCCAATATGTATTCACGCTCGGTCCCCTGAGCGTGGAGACAGCGCTGTGTGTGCGTGTGGTAGTTTGCCTTCATTACATTCTCCCTTCTGCCGGAAGGCCCGGCTCATAAGAGTCACGAAACAGGAAAGAAACAGAAAAGAAACATATCAGCAGATACATGCTATTATAGCCACACGCAAACCCGATGTCAATAAAAACAATTTCAAAAATTATAGATAATTCACAAAAAATCAGGTTGACACCGGAAACAACCAGTGCTATACTTACTCGTGTAAAAGCGAAACAGACGATATATTGTTTCGCTGACACAAAACAGAAAAGAGGAGAAGACAAACATGAAAAAGAAGACGTTAGCCCTGCTGCTGGCCTGCTGCATGACGCTTGGTCTGCTGTCTGCCTGCGGCGGCAACAACAATCCACCTGCTGGCGACGGCCCGACTCAGCCCTCCGCCTCTGACGGCCAGCCTCAAAGCCCCGGCGCAGAGCCGGAAAAGGTCAGCCTCACCGTCTGGAGTCCCTCCGAGGACCAGAACCCCGACCTGGGCGCCTGGCTCGTGACCATGTGCGACCAGTTCAATGAGCTGCATCCCGAGTGGGACATCACCTTCGAGTATGGCGTATGCACAGAGTCCGAGGCCAAGAGTCTGGTGCCGCAGGATGTAGACAAGGCTGCCGACGTGTTCGTCTTCAGCTCCACCGGTCTGGAGAACCTCTGCCAGGCCAACGCCATCACCGAGTGGGGCGGCTCCTACATGCAGGCTGTCCAGGAGAATTACCCCAAGTCCCTGGTGGACACCCTCTACTATGAGGGCGGACTGTTCGGCGTTCCCATCACCACAAATACATACTTCATGTACTATGACAAGAGCGTCTATTCCGAGGAGGACGTGAAGAGCCTGGACACCATGCTGGAGAAGGGAAAGGTGGCCTATCCGCTCAACGACGGCTATTACCTCGCCGCTTTCTATCTGGCTGCCAATGAGGGCGCCTTCTTCGGCCCTGACGGGGCCGACCGTGAAGCGGGCGTTACGCTGAATGACGAGAGCGCCGTGGCTGTGACCAACACACTGGTGGATCTGGTGGCGAATCCCAACTTCATCGTCGCCAGCCCCTCTGACGCCATCGCAATGATGCGCGAGGGCAACTGCAGCGCGTATGTCTGCGGCACCTGGCAGGCCGCGCAGACCGAGGAGGCCCTGGGCGAGAACTACGGCGTCGCCATGCTCCCCACAGTGAAGATCAATGGTACGGATACCCAGATCCGCCCCTTCACCTCCTCCAAGGCGATGGGCGTCAAGTCCAGCACCCAGTATCCCGAGGTCTCCCTGAATCTGGCGCTGTATCTGGCCGGGTATGACTCTCAGAAGTACCACTATGAGACCAGAGGCTACGTCCCCTGTGAGAACGCGCTGGTGGATGAGGTGCAGAACGATGTCATCTGCCGGGTGGATTCCGCCACTGTCAGCGAGATTGCCGTGCCGCGCGGCTCCTTCACGGAGATGTCCTTCTTCTGGACTCCCGCGGAGAGCATGGGCAACGAGCTGCGGGACGGCACCGTGACCCACGACAACGCCGCAGAAAAGACCGAGGCCTTCCACGCCGCTTCCAACACCTCCGGTGTGAACTGACGGCGCAGCTGTGTATGAATGTGATATAGGGGGCTGAATTATGTTAGAAAGAGGATACCCCGAAAGAGAAATCACAGCGCTGGACGCCCTGAAGAGCGGTTCCCTGGCGGTCCGGCTGTCCGCCGTCATCTGGGGGCTGGGCTGCCTGGTCAGAAGGCAGTTTGTCAAGGGCGCGTGTTATCTTCTGATTGAAGCTGCGATTATCTTCTACATGGCGGACGCCGGATTCTATAATCTGGGCAAGCTGATCACCCTGGGCGACGTGGAGCAGCAGAAAATCTGGAACGAGGCCAGAAGCCTCTATGAGTATGTGGACGGCGACCGCTCTCTTGTGATCCTGCTGTACGGCATCATTACCCTCGCTGTTGTCCTGTGCGGCGTACTGATGATCCGCATTTCCCTGCGCAGCGCCTATGCGGCGGAGCTGGAGCGCCGCCGCGCGGGGCGGGCGCTCACCTTCCGGCAGGAGGCTGCGGCGCTGTTTGACGCCAACCTGCACAGAACGCTGCTGTTTCTCCCCCTTTTGGGCATCCTGGCCTTCACCGTCCTTCCGCTGCTCTTTATGACCAGCATGGCTTTTACCAACTACAGCGTTCTCAACGACAAGCTGGTGCTGTTCGACTGGGTGGGCGTGGATAACTTCCAGCGTATGCTCAACCTGAGCGGCGATCTGGGCAAGACCTTCTGGCCGGTGCTGGGCTGGACGCTGTGCTGGGCCATTATCGCCACCTTCTCCAACTACTTTATCGGTCTGATCCTCACCCTGTTCATTAACTGGAAGGAGATCCGGGGCAAGAAGTTCTGGCGCTTCTGCTTTGTGCTGACCGTGGCCGTACCCCATTTCGTCACGCTGCTGATTATCCGCCAGATGCTTCAGCCCACCGGCGCGGTGAACGTGCTGCTGCAGAACATGGGCGCCATCAGTTCGCCTCTGCCCTTCTTCACGGACACCACATGGGCCAGAACTGCCGTCATTCTCATTAACATCTGGGTAGGCGTACCCTATGTGCTGCTGCAAATGACAGGCATTTTGCAGAACATCCCGCCGGAGCTGTATGAGGCCGCCCGGGTGGACGGCGCCAATCCGGTGGTCATGTTCTTCAAGATTACCCTGCCCTATGTGCTGTTTGTCACCACGCCGTACCTCATTACCACCTTCACAGGAAACATCAACAACTTCAACGTGATCTTCCTGACCAGCCAGGGGCTGCCCCGGGCGGTGGAATCCACGGCGGGCAGTACGGACCTGCTGATCACCTGGCTGTACAAGCTGACCATCGATAACCGGTACTACGACGTAGGCGCGGTCATCGGCATCATGACCTTTGTCTCGCTGAGCATTGTGTCCCTGCTGACCTTCCGGTTCAGCGGATCGTACAAGGATGAGGAGGGCTTCCGATGAGCAATGAAATGACCGCGCGGAAAAACAAGAAGCCGCTGGGCAGGCGGATTTTGATTGCGCTGGCCCATGTGCTGCTGGCTATCCTGGCCTTTATCTGGCTGATCCCCATTTTGTGGGTCGTCATGACCAGCTTCCGGGGTACTCAGGGGTCCTACAGCTCCACCTTCTTCCCCACGGTGTACTCTCTGGACAACTATATCAAGCTGTTTACCGACTTCTCCGTGTTCAACTTCCCGCAGATGCTGGGAAACACGCTGATAATCGCCGTGGCGAACTGCCTGATCTCCACCTTTTTTGTCGTGTCGGTGGCCTATACCCTCTCCCGCCTGCGGTTCAAGGCCAGAAAGCCTCTGATGAGCGCCGCCATGGTCATCAAGCTGTTTCCCGGCTTCATGTCCATGATTGCCGTGTACTACATCATCCGTATGCTGGGCTGGACGGACGGCCCCATGCTCCGGGTAGCCATGATCTGCGTCTACGCCGGCGGCGCGGGGGTGGAGTACCATATCGCCAAGGGCTTCTTCGACACGGTGCCCACGGCCCTGGACGAGGCGGCCCGTATTGACGGCGCAACAAACTGGCGGGTGCTGACCAGGATTATCATGCCCCTGAGCAAGCCCATTATTGTATACACCCTGCTGACCTCCTTTGCCGGTCCCTTCAAGGACTTCATGCTGGCCAAGGTGCTGTGCGGTCCCAGCAAGGACTACTACACCGTGGCGGTAGGCATGTACCAGATGCTGGAGAAGGAGTATATTGACCAGTGGTTCTGCGCCTTCGCGGCGGCGGCGGTCATTATCTCCATCCCGATCGCCACCCTGTTCATGGCGACCCAGAAATACTATGCCGAGGGCGTCAGCGGAGCCGTCAAGGGATAACGGCTCTGAGAAGCTGTATTCACGCATGTACCCGCAGGAAAGGACGTCTGGCTATGGAGACAATCCGAGAAAAGAGCCTCCGCGAACGGCTTGCCCGCCGGTGGCTGAAGGTACCGGCGCAGTGGCTGAAATACGCCGCCTCTCTGCTGATGGCGCTGTCCGCCGCCAACACCATCCTTGTGAAAAACGCTGTAATCCGGCTGGATACCTACACGCAGGAGACCTTGATGGCCGCTATGGATGCCGACCGCCGGCTGCTGGGCTGGGTGGGGGCCGCGTCCGTTGTTGACGCATTGGCGGGACTGGCGGTGCCGCTGTTTGCCTTTCTGCTGGTGGAGGGGGCGCTGCATACCGCCAATTACCGCAGGTATCTGGCGCGGGCGGCGGTTACAGCGGTGATTGGGGAGCTTGCCTACGATTTTGCCATGACAGGACGGCTTCTGGATTTTTCCAGGCAGAGCCCTATGCTGGGGGTTGTTCTATGTCTGGTAATGCTGTACTTTATGCGCGGCGTGGAGAAACGGGAGACTGTGGACAAGGTCATTCTGCAAATTCTTCTGGCGCTGTGCGGCCTGTTCTGGGCGCTGCTGCTGCGGGCGGAGTACGCTGTGCCCATGGTACTTATGACATCGGTGTTTTACTGCTTCCGCTCCCATCGGGCCGTTAAGCTGATTCTGGCGCTGATCTGCTGCCTGCAATATCCCCTTGCCCCTATGTCGTTTATCGCTCTGGCGTTTTACAATGGCAAGCGGGAGATGAAATGTCCTGCAGCAGCCTTTTATGTCTTCTATCCTGCGCACCTGCTGATTCTGGGCGTGGTGGGGCGTTATATCCTTGCCTGAGTGGGGACAAGGGGGCATTTTCCGCCCTTGGAATGCTTTTGCTGCCTTCTCATTTCCATAAGCGGCCCCCGTACAAACACAGCTTGTACGGGGGCCGTAGTATTGGTTTCCGGATGAACATTTCGACAACAAATTATATGAGATTTAAGCTGTTTTGCGCCGGAGGCTGATGCGCTCCGCTTTCTGCGGAAAGCATCTTTTTCAAGCTGCTCAAAAACAGCTCCGACGCAGCTGAGAACACCTGATATTTTTTCCAGATCAGGTACATCCACGATTCCATCCGGGGCTCCAGCGGGCGGAAGCAAAGCCGGGAATGGCTGGTAAAGTCCACAACGCCGTCCAGGGTAAACACATACCCCGCGCCCTCCTCCGCCAGCAGGCAGAGCGTATTGACCAGATTGCCGGTGGCTGCAATCCGCAGCTTGTCACAGCTATAGCCCAGCCAGCCGGACAGGCCGTTTTCCCCTGCAAGCTGCCGGGAGGAAATGAGAGGGATGCCCCGCAGATCCTCCGGGCGGACCGCCTCCTTCTCAGCCAATGGAGCGTCCTTTTCCATGAGCAGCCCCCACACGTCCGGGCGTGGAAGCCGCAGGGAATCATATCTGCTGACGTCAATCGGTTCGATGATCGTCCCGAAATCAATCAGTCCCCGGTCCAGGCGCTCCGTGACGTCGTAGCCGTCGCCGCTGAAAAAATGGAACTGGATACCGGGATGTGTTTTCTGCAAGGCGGAAACGGTCCGGGCAATCAGGCGCATCCCCTCCGTTTCGCCGCCGCCGATGCAGACATCGCCGCTGACAGCTTCGCCGGACGCGCTGACCTCCGCCCTGGTCTTTTCCATCAGGGATACGATCTCCTCCGCCCGCTTGCGAAGAAGCATTCCATCCTTCGTCAGCTTGATCCGTTTTCCCCGTATGAACAACTGCTTTCCCAGCTCATTCTCCAGCTCCTTCAACTGGCGGGAGAGGGGCGGCTGTGTCATGTGCAGAACCTCGGCGGCTCCCGATATGGTTTCCTCACGCGCTACGGTCAGGAAATATTGCAGCACCCGTATGTCCATGATGGCCCCCTCCGGTTTTTGATGGCGTCAGTATATCACAGATAGATATACCTTTCAAGTAGAGCTATACATGTTTCAAAGGTAAGCTCCCCGTGTTTCAACACGGGAATTGCTGTAGAAGGGACATCTGTTTTCAGCGCCGCAGGCATTCATAAAAATGGTACGGCGCCGCCTGTTCGTCGTACAAATCCTGATACAGTTTCCTTTCAACCAGCCGGAAGCCCGCTTTCTCCGCCGTTTTCCAGGAGGGGACGTTTTCCGCCCGGATGACCGCAACGATTCTGGGCCTGTTGCGGTAGCGGCTGAAAAAATACTGTAAATAGGCTTTGACGGCCTCCACCGCATAGCCGCAATTCCGGTACTGCGAGCCAATGAAGTATGTGATGCCGGTTTCCTGGAGATCCTCATAATAGGAACAGCCCACAGAACCGATGGCGGTATCTTCTCCCTTCAGCGCAGCCGTATAAGCCAGATACGCTCTGTCCGGGCGGTCCAGACCTGCCAGTTCCCTGGCCTCGGCGGTCCATTTCGCCATAGTCCCTGTCAAAGCCGATGTCTTTCAGGCTGCCGTCCGCTGCCATTTCAGCAAAAGCCGGCCCATCCTCCTCCGTTACGTCCCGGATCACCAGCCGTTCTGTTTCGATCAGCATAACAGGAACCCTCCGATCCGCTCCAGCAATTTCTCATCCCCCTGATAGGAAAAATCTGTGGCGTCAATCTCAATCACATCGCCCGGCGTCCTTTCCCGCCTGATAAACTCCGCGGCGCGAATAAACTCCGACTGGATATGGATTGCTGTGCTCAGATGCGCCGGATGCCTGTTTTCCTTTTCCATCCGGTTGACGTATCTCTGGTGAAGAACCTCGGGGTCGCCCCTGAGAACAAGGGTCAGCGTATCGTACTCCTTTTCTCTGGCGAGCGCATGGAGCTTTTCCAGCTCCGCCTCATGGAAATTGGCTTCCAGGATGATATTCTGCCCTGTGACCGACAGACGGGCGAACAGCTCATACATGATTCACAGCGCCGCGCCGGAAAGCCTCCGGTTCTCCTCCCGGCCATTGAATCCGATATGGTCCGCCAGGACCTCCTTGATGGAGTCCTTTTGGAAGGCAGCTGTGTGATACCGCTCTGACAGCATCCTTGAAAAGGTGGATTTGCCCGCCGCGATGTCGCCGGTGAGCAGCAGCAGCTTTTTCATGATCTGCATCTCCTTTGTTCCGGTTTTTCCTGCGCATAAAACCCGCCCCGCCAACAAATACTGAGTCAACGAAAGAAAGGGGGCGGAGTCTGTCTATGACCACCGCGTTTTTCCGCACGATCATCCTATATTTTCTCCTGATGGTGGGTCTGCGTATGATGGGGAAACGGCAGATCGGCGAGCTGGAGCCCAGCGAGCTGGTGCTGACCCTCATCATCTCCGATCTGGCCGCCGTGCCCATGCAGGATTTCGGCATCCCGCTGGTCAACGGCGTGTTCCCCATTGTAACCCTGCTGTGCCTGTCCATGCTGCTGAGCTTCTTCAGCCTGAAGTCCATCCGCTTCCGCAAGCTGGTCTGCGGGTGCCCCGCGGTCATCATCCGGGACGGCAAGATCATGCAGCAGAACATGGCCCGCAACCGCATCACTGTGGACGAGCTGCTGGAGGAGCTGCGCAGCCAGGGCTACAGCGACATGTCCGCCGTGAAATACGCCATCCTGGAGACCAGCGGCCAGGTGTCCGTGCTGCCCTACACCAAGGACAGCCCTGTCACGCCCAAGGTTTCAGCGATGAACGTGCCGGACGACGTGACGCTGCCCATTCTGCTCATCAACGACGGGCGGATCATGTCGGAGAATCTGGCGGCCAGCGGCTACGACCAGACCTGGCTGGACAAGCAGCTGACCCAGCGCCGTCTGACCTCTCACCGGCAGGTGTTCCTGCTGACGGTGGACGAGGCGGGGACGGTAACCTGCGTGGCAAAGGAGGAGCGGACGGCGTGAAAAATTTTTATGTCCCTGTAGGCGTTCTGGCCGTGATTCTGGGCTTCTCCCTGTGGGCGGGGCGGTACGTGGAGCTGCGCACGGACCACTGGAACGCCCTGCTGGAGCAGGCGGAGCAGGAGGGCAGTCTGGAAAACTGGAATTCCGCCCTGGACCGGATGAATCAGATATATCAGGATTGGGAGAGCAGCCAGACCTTCTTCCACATCATTATGGACCACGAGGAGCTGGACAAGGCGGAGGACCTGTTCGCCGGGGTGTTCGCCGTGTGCCGGGAGGAGGACGGCGCGGACTTCCACCAGCTCCTGGCCCAGCTGATGCAGCAGCTCGGGCTGCTGGCGGAGACCCAGCAGGCCAGCATCAAGAATATTTTGTAGGGGCGGGCAAGGAGGCCCGCCTTTACAGCGGTTCCCGGAGCTTCACCCGCCGTCCTTCGATCGCAACCAGCCCCTCCTCCCTCATCTTCTTCAGCTCCCGCATCATGGCGCTGCGGTCGGCGCTGATGTAGTCGGCCAGGGCGCTGAGGGTAAAGGGGATCTGAAAGACATCCGAGTCCGCCTCCAGGCGGCACAGGCGGAAATAGCACTGGAGCTTTTCCCGAATGCTTCTGCGGCTGAGGACCTCTACCCGGCAGCTGAGCCGCCGGACCTGCTCCGCCACCAGGCGG
The DNA here is from genome assembly GCA_022800525.1 of Oscillospiraceae bacterium. Lineage (GTDB taxonomy): Bacteria > Bacillota > Clostridia > Oscillospirales > Oscillospiraceae > Pelethomonas. Next base: position 28,596 of record JAAWQM010000001.1, read on the forward strand.
AACATGTTCCGGACCAGCTTGCTGTGGTGGGCGCAGGCCTTCTCGCAGCGCTTCATGATGTGGGCGTACTCCATAAAAAGAACCTCGCAGTCCCCGCCGCTGACGACCTCCACACAGTCCCCCAGGGCGGGGACGAAGGTCAGCTCCTCACCGAATACGCCTCCGCTCTCCAGCTGTTCCAGGATGGTCCGTTTGCCCTCCTGGTCGAAGCGGACCAGCTCGGCCCTGCCCCGCAGCAGGACGCCCACCTCCCCCCGGCATTCGCCGTAGACGCAGATGGTGCGTCCGGCCTCAAACCGGGCCCTGCGCATTCGGAAGCATTGGATCATGGCGTCGACATCCTCGTCGGAGATGTCGTGAAAGATTTCCAGATCACTGTAATTCATGGGGCCTCCCCTCCGTGTCCGCCATATCTTGTGCTTTTCTTCCTCTGACAAACACAAAATATAGAAAAATTTCGAAATCGTTGCAGATGCAACATGTGCTTTCCGCATTCTATGATATACTAAAGCCAAAGAAAAGTAAAGCTCTGTCTGGGCTGCTTTTAGAATTTACGGAAGAGAAGAGGATAATCAGGTATGATGCAGGTAAATGTGACCGGCGGCGCCATCAGTGATCGGGAGAAGGAAGCGTACATTGAGCGCGCCAACCAGAAGTATGCTATTGGGACGGTCCAGGCTCTGGACATCCATGTGGATGGGGATTATGTGGATTTGCGGTATCATCTGGCTTCCCGGCCCTTCAGCCGGATTCGCCGGATCACCGGCTATCTGGTGGGCGACATGAGCCACTGGAACGATGCCAAAGCTGCGGAGGAGAAGGATCGCGTCAAACATATGTGATCTGATACGCCCGGGGTCCGCCCGGGCGTACCTTTTTTGGTTTCTCTGCCACTCCGGGGCAGGGGGAAGCCGGTTCTATTCGATACCCCGGGCTTGCGCAGCCCGGACCTGCGGTTACTTTTGTCCTGTGACAAAAGTAACCAAAAGCACACCAGAACCTACGGTTCTGGACTCCCTTCTCGGTGATGCCTCCGGCATGACCTCGGCGGGGGATTCCCGGACACGCCTGCACATGAAGAGCTGCGCTGCCCATGAACGAAAAGTCCTTCGGGCATCTGATCTGGGGGTCTGGTAATATTCCAACTCCGGCTGCGGCCCTGTTAATGGGACAGAGCCATCAATGAGGAGCGTTCTGCTGCGGGATTCTTCTGAATCGATACATCTGGTTTGCTCTGATTCTTGAAAATATGCGGAAATTCTCTGGCGAAACCGCAGCCTGCGTATGCGATGCAGGAAAGGGGAGAATTTGTCAAAATCCCGGTTGACATTTCTTCCCGGCAGGCGTATGATAAAGTCTTGATTTTATAGGCGGGAGCGCGTTTTCCTGCCAGAAACAAGGAGGGTTATTGTGTCCGTCAAGTATATTTTTGTTACCGGCGGCGTGGTGTCCGGCTTGGGTAAGGGCATCACGGCGGCATCCCTGGGACGGCTGCTGAAGCAGAGGGGGCTGCGGGTAAAGGTCCAGAAGCTGGACCCCTACCTCAACGTGGACCCCGGTACCATGAACCCCTATCAGCACGGCGAGGTTTTCGTCACCGACGACGGCGCGGAGACCGACCTGGACCTGGGGCACTACGAGCGGTTCATTGACGAGAACCTGGACGTGAATTCCTCCGTGTCCTCCGGCAAGGTATACTGGGACGTGCTGAACCGGGAGCGGCGGGGAGACTATCTGGGCGGTACCGTGCAGATTATCCCCCATATCACCGGGGAGATCAAGCGGCGTATCTACCAGTTGGACACGCCGGATACGGACGTCGCCATTGTGGAAATCGGCGGCACGGTGGGCGATATTGAGAGCCAGCCCTTTCTGGAGTCCATCCGCCAGGTGGCGGCGGAACGGGGACGGCACAGCGTCATGTTTATCCATGTCTCTCTGATTGTTGCCATCCCTGGTACTGGGGAACTGAAATCCAAACCCACCCAGCACTCCGCCAAGGAACTGCTGAGCCTGGGCATCCAGCCGGATGTTATCATGTGCCGCTGCGACGAGCCGGTGCCCAAGGATATTCTGGAGAAGATATCTCTGTTCTGCAATATTCCGGTGGAGCACGCCATCCCGAATCTGACGGCGGATCTGCTGTATGAGGTGCCGCTGATGCTGGAGCGGGAGGGGCTGGCGGACGTGGTGGTCCGCCGGCTGGGACTGATCTGCCACATGCCGGATCTGACGGAGTGGGCGACAATGGTCCACAGGGCCAAGCATCCGGCGGGTACAGTGGAAATCGCTCTGGTGGGCAAATATGTGGCGCTGCATGACGCGTACTTGTCTGTGGTGGAAGCCCTGACCCACGGGGGCATTGAGAATGGCGTGAAGGTGGACATCCGCTGGATCGACAGCGAGTCGGTGACGGACGAAAACGCCGCCTCCCTGCTGGGCGGCTGTAACGGCGTCCTGGTCCCCGGCGGTTTTGGCAGTCGGGGCGTAGAGGGCAAGATATCCGCTGTCCGGTACGCCAGGGAGAACAAAATTCCTTTCCTGGGCATCTGCCTGGGAATGCAGATGGCGGTGGTAGAGTTCGCCCGGAACGCGGCGGGTATGCCCGGGGCGCACTCCAGCGAGCTGGACCCCGATACGAAGTATCCGGTGATCGGCCTGATGCCGGATCAGGTGGATGTGACCGAGAAGGGCGGCACGATGCGTCTGGGGAGCTATCCGTGTGCGCTGGCGGCAGGGAGCCGCGCCCTGACGGCCTATGGGCAGGAGGCGGTCAATGAGCGGCACCGTCACCGGTATGAGTTCAACAATGATTTCCGGCAGGCGCTGACGGAGGCGGGGCTGGCCCTGACAGGGCAGTCGCCGGACGGACGGCTGGTAGAGATCGTGGAGCTGCCGGAGCATCCTTGGTTTGTGGGGGTGCAGTTTCACCCGGAGCTGAAGAGCAGACCCAACCGGGCGCACCCCCTGTTCAGGGAGTTTATCAGGGCGGCGAAGCAGTGAGATGACCGGCGGGGGCCTCTGCCCCCGCCGCCGGTTTTTGCCCAAATTAATTTTCTCCAAATTTGGCCTTGCATTTGGAGAAAAAGTCTGCTATAATAAGCTCGTTCGGAAATGCAGGGTTAGTACATCGGTAGTACATCGGCTTCCCAAGCCGAGGAGGCGGGTTCGATTCCCGTACCCTGCTCCAATGGTAATCCCTAGAGCCGCAATGGCTCTAGGGATTCATTATAGCCGCAGGAGGGCGTTTTCCGCATACTGGGTCTGTGGTCATGAGACCAAACGCCGAAGCTTTTGCGGGGGATGCCGCATTCTATGATCCGGAAAATGGGGGAACATCCCGAGAAATATGTCCAGCAGCCGGGATTTCATCCGTCCCCGGACGCTGAGCTTTGAGACCGTCAATACCTGCTGCTCACCATGAGCGAAAACAGTATTGGAAAAGTACTGATCGGACGGTTTCAGGACAGTGAAAAAACGCCGTCGGCCTTGGCTTTTGTCCAACAGCGGCAAAAGCCGCTTCCTGCGGAGCTGATCCCCTTCCGCTTCCCCGGTGAAAACTCCTGCCACCCCGCCCTGGCCGCACTGCTCCGTGACCACAAACATCAGGAAATCGCATTTCCTCCTGCTACTCTTCCGCTTGTTGGTCCCCTCTGTTTCTGACGGAGCTGGCTCCGTCTGCTTTTGCTGCCCTTTTTCTGGTTGGCCGTTGCGGCTTCCTCTCCTGTTACCACGCAACATCCTGTTGTATCTTCCTTGAATGTCAACTTAATGACATTAGCGCCAGATAGAAGCAATTCATGTTTATGTACTTTTGACTTGTCATCTCCCCTGGATATGCCTGCCATGGTTCTGTCAGTCAGCCGAAATAGAAGAAATAGAATTTTCTATTTTGTATTGACTTGCTCAAAAGTTTGTGATATATTTATAATATAAAGAGCGAAATACACCACGTGAAAAGGAGTAAGACAATGAAGAATTGGTATGGCTGTGTGGGTTTTCTTTCCCTGTTAGGGGTGTGGGGGATATTAGGTGATGAACCCCTGTTCCTATGTTTCTTTGCATTTGCCCTGTTCTTTGAATATTTCTGGGTAAATCCTGATGAGATGTTTGTGGAAAGCATGAGAAAATGCGCTACCCTTGCGTTTGCGTCAAATCTCTTGATTACTACAACTGCAACCTTGATCCTGTCACATTTCAACCTCAGCAGCAATCCATTAGCCGCTGGAACAGCGACAGGATTTGGAGTGTCGATAGCTGTTTTTGCTTTTTCAACCTTTGTTATGGAAATAAGAGAGAGGCTGAATGCACAAAATGATTAAAAACAGAATAAAAGAGTATCGAGCCAGATTTGATCTGAAGCAGGAGGAATTGGCTTCCAAAGTAGGTGTACGCCGTGAAACAATCGGAAATCTTGAAAAGGGAAAGTATAACCCTTCTTTAGTTTTGGCATGGAATATAGCAAAAGTTTTTGGTGTAGCGATTGAAGAAGTATTTACGGTTGAGGATGATAAAAGCCGAAATAAAGATGGATAAAGTCCAATGGACCGTATACCCTGTCTGTGTCAATGGGACATGATTGAAAATTCGGGCGGACATGGAACTGAATACCGGCATATAAGAACTTCTTAAAGATGTAATCCAATTCACCAATGATTTATATGCAGAAGCGCAGAAAACAGGAACCCGCAGGAAAATCAACGATTTTCCTGCGGGTTCGCTGCTGCATCATTTAAAGCGGCTATTTCTCGGACATATAGGGATAAGCAATCGCCGGGGAGGGGCAGAACGCCTCCTTGACCGTGTGCGCGCTGACCCAGCGGACCATGTTCAGGGTGGTGCCCGCCTTGTCGTTGGTGCCGGAGGCCCGCGCGCCGCCGAAGGGCTGCTGGCCCACGATGGCGCCGGTACACTTGTCGTTGATATAGAAGTTGCCGGAGGCATTGCGCAGGGCCCGCTCCATCTTCACAATGACCTCGCGGTCCTGGGCGAAGATCGCGCCGGTGAGGGCGTAGGGGGACGCGCTGTCGCAGACAGCCAGAGTTTCGTCCAGCTTGTCGTCGGGATAGACGTAGATGGAGACGATGGGCCCGAAGATCTCCTTCACCATGGACTCATAGGTGGGCGTCTTGCAGCGAATAATGGTGGGCTGCACGAACCAGCCCTTGCTGTCATCGTAAGTGCCGCCCGCCACGAACTCGCACTCATCGGAGGCGGCGGCCCGGTCGATATAGCCCTTGCAGGTCTCGAAGGACGCCTTGTCAATGACGGCGGCCATGAAGGTGTCGAACTCCTGCACATCGCCTACCTTCAGCCCGGCGGTGTGTTTCTTCAGCAGATCCTCCACCTGGGGCCAGATGCTTTCAGGGATGAAAGCGCGGGAGCAGGCGGAGCACTTCTGCCCCTGGAACTCGAAGGAACCCCGGACAATAGCCGCCGCCAGCGGCTCAACGTCGGCGGTGTTGTGGGCGAAGATGAAGTCCTTGCCGCCGGTCTCGCCCACCAGACGGGGATAGTTGGCGTAAGAAGCGATGTTCTCGCCCACCTGCTTCCACACGCTCTGGAACACGGCGGTGGAGCCGGTAAAGTGGAAGCCCGCCATCTTCGGGTGGCTGATGACGTGCTTGGACATGTCGCCGCCGGTGCAGGGAACGAAGTTGATGACCCCGGCGGGCAGGCCGCACCACTGGAGCAGCTTCATATAGTAGTAGTTGGACAGAACCGCGGTGCGGGAGGGCTTCCACAGGGCCACGTTGCCCACAATGGCGGGCGCGGTGGGCAGGTTGCCGCCGATGGAGGTGAAGTTAAAGGGGGAGATGGCGCAGATGAAGCCGTCCAAGGGGCGGTAATCCTGGCGGTTCCAGATGCCGTCCACACTGGAGGGCTGCTCCTTGAAGATCTCCTGCGCCCCCCACACGCCGAAGCGGAGGAAGTCCGCCAGCTCCGCAATGTCAATCTCCGCCTGGAACACGGTCTTGGACTGGCCCAGCATGGTGGAGGCGTTGAGCACCTTGCGGTAGGGCCCGGTAATCATGTCGGCGGCCTTCAGGAAGATGGCGGAGCGGTGCTCCCAGGGCATGGCCTCCCATGCGTCCTTGGCGGCCAGGGCGGCGTCGATGGCCTGCTTCAGCTCCTTCTCGCCGGCCATGCAGCACTCAGCGATGACGTGCTGGTGGTCATGGGGCATGGTGACGGTGATGGTTTCATCAGTCCAGACCTCCTTGCCGCCAATGATGAGGGGGATCCTGACTACCTGACCGGCCTGCTTGGCCAGCTCCTCTTTCAGCTCAGCGCGCTCGGCGCTGCCAGGCAGATATCCCTTAAAGGGGTCGTTCTCGGGCCGCTTGATGGTGAAATACGCGTTAGGCATAGCTTTTTCCTCCGTTTTTGAATGAATGAATGATTCCGGCGTTTCCACCGGACACGGAATACACTTACATTATATTAATGTGGTCTGGCCGCGCCGTTTCCACAATAATATTCAGGGTCAGGTTTTCCATCAAAAAATAAAGTTCAGGGCCGCCCTTTTCAAAGGGCGGTGGGGTGCAGGGGCAAAGCCCTTGCTGGGTTTGGGCGAAGCCCAACACATGACAGGGTGACAGGAACAGCTCCTACAGATCCCTGCGCCACTCGCTGGGTGTTTTCCCATACCGTTTCTGGAAGGAGGCGCAGAAATAGGATACATTGTTGTACCCCACCATCTGTCCGGCCTTGCTGACCGTGACCGGCGTGTTCCGGAGCAGCTGGCAGGCCATTTCCAGCCGGTATTCCGACAGGTAGCTCTGGATGGTCTGCCCACGGCTGTTTTTGAAGATGCTCCGCACATAGTTGGCGGAGAGCCCGACCCTGGCGGCAATCTCCTCTATGGCGACCGGCTCCATGTAGTGATTCCGGATATACTCCTCCACAAAGGCCGTGACCCGGCGGCCGGTGGTCTCCCGCAATGGACGGTACCACTCCAGCAGCCGGTCCATGTACCAGGACATATGCGCCTTGGCCTCCTCCGCGCAGTTCGCCTCCTCCATCAGCTGAAAGACCGTTTTCCCGGACCTGAGCAGCTTCCCGCGGCACGCGGCCCCCATTTCGTCCCATCCTGTCAGCTCCTCGCTGACCCGGAAATACAGTCCCGCACAATATTCCCGGAACCGCGAGGGACTTCCCTGAGCGCTGATGCGGAAATACTTCTCCAGCTTTTCGTGGACGCAGCCTCCCTCACCTCTGACCAGACAGGCGGCCAGATCCTGCCGGAGCTGCCGCAGCTCCTCTTCGCGCGGCTCCGCTGCCTTTCGAGCTTGGATAAGCGGCTCCAGGGGCAGGCACTCCGCCGGGCCGCGGAAGAACATATCCGCCGCCGCAGACTCGAATGCAGCCCGGACCTGCCGGGCCTCCGTCAGGCGGCTCCTTCCGGGCAGGTATGCCACATTAGCCGTCAGGCCGCGCTGCCGCAGCCAGCCCGCAATCCCCTCCGCCGTCTCCCGGCAGTCCGCCTCCGCCTGGATCAGCATGAGCGTCAGCTCCGGCAGCGCAATATGGAAAAAGATGTCGGGAAACGCATCGAAAAGCATCTCCCGGTCCAGACTGTCCCAGGTCCGCCCATACAGGCCCGCCGCGCCAAAGGAGAGGGGGTCTCCCTCCTCCGGCCCGTACAGCGCCCTGACCAGCGGCTCCACAGGCTGGGCGCTGTCCACAAAAATGCGCTCGATCAGATCCTGCTTACCCAGATCCCATAGCGCTTCGCGGCCTGCCTGTCCCATTGTACTCATAACTGTTCCCCGCTCCCGCCGGTCCGGGGAGCGGATCGCTGCCTCTTTCCGTTCCACGGCCGGAACATTCACAGATGTGAAATACGGCAAAAAATTTTCTGGCATTTTCTGTTGACTCCCAGGATAAAATTCATTATAATGAAAAACAGACCGAATGTCAACAAAAATATTGCCGCGCTTCCAGTATGGAAGACCGGCTACAGGTCCTGAATCAATTTTGACTGAATGGAGGCAACTACATAATGGAAAAAGCATTTCATCAGCAGAACCGGCAGGAACTCTACAGCCTCCTGCCCCAGAACAGCCTGCTCCTCCTGTTCAGCGGCCATGCGCCGCGCAAAACAGGGGATGAGGACTACCCCTTCTTCGCTGACCGCTCCTTTGCCTACTACACAGGCGTCGAGCAGGCGGACAGCGTCCTGACGGCGGTCAAGGGCTCCGGCAGCGTCAGCGAGACGCTGTTCATGCTGCCCCCGGACGCCCTGCTGGAGCGCTGGAACGGCCGCCGCCTGCGCCCGGAGGAGGCGGAAGCCCGCTCCGCTGTGGCGGATTTCCGGCATAACACCGGATTCGTGCCCTACCTGGAGGGCCTGATTGCAGACGGCCTGACCACCGTCTGCCTGGACTTTGACAGAAGGCGTATCGACGAGCAGCCCGTCCGTCAAGCGTACCGGCTGGCCGCATGGCTGCGCAAGAACTACCCCTTCGTCCGGTTGGAGAACGTCCACGGCCTTATCGCCAACCAGCGCACCATCAAGAAGCCCTGCGAGCTGGACGCCATGCGCTACGCCGAGACCATCACCGCCGAGGGCATCAAGGCCATGATGCGGGCCGCTCACGATGGCATCTACGAGTATCAGCTCAAGGCGGAGTTTGACTACGCCCTGGCCCAGCGGGGCGTGCTCGCGCCTGGATTCCCCTCCATCATCTCGGCGGGGGCGAACAACTTCTGTATCCACTACTATGGGTATCAGGGGCAGGCCCATGACGGGGACATGGTGCTCAACGACGTGGGCGCCTGCTGGGACGGAGAGATCAACGACGTGTCCCGGGGCTGGCCGCTGAACGGACGGTTCAGCGAGCGGCAAAAGCTGCTCTATACCTGCGCCTACAACACCTCCCAGCACATGTTCCAGACCCTGAAGCCGGGCCTTCCCATGTCCCATGTGGACCAGGAGATCCGCCGCTTCAACTTCGAGCAGCTGCATGACGCCGACGTGTGCGGCAGGTTCGAGGACGTGGGCACCTACATCTGGCACGGCGGCGCCCACCATGTGGGCTACGACGTCCACGACCTGGTGGAGGTGGATCATGGCCGCAGGCTCCTGGAGCCGGGCATGGTGTTCTGCGTGGACGTGGGCATCTACCATGAGGAGTGGGGCGTCGGTTTCCGTCTGGAGGACAACTGCCTGATTACGGAGGATGGCTGCGAGTGCCTGTCTGCCGTGACGCCCAGGAGCATTGAAGACATTGAGGACTACATGTCCAAAAAATAACGGTTTGTAAGCAGCAAGCTCTCTCCACAGGAAACAGGGACTGCCTTCCGTGGAGGGAGCGGCTGCATTATTCCCACATGAAAAATTCGGAAAAACATTCAGCCGAACGGATCTGACGCTGCGGCGCCGCCCGCGCGGGCAGCCGGTTTCACGCATGTGAATGCGGTTTCACCGTCCGCCTGGCGGAGGGAGGCGTCAGGCGTCCCCGCCGTCGGAGCGGAAGGGATTGGGATAGTTGATGGACAGCAGCTCGGCTGCCTTGTTGGTGTTGTTGGCCCAGTTGTGGGGTTGGTTGGAGTGAATCTGGATGCTGTCGCCGGGATACAGGGTGTACCGCGCGTCCTCCAGCCACAGCGTGACGATGCCGGTGAGGACATAGACGAACTCCTCTCCGGAGTGGATGCACATTTCAGGCTTCAGCCCATCCATATCGCTGTAGGGCATCAGCTGAAAGAGCTTGGGGAGGAAGTCGAAATCCATCATGTTCTGGCTCAGGACGCATTCGATAATCTGGGGGCCGACCATGGACCGGTGGGCGCTGAACCCATGGACCACTGGGTCCGAGGTGTCCTGCATCTGGTCAGAAAAAAAGGTGGAGAGAGGCACCTCCAGACAGGAGGCCACCTTGGAAAGGGAGTCCACCGCGATGGAGGAGATTCCCCGCTCCGTCTGGGACAGGAAGCCTACGGACAGCCCGGTCATATCGCTGAGCGCCTTCAGTGTATAACGCTTTTCAGTGCGCAGGGCCTTGATCCTTGCGCCGATGGTCTGGTTATGATCCATGTAGTCCCTCCGTTGGAGATTTTTTCAAGGCCATTATACCGGATTGATCCGGTTCTGTCAACGAGGAGAGGACAAATCCCCAGGGAAATCAATTTCAAGACGCACAATTTCCAGAACGGCAGAATCCGCGTAGGGGCGGGTATCCGTCCGCGCACCGACGGGCATATGCACGCTGCCAATAGCGCCGTTCCGCCGGAATGCTGCCATATATTATTTCCGAATTAAAATCCGGAAATAATATATTTGATTTAAGCTATTTTGCTCGCCGCCGCTTGCGGCGGCAACCGCAAAATGCGGCACATATTACTTCCGGCCTTTCAGTTCGGAAGTAATAAAAAAAAACTGTCAGATTTTATTGTTGACACAGGGGAAGGGGATACAGTACAATGATAAAAACGGCAGAAACGAAAAAGAATTCACCAGCGTGAAAAAGAAAGGGGGCGGACCGGATGAACAGGCCGCTGGTCCTCAATATCCAGAAATACGCGATCCACGACGGGGCTGGCATCCGCACGACGGTGTTCTTCAAGGGTTGTCCTCTGTCCTGCCGCTGGTGCCACAATCCGGAGAGCCAACGGTACCAGCGGGAGCTGATGTTCCATCAGGACCGGTGCGCGGGATGCGGCGCGTGCGCCGGGGCATGTCCCCACGGGGCGGCCCTGCCGCTGGACCGGGATGCCTGCCGGACCTGTGGCGCGTGCGTGGACGCCTGCGTTCACGACGCCCGGGAGTGGGCGGGGCGGCCCTATGAGCTGGGGGAGCTGGTTCGGGAGCTGGAGAAGGACCGGATGTTCTACGACCAGTCCGGCGGCGGCGTGACGCTCTCCGGCGGCGAGGTCCTGGCCCAGGATATGGACTATATCGCCGGGCTGGCGCAGCGGCTGTATGAAAAGGGGATCAGCGTGGATGTCGATACCTGCGGACACGTCTCCTATGAGCGGTTCCAGCGGGTCCTGCCCTACGCGGACACCTTTTTATATGATATCAAGCTGATGGACCCCGGGGAGCATGAGCGGTATACCGGCGTGGACAACCGGCTGATCCTGGAGAACCTGAAGCGGCTCAGCGCGGACGGCGGGCGGATCAACGTCCGGCTTCCCCTGATTGAGGGTGTGAACGCCTTCGACCGGCATATCCAGGAGGTGATCGCGTTTCTGAAACGGGAGAATATCCGCATATACCGGGTCAATCTGCTGAAATACCACAGCACAGGCAGCAGCAAATATGGAAAGCTGGGCCGGGCCTACGACGAGGCCGGGATGAGCGTCCCGGACGAGGCGTGGCTGGAGCGGTCCAGGGAGGCTTTCCTGCAAAACGGTTTTTCAAACACTGAAATAGGAGGTTAAGACAATGGCGGAACGTCAGGAGCGGGGCATGAACGAACGGATCAGGAAGCTCAGGAAGCTGAGCGTCGAGACCCAGCCCCATATCTACATGGAGCGCGCCGTCCTGGAGACGGAGGCGTACCAGATGTACGAGGGCAAGGTGTCCGTACCGGAGCTGCGGGCGCTGACCCTCAAGCACTTCTTTTCCAACAAGAAGCTCTACATAGGAGACGGCGAGCTGATCGTCGGCGAGAAGGGGGACTATCCCCAGTCCGCTCCCACCTTCCCGGAGCTGTGTTGCCACACCCTGGAGGACATGCACAACATGAACGACCGCAAGGTGGTCAACTTCACTGTCACGGAGGAGGACCTGAAGACCCAGGAGGAGAAGATCATCCCCTACTGGACCGGCCGCTCCATGCGGGAGCGCATCCTGAACAGTATGACGGAGGAGTGGCGGGAAGCCTACGCCGCCGGAATCTTCACCGAGTTCATGGAGCAGCGGGGCCCCGGCCACACCGTGGGGTCCGTGAAGCTCTACGAGAAGGGCTACCTGGACTACCAGGAGGATATCAAGGCGGCCCTGGCGCAGCTGGATTTCCAGCGCGATCCCGAGGCGCTGAACAAGCGCGACCAGCTCAACGCCATGTATATCGCCTGCGACGCCATTATGATCCTGGGCCGCCGCTACGCGGAGCTGGCCCGTGAGATGGCGGCGGAGTGCGCGGACGAGAAGCGGAAGGCGGAGCTGCTCCAGATTGCGGCCAACTGCGACGTGGTGCCCGCCCACAAGCCCCAGACCTACTATCAGGCCATCCAGACCTACTGGTTCACCCATCTGGCGGTGACCACCGAGCTGAACCCCTGGGACGCCTACTCCCCGGGACATTTTGACCAGCACCTGGGCCCCTTCTATGAGAGAGACGTGGAGGCGGGCATCCTGGACCGGGAGCAGGCCCTGGAGCTGATGGAGTGTCTGTGGGTCAAGTTCTACAACCAGCCCGCACCCCCCAAGGTGGGCGTCACCCTGAAGGAGAGCGGGACCTATACCGACTTTGCCAACATCAACACCGGCGGCGTCACCCCCGAGGGCGAGGACGGCGTTAACGAGGTGTCCTACATCATCCTGGACTGCATGGATGAGCTCCAGCTGGTCCAGCCCAACTCCAACGTGCAGATCAGCCGCAAGAACCCCCGCCGCTTCCTGAAGCGGGCCTGCGAAATCGCCCGGAAGGGCTGGGGCCAGCCCGCCTTCTACAATACGGAGGCCATCATCCAGGAGCTGATGAACGCGGGCAAGAGCCTGGAGGACGCCCGGAAGGGCGGCTGCTCCGGCTGCGTGGAGACCGGAGCCTTCGGCAACGAGGCGTATATTTTGCAGGGCTATTTCAACCTGCCCAAGGTGTTCGAGCTGACGCTGTTCAACGGCATGGACCCCATGACCGGCAAGCAGCTGGGCCCCAAGACCGGCGAGGCCAAGGACTTCAAGACCTTCGACCAGCTTTGGGACGCCTATACGAAGCAGATCGACTACTTCCTGGACATCAAGGTGCGGGGCTCCAATGTCATCGAGTCCCTGTACGCCAAGTATATGCCTGTGCCCTTCCTGTCCATCCTGACCAACGACTGTATCGCCAAGGGACAGGACTACAACGCCGGCGGCGCGCGGTACAACACCAGTGTCATCCAGGGCGTGGGCACCGGCACCATCTCCGACAGCCTGGCGGCGGTGAAGTACAACGTGTACGATAACCAGAACTTCACGATGGAGGAGCTGCTGGCGGCGATGAAGGACAATTTCCAGGGCCACGACCGCATCCTGCACCTGGTCCGCAGCAAGACCCCCAAGTACGGCAACGACAACGATTACGCAGACGGCCTGATGAAGAAGGTCTTCAACTACTTCGTAGACAACGTCAGCGCCCGGCCCAACATGCGCGGCGGCAGCTATCGGGTGGATATGCTGCCCACCACCTGTCATGTATACTTCGGCGACGTGATGATCGCCAGCCCCAACGGGCGTCTGGCCCATAAGCCTGTCAGCGAGGGTATTTCCCCGGAAAAGGGCGCGGATACCAACGGCCCCACCGCCGTCATCAAGTCCTGCGCCAAGATGGACCACCTCAAGACCGGCGGCACCCTGCTCAACCAGAAGTTCACTCCCGCCGTGCTGGCCGGGGATGCCGGGCTGGACCATCTGGCGGATCTGGTCCGGACCTACTTCGACATGGACGGCCACCATATCCAGTTCAACGTGGTGGGCAGGGAGACCCTGCTGGCAGCGCAGAAGAATCCGGAGGAGTACGGCGACCTGATTGTCCGAGTGGCGGGGTACAGCGACTACTTCCGCAACCTGGATAAACCCCTCCAGGATGAGATTATCGAGCGCACGGAACAGGATTTTGGGTATTGAGCAGAAAAACAGCGAAGTGAATCATACCACAGGGCTCTGGAAACGGTACAGCCGTTTCCGGAGCCCTGCCTACTTTGTTGGCGGCAGGCCCTTCCGTGCCTGCCGCCCGCTTTTTTGGAAGAAGAGCGCAGTGAGCGCCGCCTCTCTGCCGGTCGCAAGAGAGGCGGCGCTCGCTCGTCTGCCGTGGACGCTGTTCAGTTCAGCGCCCAACCGCCGCGGTCAGGCCTTGACCGCGAGGGCTTCCTGCATTTCGCGCAGACATTTGGGGCACACGTTCTTCCCTTTGAAGACGGAGATGTCCCGGACATTGTCGCAGAAGATGCAGGTGGGGCGGTACTTCTTCAGTACCACGGAGGAGCCGTCTACAAAGATTTCCATGGTCTCCCGTTCCCCAATGTCCAGAGTGCGGCGCAGCTCGATGGGCAGAACAATCCGCCCCAGTTCGTCGATCTTTCTTACGATGCCTGTGGATTTCATGATATCACTCCTGTCGTTCCATCGGCGTCCTGGGAGCTGCCGGTCTGAGTGGCAGCCCCATCTGATGTTACGTTACCACAAAATGCCGGAATATTCAAGCATTTTCCAATAAAAAATGTTACGAAAATTTTTCATTTTTTTTCCTAATCCGGCATATACATGGGCAATTAGATGCCCCGCAGGGGCGAGAGGAGGACGTGAAAAAATGGCGATGGCTTGGATATGGACGGGAATGGTGGCGGCGTCGGTATTGTACGGCGCGGGGAACGGGACCATCGGCGCGGTAGGGAACGCGGCCATGGAGGGGGCGGGAGCTGCGGTGGAGCTGTGCCTGAGCATGGCGGGGGTGATGTGCCTGTGGAGCGGCATCATGGAGGTTATGAAGGCCAGCGGAATGATGGACGGATTGAGCCGTTTGTTCCGTCCGTTTCTGCGGCGGCTGCTGCCGGGGGCCTGCCAGGATTTGGATACGATGGCTGCGCTCTCCGGGAACATGTCGGCCAATCTGTTGGGGCTGGGCAACGCCGCTACACCCCTTGGAATTCAAGCGGCCCGACGGATGGCAAGGGGCTGCGGAGGGGTGGCTGGCGACGAGCTGTGCACGCTGGTGGTGCTGAATACCGCATCGATCCAGCTGCTGCCCACTACGGTGGCGGGAGTGCGGGCGGCGCTGGGGGCGCGGAGCGCGTTTGACATCCTGCCGGCGGTGTGGATGGCGTCGGTGCTGTCGGTCTCGGCGGGGCTGCTGGCGGCAAAAATTTTTGCCAGGATATGGAAGGATTAGCGAGGGAGAAAAGATGGATTATTCCGCATGGCTGACGCCGCTGCTTCTGGCGTTCACAGCAATCTATGGAATGGGACGGCGGGTGAATGTGTACGACCGGCTGTCCCAGGGGGCGAAGGAGGGGCTGGAGGTGCTTTTGGGCATTTTGCCGAATTTGGTCGGCCTGATGACGGCGGTTTATATGCTGCGGGCGTCGGGGCTGATGGATGTCCTGGGGGGGCTGCTGGCGCCGGCGCTGGAAAAATTGGGGATCCCGGCGGAGACGGCGGCGCTGCTGTTCATCCGGCCCATCAGCGGCAGCGGGGCGCTGGCCATCGGCAGCGAGCTGATGGCGGTCCATGGTCCGGACTCATATGTGGGGCGGGTGGCCGCCGTGATGCTGGGGAGCACGGAGACTACCTTTTATACGGTCGCGGTGTATTTCGGGGCCGCGGGGATCAAGAGGACGAGATATGCGATCCCGGCGGCGCTGGTTGCGGACCTGACCGGGTTTGCGGCGGCGGCCTTCGCGGTGAGGCTGATCTGCTCCGGCGGCGCCTGAAAAGCCGTCCGGCCGCGGGCACGGGACGGCAAAAAACAAAGGGAGGCACTCCGGAAAGTGCCTCCCTTTGTTGTACATACCGCCTTACTCAGCGACGATGGCTTCGGTGGGGCAGTTGGCGGCGCAGGCGCCGCAATCCACGCAGGTATCCGCGTCGATGATGTACTGGGCATCGCCCTCAGAAATTGCCTCGACAGGGCAGTTCTCGGCGCAGGCGCCGCACTTGACGCAAGCGTCAGTGATCTTGTGAGCCATGAATGATTACCTCCTTAGAATGGTACCTCCATTGTAACATGAAGTTTGAAAAATGCAAGTGTAAATTATGCTGGGAAGGGGAGAAATGTGTAAAAGCCGTCTGCCGGGGAATACTGAAACGGAAAAAACGCACTTGAAAGGAAGGCGGACCATGTACGATAACCGGTTCACCCCACGGGCCCAGAACGCCCTGCGCCTGGCCCAGGCGGCGGCGGAGGAGCTGGGCCACAGCTATGTGGGCAGCGAGCACCTGCTGTTGGGACTACTGCGGGAGGAGGGCGGCGCGGCGCACCGGTGCCTTGCGGAGCAGGAGATCACCGGGGATAAGGCACGCATGGCGATTGTGGAGATCGTGGGCACGGGGCTGGCGGGGCTGGCCCCGCCCCAGGGGCTGACGCCCCGGGCCAAGCGGGTCATTGAAAATGCGGTAGGGGAGTCCGGGCGCACCGGGGGAGGCTATGTGGGCACGGAGCATCTGCTGCTGGGCATCCTGCGGGAGAACGGCACCATGGCCATGCGGGTGCTGACGGCCATCGGCGGGGACCCCAAGCGCCTGCAGAACGCGCTGCTCCAGCGCATGAGCGTGGCCCAGCGCCTGCCCAGGGAGGCTCCCACCCGCATCGCGGCGCCCCGGCGGGAGGAGCCGCCCCGGTCCAAGGCCCTGGAGCAGTTCACCCGCAGCCTCAACGCCCTGGCCCGGGAGGGCAAGCTGGACCCGGTAGTGGGCCGGGAGAAGGAGATCGACCGCTGCGTGCGCATCCTCTCCCGGCGGACCAAGAATAACCCGGTGCTCATCGGCGAGCCCGGCGTGGGCAAGACCGCCGTGGCCGAGGGCCTTGCCCAGCGGCTGGCGGAGGGGGACGTGCCGGAGGAGCTGGCGGGGAAGAACATTTTGTCCATTGATCTGTCCGCCATGCTGGCGGGGACCAAGTACCGGGGCGAGTTCGAGGAGCGGGTGAAGAACGCCCTGGCGGAGATCCGGCGCATGGGGAACGTGATCCTGTTCATCGACGAGCTCCACACCATCGTGGGCGCGGGCAGCGCCGAGGGGGCGGTGGACGCCGCCAACATCCTCAAGCCCGCCCTCAGCCGCTCGGAGATCCGTGTCATCGGGGCCACCACCCGGGACGAGTACCGCCGGTATATCGAGAAGGACGCGGCCCTGGAGCGGCGATTCCAGCCGGTGACGGTATCGGAGCCCAGCCCGGAGGCGGCGGTGGAGATCCTGCTTGGCCTGCGGGACAAGTACGAGGCCCACCACAAGCTGGCTATCAGCGACGAGGCCATCCGCGCCTCCGTGGAGCTGAGCCGCCGGTACCTGCCGGACCGCTTCCTGCCGGACAAGGCCATCGATCTGATGGATGAGGCCTGCTCTCGTGTCCGCATGGAGTGCGAGCAGCGCACGCCGGAGATGAAGGAGCTGGAGGAGCGGCTGAGCCAGGTCCGCCGGGAGAAGGAGGAGGCCATCGCCGGGGAGGACTTCGAGACCGCCGCCCGGCTGCGGGACGTGGAGGAGGACTTCGCCCGGCAGCTCCGCGCGGAGCGCAAGCGCTGGGCCGACGGGCGCACGGACGACCTGATCGCCGTCACCGGGGAGGACGTGGCCGCCGTGGCGGCGGAGTGGACCGGCGTGCCGGTCCGCCGGCTCACCGAGGACGAGGGCGCGCGGCTCATGGGTCTGGAGGACATGCTGAAAAAGCGGGTGGTGGGCCAGGACCAGGCCGTGGCCGCCATCGCCAAGGCCATCCGGCGGGGCCGGGTGGGACTGGGGGAGCCGGGGCGGCCCACGGGGAGCTTCCTGCTGCTGGGGCCCACCGGCGTGGGCAAAACGGAGCTGTGCCGCGCCCTGGCGGAAGCCCTCTTCGGCCAGGAGGAGGCGCTGATCCGGATCGATATGTCCGAGTATGCGGAGTCCCACGCCGCCAGCCGGCTGGTGGGCTCGCCTCCGGGCTATGTGGGCCACGAGGAGGGGGGCCAGCTGACGGAGAAGGTCCGCCGCCGCCCCTACTCCGTGGTGCTGTTCGACGAGATTGAGAAGGCCCATCCGGAGGTGTGGAACCTGCTGCTCCAGATCATGGAGGACGGGTGCCTCACCGACAGCCACGGGCGCAAGGCGGATTTCCGCAACACGGTGGTGGTCATGACCAGCAACGTGGGGGCGCGGCAGATCACCAGCCGGGGGCCGCTGGGTTTCGCCGGGGCCGAGGACGGCGACGAGGCCCGTCAGGCCCGGGTGAAGGCGTCGGTGACGGACGAGCTGAAGCGTACCTTCCGTCCGGAGTTCCTGGGGCGCATCGACGACACCCTGGTTTTTCGCCAGCTCTCCCGGGAGGACCTGCGGGAGATCGCCTGCAGGCTGCTGGGGCGGGTGGGGAAGCGGGTGAGCGCGCTGGGCCTGGAGCTGCGGGCGGAGGAGGAGGCGGTCGCCCTGCTGGCGGGGGACGGCAAGGACGCCGCCGGAGGCGCGCGGCCCCTGCGCAGGCGCATCCGCGCCCAGGTGGAGGACCTTGTGGCGGAGGGCGTGCTGACGGGGCGGTTCCAGGTGGGGGACACGCTGGTGCTGTCTGTGGACGAAAAGGGGCTTGCCATCCGGAAGGATTTAGGGTAAAATAGGGGAAATGTAGTCCGGCGGCCACCCTGCCGGAGGATGAAAGGAGTACGACGATGGCATTTTCCGGTACAGACGCTGGCGGCTTTCAGTGGGAGGGCTTCAACAGCGGCGCTCCGTCCCAGCAGCATCCGCCCCAGCCCAAAAAGAAGCGCAAGGCGGTAAAGAGCCCCGCCGCGCGGGTCCTGATTAACCTGCTTGTCACGGCGGCGGTGGGCTCCCTCTATTTCTACCTTGAGCTGCCCGCCATCAGCCTTCAGGCCCCGGAGTTCTACAGCTTCGCCCTGGTGGTGTGCGCGGCCTACTGCATCTGCGCGGTTCTCACCTCCGGCTTCCAGGGGGAGGGCGTGAAGCAGTACTTCAGGTTCCTGAAAAAGCAATGCGCGGTCCCCTTCTTCCTGGCGCTGGCGCTGATCGTGGTGTCCATCGTGGGCAGCGTCGTGGGCAGCGTCATCTTCCGGGCCAAGAGCTATTCCGAGCTGCTGAAGGTGGAGAGCGGAGACTTTGCCGCCGAGGTGGACGAGATCTCCTACGACCAGATCCCCATGCTGGACAAATACTCCGCCGAGCGGCTGGGCGACCGGAAGCTGGGCGAGCTCAGCGATATGGTCAGCCAGTTCGAGGTGGTGGACGACTACACCCAGATCAACTACAAGGGCCGCCCCGTGCGGGTGGCGACCCTGATGTACGCGGACCTTGTCAAGTGGTTCACCAACCGTTCCGACGGCCTGCCCGCCTATATCCTCATCGACATGGTGACCCAGAACGTGGAGCTGGTGCGCCTGGAGGAGGGCATCAAGTACACCAACGCCGAGCACCTCAACCGGAACCTCTACCGCCATCTGCGCTTCCATTTCCCCACCTACATGTTCTCCAACCCGGTGATGGAGGTGAACGAGGAGGGGGTGCCCTACTGGATCTGCCCCCGCATTGTCAAGACCATCGGCCTCTTCGGCGGCGTGGACGTGAAGGGGGCTGTGCTGGTCAACGCCGTCACTGGCGAATGCCAGTATCATGAGGAGGTCCCCTCCTGGGTGGATAACCTCTATCCCGCCGGGCTCATCGTGCAGCAGTACGACTACTACGGTATGTACCACAACGGCTTTTTCAACTCCATTTTCGGACAGCGGGACGTGACGGTCACCACGGACGACTACAACTACCTTGCGCTGGGGGACGACGTGTGGGTCTATACCGGCATCACCTCCACCGGCGGCGACCAGTCCAACATCGGCTTCCTGCTGACCAACCAGCGGACCAAGGAGAGCAAGTTCTACTCCTGTGCCGGGGCTACCGAGCAGTCCGCCATGGCCTCCGCCAACGGCGAGCTGCAAAACCTGCGCTATCAGGCCACCTTCCCCCTGCTGCTGAACGTGGGGGGCCAGCCCACCTACTTCATGGCGATGAAGGACGGCGCGGAGCTGGTGAAGAAGTACGCCATGGTCAACGTCCAGCAGTATCAGATTGTAGCCACCGGCGACACCGTGGCCCAGTGCGAGCAGAACTACCTCGCCATGCTCAGCCAGAATGGCGTCGTGGACGGCGGCGTCAACCTCTCCGGGACCCAGACGGCGGAGGGAACCATTGCGGAGATCCGGTCCGCCGTGCTGGACGGCAACAGCGTCTATTTTATCCGGCTGACCGGCGGCGACGTGTTCTACTCCGTCTCCGCTGTGGACCAGCCGCTGGCGGTAATCCTCAACGAGGGGGACCGGGTAGCCGTCACCTACCGCGCCGGGGAGAACAGTATCCTGGATGGCGTGACGGTGGAACGGAAGTGAGAACGAGCGCGTGTTGGGCTCCGCCTGGGCGGTCCCTGGACCGCCGGACCGTCGTTGGCCGGCAGCCAACGACGGTCCCCCTGGACCCGCCGCCCATTGACAAGGGCAGCCCTGAACTTTAGTATTTGCCAAACAAAGCCCCGCCGGTCCACATGGACCGGCGGGGCTTCCTCTGCCATACAAGTATGATAATGAGCGTCTCCTCACCGGCCCCGCTCCTGCTGCCGCAGGCGGCGCTCCTCCTGGAAGACGAAGCTGCGCAGCAGCGTCTCCTGCCGGGTGAGCAGGTTGACAAACTTGCAGCCATAGCCGAACATCTTCCCGCTGCCGGGGGCGCAGGCGGCTTTCTCCGTCCGCAGGACCTGGGCGGAAAGCGTAAGCTCCTCACCCGTCTGCCGCAGGTTGAACCACAGCCTGCGGCCCGGCTCCAGCGGCAGGCCTGTGCGCAGGTACACGCCCCCCGCGCTGATGTTGTCAATCGTCGCGGGGTAGCCCAGCTCCGGCACCCGGAAGGTGTCCCCGGGCATGGCGGTGGGGTGGATCATGATGTTGATCTGCACCTTTACCTTCACGTCCTGCCGCCGCTGGCGGGAGGCCAGACGGTCCTGCACCTCGCACCGCAGGGAGCACAGGTCCCCTCCGGGCAGGGTTACCGCCGTGGACAGCCTGCACTTGCAGGTCACCAGCCCGTTGACCGGGTCGTAGAAAATCACATGGTAGAGCGCGTTGGGTTTATATGCCGCGGCGGTGGGGATAATCATCAGGATGTCCCCCGAACGGCCTACGTTGACCCGGGCCCTGCACAGCAGCTCCCCGGACTTCTCCAGAATATCCGCCTTCTTACAACGTTCAAACATAGACTCCCGTCCTTCCGCACGGGTTGCCCCGCGCTGATTTCCGGCGGGCCGGAGAAAGTCGCCCCTCCGCGCCCGCGTCACTTCCCTATATTATATAGGAATTGCCCCCGCCTTGCAATGGAATTTTGAAAATCTTTTGCTTTTTTTCGACAACAGACTGGCAATGCTGCCAGCGGCATGGGGTTTTTCCCAAAAATTTTCGAATCCTGCATTATTTTTTTTGTTTCCAGACCGATAAAAATAGTACATAGGAGAACTTTAGTCTTGCTCCGGACGCTCCCGGACCGGCCGCACGACATCAGGAGGTCAATCATGATTATCACAGGAACTGAGGGCTATCTGCCCATTCAAAACAAGACCGCGCAGCCTGCCGGTCCGGCTGCCGCGTCCCGGCGGGCGTCCCGCGGCGGCCAGTATGACCACTACTCCCTCTCCGCCCCGGCGGAGCAGGGCAGCTTCCGCGAGCTGGCCGCCAGCCTCGCCCAGCAGGTCCGCGCCCACAACACCACCGGAAAAATTCAGGAGCTGCGCAGCCAGGTCCGCTCCGGACAGTACAGCATCGAGCCCCGGGAGACTGCCGCCAGGATGCTGTTTCTGACAGAGGAGGTTGAGTAAATGGATATCGCGCTTTGGCGGGAATACCTTGGGCAGATGGACCGCCTGGGAGAGACCCTCGAGCAGCTGACCGCCGTGGAGCGGGAAAAAACCGCCGCCGTGGGCCAGGGCGACCTGGCCGCCGTGGACGCCTGCATGAAAAAGGAGCAGGTGTTCAGCCTGAACCTGCGGGGCTTCGACCAGAAGAGGGAGAAGCTGCTGGCAAAAATGGGCATCGCCGGGGCCACCCTGCGCCAGCTGGAGGACCTTGCCCCTGAGGAGGCCCGGCTGGAGACCAGGGAGACGGCGCAGCGGCTCCGCCAGCGGTACGAGGTGTTCCGCTCCGCCTCTGAGGTGGCGATGAACGCCCTGGAGTGCAACCTCCACGCCATTGAGAAGATGCAGAAAGACCGGGGCGTTCAGGACGCCCCCGCCGCCCCGGGAGAGGTCCGGCAGGCGGATTTCCGCGCGTAAACGTCATCATTGAAACTGATAAGGAGAGTTTGACATATGGCCGTTATCGGTACTTTTGGTTCCTTTACCACCGCCCGTCTGGGCATCTATGCCTCCCAGGCGTCCCTCCAGGTCACGGGCAACAACATCGCCAACATCAACACCACCGGCTACACCCGCCAGCGGGCGGACCTCTACAGCCTCAACTCCACCGGTACCTCCAAGTACGCCAACCCCATGGGCGTGGACATCGGCTACGGCGTGCTGGTCAAGTCCACCAGCCAGCTCCGGGACCCCTACCTGGACATCCGCTACCGCAATGAGAACACCAAGCTGGGTGCCACCAACGCCACCCTGGAGGGCCTGCTGAAGATTTCCCAGACCCTGGATGAGGTCAACAAGGGTACCACGAAGAACGGCGTGATCGAGGACGCCCTCATGAATCTGAAGACCCAGCTGAGCACCTTTTCCGTCCATATGGGCAGCGAGGAGTACAACGGACTGGTCCGCGAGGCCGCCAAGAGCCTGACCACCTTCTTCAACAACGCCGCCAAGGACATCCAGGCCGACTGGGAGCTGGAGAAGGATAAGCTGGTGGACACCATCAAGACGGTCAACGAATGTCTGGTCAACATCCGCAACCTCAACGAGCAGATCCGCAAGCAGGGACTCTACGGCGATCTGGCCCTGGAGCTGCGGGACCACCGGAACCTGGAGATCGACAAGCTGTCGGAGAACCTGGGCATCAACGTGGAGTACTCCATGGAGCGCATCGACCAGTACACCGAGGTGGAGAAGCTGACCATCACCCTCAAGGACGTGAAGGACGCCAACGGCAATCCGGTCAAGCTGGTGGACGGCCTGTACGCCGGACAGCTCTCCTTCAGCACCGAGGAGGTCAATCCCGATTATAAGCCGGGAGAGAAGCAGGAGGCGATGCTGAATCCCGCTTATGTCGAGGGGGCGGCTGAGGGCGATCCGGGTTATGGTAAGTATCTGGACGAAAACGGGAAAGGGACCAACGACATCAACAAGGCCAATAGGGTGCTGCTTAATCCAGAGTGGAGTCCGAACGCGAAGACGGATCCGACTAAAACATTTTTACTCAATCCCAAGTATGATCCAAGTATACTAACCAGAGATGTTACAATCGATGGTAATCCCGTAAAGGTTCTGGCAAACCCTGACACTACTGCGGGAGCGCTTCCTTATCTTGATGCCGATGGGAACCCCACGAATGACCCTGCTTCGGCTGCGCGAGCACAGCTTGAGTATGTAGCGGCAGATGGCAGCCCTTACGGAACAAGTGATGTTAATCTTGCCAAGCGGGCACCCCAAAAGTATCTGACTGGCACGGTAGATGCAAATGGCAATCCAGAGACGACGAATGACCCCGCACAAGCCGCCGAAGCCTCCCGCAAGTACATGACCGACCCCAAGCTTGTGGCCCAAGGCGCAGACCCCACAACCAACGATCCCGATATGGCCGCCAAGGTGGACCCCAACAAGTTCCTGCTCCAGGTGGAGCGTCTGGAGGACAAAAACGGGCGCGTCATGGATAAGGGCAAGGATACGGAGAGCATCACCATCTCGCTGAACGACACCGGCCTGACTGGTGCGATCCAGTCCATGCGCGAACTGCTGACCGAGGAAGGCGAGTTCGCCAGCAAAAGCGACGCGGGTATTATTGATGACGCCGCAATCGAGAGCTATCTGAAGAATCTGAAGGACGCGGATGGGAACCCGGTATATAGTGATGCTGATGTAACTGCTATCATGGGCAATGCCGCGGCGAAAGCGCAGGCGCAGAAATCGCTGGAGCGAGCCTCCGACAAGGACGCCAACATCAAGATGGGCATTCCTTACTATCAGAAGCGTCTGGACCTGCTGGCCCAGAAGTTCGCTGAAACGCTCAACGAGGCCAACCAGCTGCCCGCGTCTATGGTGTACGAGAGCAAAATGGCCGGAACGGCGCAAGCTGGTACGGATTTGTTTGTGAATGGCAAGGACGGCAGTACTGATTTTGTTGATAAAAATGGCAACAAAATTCAGATTAAGCTGGACGATGTGACTACGGTCGTGCAGGAGCAATCAAGAAATGCGGCTGGAGAATTGGAGTTCAATCCTGATGGCACTCCTAAAATGAAGGATGTACTGGACGAATACGGCGACCCCGTCCGCGTTCCGAAAAACACCCCGGAAGCGGCGGAGCTTCTGGAGCTTCTGCGCAGCGACGGCCAGCTGACAAAGGAGTACAGCTACTACAAGGGCGGCGTGCTGTTCAGCAACAACGGCAACAACAACGACCCCACCAACATCACCGCCGCCAACATTACCGTATCCAACAGCTGGGCGGCCAACACGGTGCGCGTCCTGAACAGTACGAAGGCGAACTACCCGGTGGACCCCACAAAGCCGGAAGAGGACTGGGTTGACCACTCCAGCGCCAATGACAACATCAACCATATCCTGTCCCTGATTGAAAAGAAGCTGGACTACAGCGCCTCGGAAATCGAGCCGGACGCCGTCAAGGGGAGCCAGACCTTCTACCAGGGTTCCTTCCTGGAGATGTATACCAACCTGGGCGCGACGCTGGGCAGTCAGACATATACGGTCTATAATATCGCTTACAACTATGAAGTCACGACGCTGGATATCGACAATAACCGTCTCAGCGTCTCCGGCGTGGACCTGAACGACGAGGCCACCAATATGATGCAGTTCCAGAAATCCTACCAGGCGGCCTGCCGTCTGATGACAACGATTGATTCTATGCTGGACACCCTCATCAACGGCACCCTCCGCTGATGACCAAAGAAAAGGAGGAAACATAATATGGGTATGCGCGTAACCACTGGCATGATGATGAATACCTACCGGTTCAACCTGCAAAACTCCACCTCGACTCTGTCGGATGCCCGGAACAAGGTACTTACCCGGCGCAAGTTCGATTCCTACGCGGAGGACCCCGCCTCCGCCACCATGGCGTGGCGGATTCGTCAGGCCATGTACAACAACAACGACTATCAGGTCAACAACAGCGACACTTACAGCCGCTTCAATATCGCCTGGACCACCATGGGCGTGGTCAACAACGACCTGTCCGACAAGGACGGCCGCTTCTCCGCCATCCGCGCCACTGACGACTCCACCGCCTCGGGCCGCCAGCCCCTGGGCCAAGTGCTGAAAAACGGCGCGGACACCATCATCCAGGCCATGAACAGCGCCAAGTACGGCGACCACTTTGTGTTCGCCGGAAATGACGAAATGAACGTGCCGTTCAGCTGGAGCGACGACGGGAAGCTGCTCTACCGGGGTATTGATGTGGCCACAAAGGAAGTGAAGATGCCCACACGGACGACGACCACGCCGGACTGGGTCCCCAAGGCGGGCGATTACTCCATGCCGAGGAAGGTTCCAGAGAAGCATGTAGCGGCCGCCGGCGGCACGCTGACAGCACAGCAAGTCGAAGAAAATGAGTGGATTGACTACTATAATTCCGACTGGGCGAAGCTCCAGGCCCTGGCCCACGAGGAGCAGAACGTTGACCTGGGCATGGGCCTCCAGGAGGACGCAAACGGCAACCTCATCAACGGCAGCGCCTTCAACCGCTCTCTCCCCGGCATCAACATGCTGGGCGGCTACGGCCTGGACGATGACGGCGACCCGAAGAACGTGGTGCTGCTGATGAAGAGGCTGGGCGAGCTGTGCAGCAACTGCGATCCCGAGTCCGGCGCGTGGGACCCCGACCCGGGCACGGCTTCGACCATCCAGGAGGAGGCCAACCGGCTGCTGGATAAGATCATCAAAGCCCGCGGCCGCACCACCGAGGCCCTTGACGAGATCGACACAAAGGCCCACTTCCTCAAGGAGAACCAGTCCCGCCTGGAGACCCAGGGCGACTACCTCCAGGAGGAGCGCGTGAATATCGAGCAGGTGGATCTGGCGGACGCCATCACCGAGTTCTCCTGGGATTACTACTGCTACAGCTCGGCCCTGAAGGTGGGGACCCAGCTTCTCAGCCAGTCGCTGCTGGATTATATGAGCTGATCATTGTGCGTAACTTGCGGCAGGGATGCCGGTCAGAAGCTGTATGCGCCGTACGCTCAGCGCCTGTGCGTACGGCTCCTAAGAAATATGAGCTGAAGGGAGTGCTTATTCCACAATGAAACCGCTGATTGAGATTACAACCGTACCGATTCAGATTGAGATGAAGACCACCAGCGCCAAGCTGGAATATGCCCGCGGCACGGCGGAGATGGAGGTCTCCAGAGACAAAGGCGGCCTCCAGATCAAGAGCCGCCCCATCCGGGTGAACATTGACACCTTTGAGGCCCGCAATTCCATCACGCCCACGGTCATGCGCAGCGTGGAGCAGAACGCCCAGAAGGGGATTCAGGCATCTTACAAGGCCACGGCCACCTTTGCCCAGCAGGGTGAACTGATGATGAAGACCAAGCTGGGCGAGGAGGTCATCACCAAGTTCTCCAGGGACTCTCTGCTGGAGGGCGTGCAGGACGTGGGACTGGATTTCATCCCCAAGGTGGGCCCGGAGATCACCTGGGACCCCGGCGAAATGAACATCCGCTATGAAATGGATAAGCTCAATTTTGACTGGAAGATCAACGGGGGCAGCTTCGAGTTCATCCCCGGCGACATCGAGCTGACCGTCACCCAGCGCCCGGAGGTCATTATCAAGTATATCGGCGGGCCCATCTACGTGCCCCCCTCCGCCGACCCCAACTATGAGCCGGTGGACGTGCGGGCGTAACAGGAGGAAAAACAGTGCTGCTGCAAACCAAGTATTTCGGCCAGGTGGACTGCCCGGAGGAGCATGTGCTCCATTTCCCGGGGGGACTCTTCGGATTTGAGGAGGAGAAGCGGTTCGCGCTGCTGCCCTTTGAGGGCAGCGGCGGCAGCCTGCTGTGCTTCCAGAGCGTGTCCACGCCCCAGCTGGCCTTTGTCGCCGTGAATCCCTTTTCGCTGAAGCCGGATTACGCTCCGGCGCTGGCGGAGGCGGAGCTGAAGGAGCTGGGGGTGGAGCGCAGCGAGGATCTGTGCTTTTACGCCCTGTGCGTAGTGCGCAGCCCCGTGGGGGACAGCACCGTGAACCTGCGCTGTCCCCTGGCGGTGAACGACCGCACCGGGAAGGCCATGCAGGTGATTCTCGACGGCGGCGGCTATCACATGCGCCACTCCCTTGCGGAGCTGAACGGCGGGAAGGAGGAGGCTCTATGCTGATCCTCCAGCGGAAGGTGGGGGAGTCCCTGCTGATTGGTGAGGAGATCGAAGTCTCCGTCCTCTCCGTGGAGGCGGGCCGGGTCCGGCTGGCGATTGAAGCGCCCAGGGATGTGTCCATCCTCCGCAGCGAGCTGAAAAACGCGGCGGAGGTCAACCGGGAGGCCGCCGGCGAGGAGGTCTCGCCCCTGTCGCTGCTGGACGTCCTGCGGGATGCGGGCGGCGCGAAGGGAGAAAAAGGCTCTGGGGAGCCGTCATAGAGTTCAGACAGGCATAAAGCGTCCATGGGCTTCATATAGTCTATGGACGCTTCGTTGTGCCGCCGGGCCGGTTTACGGAGCGGCGGCTGCGGACGGCCCGGGCGGGCATTTGAGGGCTGACGAAGAGGATTTCCGGCGCTGAGGGGCGAAAGGGGCGTCCGTCCGCGCGCTGGAGCCGCAATTGGGGAATTATGCGGTAAAAAAAAGATTTCTGTGCTGTTTTGTAAAAAAGAGGCGATGCCGGAGTCGGAAGAAATTGGAAGACCCTGCTGGAAAAATTTGGCGGCGCACAGTGAATTTTTGTCAGCAGCACAAAAAATGACGACATAAAGAATAAAAAAATAAGTAATTTCGACAAAGTTTGATTTTGTTCTTGCTTCTTGAGGGATTTTGTATTATACTTGTTTTACTCAATAAATTGGTTGGATACCGCCTGAAGCGACAATGGGCCGGTATTGATTTTTTCCGGATGGAGGAACAGCGCGATGTCAGATTTTTTCTCTTCCAATTCCATGCTCATGCTGGAGCGGGCCGCCCAGTTCCAGTGGACCAAGATCGGGGCCATCTCCGACAATGTGTCCAATGTTGATACGCCCAATTATAAAGTAAAGTATGTGACCTTTGAGGAGGCGCTGCGCAGCAGCATCCAGCAGGCCGCCGCAGGGCGGACCGCTGTGGGGCAGAGCGCCGCGGGGGCCATCCGCTCCGCCATCTCCGCCTCCTCCCCGGTGGTCCGCACCGCCGAGCTGGAATCCGCCAGGATGGACGACAACGGCGTGAATCTGGCCGAACAGCAGGTGGAGCTGACCCGCACGGGTTACCAGATGCAGCATATCTACCGCGCCATGAGCAGCGATATGTCCCGCTTCCTTATGGTCATACGCGGCCAGTAAGGGACGGAGCTGAACAGAAGATCACGGGAACTGCGCGCCCGGGCCGGGGAACGGTCTGGACGCTGACGAACGGGAAGGAGCGCAAGCATGGCTTTTCTCAGCACAATCAACATCATCGGTTCCGGTCTTACCGCCCAGCACCTGCGGCTGGATGTCATCAGTGAGAACGTGACGAATATCAACACCACACGTACGGAGGAGGGTGGACCCTACCGCCGGAAGGTTGTGGTGTTTGAAGCGATGGACGGACGGGAGAGCTTCCGGGATGTGATGGCCCGCGCCCGCAGCGGTATGGTGAGCAACGCGGGACAGGAAAACACCGGCGGCGTCCGGGTGGTGGAGATCGCGGAGGATCCCACCGACTTCAAGCTGAAATACGACCCCACGGACCCTGACGCCAACGAGGACGGATATGTGGAGCTGCCCAACGTGGATCTGGTGAAGGAGATTACCGACGCCATGGCGGCCAGCCAGTCCTATTCCGCCAACGTGACCACGTTCAACGTGCTCAAGAGCGTCATCTCCTCGGGCCTTGAGATCGGCAGATAGAGAAATGCAAATAAGGGTCAGGACACCGCCGATTTTTACATGGATTGTCTGACCCTGTTCTGCATGTTATGGGCCGGTGGGAAAATTTCCAAAAAGGTCCAGGGTTCTACTAAATTCGACAATTGGAGGCAGTATAATGGATATCAATATGCAGCGGGTTTCTCCCCTGTGGGAGTCCCTTCCCGGCCGCGAGGTTCAGCCGGCCGGGGACACCCGGAACGCCGGCGCCGCTTTCGCCGATATTTTTCATTCCCTCATCGACAACGTGCGGGAGACGGAGGACGACGTCGCCAAGACGGAGTACCTTCTCTCTACCGGCCAGCTGGACAACCCCGCCGCGCTGAACATAGCCCTTTACAAGGCTGAGGTCGCCACGCAGCTGTTCGTGCAGGTGCGGGAGAAGGCGCTGAGCGCTTACAGCGAGCTCAACCGCATCAGCCTGTGATGGAGCTCCAGGGGAGCGTCGATTTAAGAAGGCCGGAGGGGACGTAGTGTGGATACCACCAAGCTGAAAGGTCTTTGGCAGAAGGTCAAGGACTTCTTCAAAAACATGAGCAAGAAAATGCGCATTATACTGGCCGCTGTCCTGACGGTGATCCTGATGGCCATTATCATCCTGGCCGTGGCGCTGAGCCAGCGGAAGCCCGAGTATGTGCAGCTGTACCAGAACCTGACTGCCCAGGAGGCCAGCGAGATTGCGAGCTACTTGCAGGACAGCGGCTATACGGACTTCCAGGTGGCCGGAGGCTCCACGGTGATGGTCCGGGCGAGCCAGTACGAGTCCCTGCTGGCCCAGCTGGCCCTGGCGGGCTACCCCAAGGACGGCAGCCTGTACGGCAGTTACTGGGACAACGTGGGCATGATGTCCACCTCCTCCGAGCGGGCGACGGCGTTCCGGATCGCCACCCAGGAGAAGCTGGAGAGCATCCTGCGTAAGTTTCAGGGGGTGCGGGACGCGGACGTCGTCATCACGCCTGGCGAGGACCGGACCTTCGTGCTCCAGGACAGCAGTACCAAGACCACGGCGTCGGTAACGCTTTTCCTCCAGAATGGAGTCGAGCTTACAGATGAGAACGTGGATGGCATCCGCTACATTGTCAGCAAGGCGTGGGAAGGACTGACCATTGACGAAGTAGCGGTCATGGACAACAATTTCAACACCTATCTGGGCAGCAGCGGAGCCAGCTCCAGCGACGCCGCCGGTCTTCAGCGGTATATGGAGAACTATTATACCAACCGTATCCGCAGCGCCGTGCTTGAGCTCCTGGAGGTCATCTATGGGCCCGGCAATGTGAAGGTCTCCCCCAGCGTAGCGATGGAGGTAGACGAGGTATACAGGGAAACTACGACATACAATCAGCCCGAGGGTTCCTATGAGAGCGGCGGACTGATTGGCAGGGAAGTGGGCTGGTACGCCCATACCAGCGACGGCTACGAGCTGGTGGGCGGCGTGCCGGGTACTACCACCAACGCCGACATCCCCACTTACATCTATAACGAGGGACAGAACGACGAGGATAAGGATACCGTCGGCGCGTCCTACGAGCGGGATAACAAGATTGACGAGACCAACGAGCAGAGAAAGATTCTCGCTCCCCGGATCGTTGACATAACCTTGAGCGTGACGCTGAATGCCAACGCCAACCCCAACGCCTCCGCCGGCGTGGATGAACTTCGCCGGCATGTGGCGCTGGCCGCCGGGCTGGGGGATATGACCGACGAGGAGCTTCAGGGCCGGGTGTCCATACTGGTGGATGCCTTCTACAGCGAGCCTGATCCTGATCCTGTTGAGCCCGGTCTGATTCCGGCGGAGATCATGCCCTATGTGATCATCGGCGCCGCGGCGTTTGTGCTGTTGCTGATTATCCTGATCGTGGTTCTGGTGCTGCGCGGCAAAAAGAAGAAGAAGCAGCAGGAAGAGGATCAGAAGATCATCGAGGAGCAGATCAACGAGCTGGGCGGCATGGCCGCTTTGGGGCTTGCCCCCGAGGTCCAGGTGGACGAGAACGGGATGCCCATCGTTGCCCCGCCGCCTGAGGGAGGCGCGGATATCATGGATATCAACACCGAGAAGAGCATGGAGCTGCGGAAGACAGTACGCCAGTTCGTGCAGAGCAATCCTGAGGTAGCGGCCCAGATGATCAAGGTCTGGCTGAGAGGAGAGGAGGACAGCGAATGAGCGCCACAGCTGTAGAAAAAACGGAGCTGAGCTATTCACAGAAGGCGGCGGCGGTCATCGTGTCCCTGGGGGCGGAAAAGGCGTCCCTCCTCTACCAGTTCATGGATTCGGCGGACATTGAGATGCTGACCCTTGAGGTGGCGCGGCTGGGGATGCTGGACGCCCAGCAGACGGAGGACGTGCTCACCGAGTTCTATCAGAACTGCATGACCAACAAGGCCATCACTGAGGGCGGCTTGGAGTACGCCCGGACCGTGCTGGAGAAGGCTTTCGGCAGTCAGGCGGCGAGCAGCCTGCTGGAGAAGGTCACCAAGAGCCTGAAGAACCGGGAGTTCGCCTTCCTGGACAAGGCGGATGTCAAGAGCCTGTACTCCGCCCTTCAGAACGAGCGGCCCCAGACCATGGCTCTGGTCCTCAGCTATGTGGATCCCGGCAAGGCCGCAGGCGTGGTGGAGCAGCTGCCGCCGGAGCGGCAGGTGCGTGTGGTGGAAGCCATCGCCACCATGGAGAGCGCTTCCCCCGCCGCCATCAAGATCATCGAGGCGGAGATGGAGCGGAAGTTCTCCAGTATGCTTACTACTTCCAATGTCAAGCTGGGCGGCGTGGATTACGTTGCCGACATCATGAACAATCTGGACCGGTCCAGCGAGAAGGCCATCTTCGACCGCCTGGGCGTGAACAATGCCGAGCTGGCCGACGAGATCCGCAAGCGGATGTTCGTCTTTGAGGACATTGTCACGCTGGACGACCGGTCGGTGCAGAAGGTCATTGCCAACTGCGATCAGAGAGATGTGGTGCTGGCGCTGAAGAACGCCAACGGCGAGGTCTCCAACAAGCTGTTCATGAACATGTCCGCCCGTATGGCGGAGGCCGTCCGGGACGACCTGGAGATTACCACCAACGTCCGCATGAAGGACGTGGAGGATGCGCAGCAGCGCATAGTGGGCGTCATCCGGGATCTGGAGGAGCGCAACGAAATTGTAATCCTCAAGGGCGGAAAGGACGATATCATCGCATAGTGACTGCCAAGGAGGGCATGGCGGCGTTGCTGCCGCCCGGTACATGTCAAGGACGCCTCCCAGGAAAGGACGGTACCAGTGCGTAACATTTTGAAAGGATTCCTCAACCTCAGTAATGTGGAGGAATACCGCTTCCCGGATGCTGCGGAGCTTCAGGAGGAAGAGGAGGCTTCCCTGCCCGACTTTTCGGAGGAAGAGGAGGCGGGCGAGACGCCGCCGGGGGTGGAAGCGGAGCCGGAATACAGTGAATATGAGGGCTCCGAGGCGGAACCGGCCGCCGAGCCGGAGGCGGCCAGCGGCAGCGCGGCCCGTCAGCCGGAAGCCGGCGGCCCGGTGCAGTACGCCCAGCTCCAGGCGGAGCTGCTGCTGCGTCAGGCGCGGGAGGAAGCGGAACAGATTCTGGCCGGGGCCAGGGCCGCCGCCAAGGAGGAGCAGGAGACCATCCGGGCGGGCGCCCGGGACGAGGGCTACCGGGAAGGGTACGCCCAGGGGATCGCGCGGGCCATGGAGGACGCCGTCCGGGATCGGGAGGCCACCGCCCAGCGTCTGGAGGGCGAGGTTCAGGCTTTCCTGGAGAAGGCAGACATGGCCCGGGAGGAGGTCATGCGGCAGTCTCAGGACGAGCTGCTGGACCTGTGTATTGCGGTGGCGGAGAAGGTGGTCCGGGTGAGCCTGAAGAGCAGCAGCGAGGTGATCGTGCGGATGATTCAGACGGCCACCGAGCGGCTGAAGCGGCAGGAGTGGGTACATATTTATATCTCCGGCTGTGACACCAAGGGAATGGCGCAGATTTCACCAGCGCTGACCACTGCGCTGGGGGCGCTGAGCCAGCATGTGAAGATTATCCCCATGGGGGATGATGAGGGCGGCACCTGCATTGTGGAGACGCCAGAGGAGATCATTGACGCCAGCGTATCGACGCAGATGTCCAATATCCGGGACCTGCTGAGGGACCAGATGAACGGGCTGCTGTAGTTTTGGGAGAAAGGTGCGTTGGGCTCCGCCCAAACCCGCCAGCTTTTGAAAAAGCTGGACCAAAACTTTTATATCCGTTATGGGTTTGTGTGACGGGGGAAAGGATGAGTCATGTTCCGCGAGCTGATACCCCAGATCCGGTCGGCTGAGACCATGAGCCGCACTGGGAAAATTGAAAACATCGTGGGCATGTCCATTGAAGCCTCCGGCGGCAGGGCGGCGATTGGCGATATCTGCCGGATTTACTCCAATGAGTCGGGGGGGCAGATTCCCGCCGAGGTGGTGGGATTCAAGAACGACCATATTCTGCTGATGCCGTATGCGAACATGAGCGGGATTTCTGCGGGCAATTTTGTCCGCAATACGGGCAAACGGCTGACACTGCCGGTAGGGCCCTTTTTGCGGGGGAGAGTCATCAACGCTCTGGGGCAGCCCATCGACGGTGGGGAGCCTTTTGGACGGGGGGACACCTTCTCCATTGATTCGGGGTATATCAACCCCATGACCCGGCCCCCCATCCGGGAGCGGATGGAGTTCGGGGTCAAGGCGATTGACAGTCTGCTGACCATTGGGAAGGGACAGCGTATCGGAATTTTCGCCGGTTCCGGCGTGGGCAAGTCCACGCTGCTGGGCATGATTGCCAAGAACGTCAAGGCCGACATCAATGTGATCGCCCTGGTGGGTGAGCGCGGCCGGGAGGTTCTGGAGTTCATGCAGAAGGACCTGGGCGAGGAGGGGATGCGCCGCTCCATTCTGGTGGTGGCGACCAGCGACCAGCCCGCCATGCTGCGGATGAAGTGTCCCAGCGTAGCGACCAGCATTGCGGAGTTCTTCCGGGATCAGGGGTACGACGTGCTGCTGATGATGGACTCCCTCACCCGTTTCGCCATGGCGCAGCGGGAGATCGGGCTGGCTATCGGCGAGCCGCCGGTGGCGAGAGGCTACACGCCGTCCATGTATGCGGAGATGCCCAAGCTGCTGGAGCGCAGTGGGAATTTCCAGAAGGGCTCCATTACGGGAGTCTATACCGTGCTGGTGGAGGGCGACGACACCAACGAGCCGATTGCGGACACGGTGCGCGGCATTCTAGATGGACACATTGTGCTGTCCCGACAGCTTGCGAACGCCAACCACTTCCCCGCCATTGACGTGGGGGCGAGCATTTCCCGTCTGATGGTGGAGATCGTCTCCGACGAGCACAGGCAGCTGGCGGGAAAGCTGCGGGATGTCATGAGCGTCTACGAGAAGAACGCGGACCTGGTGTCCATCGGCGCATATAAGGCCGGGACCAACCCGAAGCTGGATAATGCGCTGAATAAAATGGACGCCATCAACCGTTTCCTCATGCAGGGAATCAACGAAGCGTTTTCCTACGACGAGAGCCTGAAGCAGCTGCGAAAGATCATGCAGTAAGGCAGCAAGCGTGAAGCGCAGATAAAAGTTTGGGCCGCCTTTTCAAAGGTGGCAGGGTCCAGGGACAGCGTCCCTGGCAGGTTTGGACGGAGTCCAGCACGCAATTGTCACTCCCGTCACCGAAGACAAGGAACGGAGGATTCATGAAGAAATTTCGTTTTTCCCTGGAGACCGTCCTGGACTATAAACAGCAGGCGCTGGACGCGCTCCAGGTAGAGCACGGGGCCATTCTGGCCCAGGTGAAAGCCCAGGAGGCGGAAATCCAGGAGATGGAGGCGGCCTACCGGCATCTGAACGGGGAATTCGCGCGGCGGAAGCTGGAGGGCATCACCATCGTGGACGCGATGAAGTACGACCAGTACCTGCGGGCCATGGAGCGGCAGCTGGAGGAGGCGTACCAGCACCTGGAGCTGCTGAAGCAGCAGGCCGAGGAGAAGCGGCAGGAGGTGGTTGAGGCCAAGAAGGAGACCTCCTCCATTGAGAAGCTGCGGGAGAAGAAGCTGGACGGCTATAACAAGGCGCTCCAGAAGAGCGAGGAGGCCATGATTGACGAGCTGGTTTCGACAAAGCGTGTCATGGCGGCGCAGAGCGCATAAAATAGTGAGCAGCGCCTTTTAAGGCGTTCTCAATAGAAGTACATAAGCCTTTTGAGAGACGTGAAAGGAGGCGATGGAGTCTCGCGTGATCCCACTCCACCAGAAAGGGGGTGAGCGGTTGGGCCGGGCCGTAGGGCTGGCCATACTACCCACGCGGACGCGCGGAGAGATTTGACAGGAGATAAAAAATGAGTACAATCAATCCTTACAGCGCAGGTATGCCGTATATCACGGCGCGAAAGGCCAATCAGTCTGACAGCAGCCTGCCGGAGATTCCATTTCTAACGCTCGATGAGTACCGCAGGATGATTGAAGAGCTGGAAGGCGGGAACAGCGAAGAGACCGTTGACCCGAGTACCAAGCTCTACAACGGCTCCACGGCCAGGGCGGCGCTTTCCGATACCGAAATTGCGGCGCTTGCCAACAAGTACGATGTCCACAACATGAGCGGCGAGACCTTCGACGCCTTTCTGGACGATTTGGAAAATATGGGCGCACTCTCCCGAATGGAGAAAGATCAGCTGGGCTACCACGGAAAGGTAACCGTAGGGTATCTGCGGAATGGAAAGCTGGAGGAGAGCAGTACCAGCGGAATGTGGGCAGCGCCCAATGTTCCGGGAGGCAGCGAAAAGCTTTTTGACCGTCAGGATGCAAACGGAGATATTTCCAGGTGGATCAATGACCGCATCCAGTGGGAACGCGGCTACAGCAGCGACCCAGTCCAGCGGAGGACAGAAGAGGATTACGAAGAGCTGCATAGGGTCCTGGCCAAGATTATCAACCGTATGGGCGCTCAGCAGAAGAACAGCGCCGGGGAGGCGGAGAAGAAAGAACTCGTCCGCCAGCTGGCCGACAGGAACAGCGACTTCTACACCAATATGCGCACCAACCTGAAGGCGCAGGTTGACAAGAACAAAGAGGACGAGGAACAGCAGGCCATCATTGACGCCCTGGGAGCGGTTCTGGACGCTCTGAGCGGCAAGACGGATGTCTCCGGAAACAAGGAAAGCGTCAACAAAGCCGCCACAGACCTGACCAAAAAGATCGGTGAGCGCTTCGCCCGCCTCAGACAGAAGAACCCCGATGACCCGGAAATCGCTAAGCTGGAGGACATGCTCAAGCGGCTTCAGGAAATGGGCATCTATATCGACCTGGGCGACACGGATGACATATGGCAGGACGAGGACGAGACCTTTGAGACTCTGACCCAATTCTTAATCCGCAGGCAGGCGGAGGAGACCAGCGCAGTACACCCCACAAAAAACGAGGTGAATGAACCAGCATGAATGTAACAGAAAATTATTTGCTCCAGCAGATGCAGACCCTGGCGGCGTCCATGTCCAATGTGCCCCAGACGGGCGGCAAAGACAACAAGACCGCAGAGGGCAGCACCTTCCAGGACATGATGAATCAGGCCGGGAAGACCAGCGATACCGCGGCCAAAGATACCGAGACCAAGGAGCCCGTGAAGGAGAAGGACGAAACCGAGGCCGGCGGGCTGGAGGAGGAGCCTGTCAAGGCTGAGGAGGAGCTGAAGCCCGAGCAGCTCACCGCCAATCCCAACGCGGTGAACATCCTGGACCTGTTCCGCCCCGATATGGTGCAGCCCGCGGAGGAGCCGGTGATCGAGATGCCTGTGGAGGCCATCCCGGAAACCGGCGTCGAGGGTCCGGAGCTTGGTCTGGACGGACAGCTTCCCGAAATGGAGACCGGCGTAGAGGCCAATGTGGAATCCGGCATATCCATGGAGCAGCAGCCTGAGACCTTCCAGGAGACGCTGGAGGAGGTTCCCCAGGAGCGTCCGGCGGAGAGCGC
Organism: Oscillospiraceae bacterium; assembly: GCA_022800525.1. Classification (GTDB taxonomy): domain Bacteria; phylum Bacillota; class Clostridia; order Oscillospirales; family Oscillospiraceae; genus Pelethomonas. Next base: position 65,663 of record JAAWQM010000001.1, read on the forward strand.
GGAAACCGTCGAGGCCCCCGCTGAGGCCGCGCCGGAGCGGGTGGAGAACGCAGACAAGCCCCAGACGGAAGCGCCCAAGGAGGCGGAGGTTGTCCAGGGCGAGACCGACGAGGAGCCCAAGGCGGAGGCCATGGAGACCGAGCAGCCCGTGTTCCACGAGACGCAGAGCACCCCGGTGAAGGTGGGCGAGACCTACGAGACCGTGGATACCGAGCAGCCCGAGATGGAGCAGAAGCTGACGGACATCATCCAGGCGGCGGCGCAGAACGGCTCCGAGCGGGTGGAAATCCGGCTGGCCCCCCAGAACCTGGGCAGCCTGACCATCGAGATGGCAAAGGACGCCAACGGCGCTTTGCAGGTGGTGCTCCATGCCAGCAACGCGAAGGCGGCGGGCGTGCTGAACCAGCATCTGGACGGACTTCAGGCGGCGCTGCGAGGCTACAGCCAGGAGGAGGTCCGCATCGAGGTCCAGCGCAACGACGAGAGCCAGCAGCAGAACTTCCGGCAGGCCGACCCCGACGGGCGCGGCAACCAGCAGCGCCAGCAGCAGGAGCGCCGCGAGGAGGAGCATACCGGCGACGCCTTCATGCAGAAGCTGCGCCTGGGACTGTTCGGCGCGGACGCGATGTAATCCAAGTGAAAGGAGTGAATTCCAATGAGCGATTATCTGACTGACCTGGGGTACGCAATGGACCCGACCCGATACGCCACAAACGCGCAGAAAACCAGCAACGACACCCTTCTGGAGAACGCCCCCAAGGATGAAGGCAAAAGCAATACCGACCTTACCTTTGAGGATATGCTGCTGCTGATGGTGACGCAGCTCCAGAACCAGACCATCGACAATCAGGCCGATACCAACGACATGATGAATCAGCTCATCCAGATGACGGTCATGCAGGCCCTGACGGAAATGAGCACCCAGGTGGAGGACCTGACCAACGCCAATATCATGACCTACTCCGCGTCCCTGGTGGGCAAGGAAGTGACCGTGGGCGTGGTGGACCAGCGGACGGGAAAGCTGGCGCAGGAGATCGTGGGCACCGTTACCGCCACCGGTACATATAACGGACAGCAGGTCATTTTCATCGGCGACAAGTACTACCCCCTGAGCAGTATCATGGCCGTGGGCAAGCTGCCTGACGAGGCCGTGGACGGCAGCGACACGAAGCCTGTCACCAAGCCGGACGGCGGAGACGACAAGCCGGACGGCGATGACAAGGTAGAGGGCGACGACAAGGTCGAAGGCGGCGAGAGCGGCGGCGGCAATGTCGAGAACCCCGACCCCCCGACAGAAGGTACGGACGAAAACGAATCCGTTGAGGAGAACGGCGCGGACGTGGAGCCCCAGCTTCCTGTGGAGGATTGAGCGGGCGGCACGGACGCAGCCCAGCGCAAAGACGGCGGCAGGGCGCATGAGGCCCCTCGCGCCGGGAAGAGGATGAAGTTATGATCGAACGGATAACTCCCATTCAAGGGATCGAAAAAGTGGAGCAGATCCAGCCGGTCAGCCGCAGGGAAGCGGGAGGCCAGTTCGGTACGATGCTCCGGCGGGAGCTGCAAAGGGCGGCTCCGGAGGGGGAAAGCAGTTTCCCCGTCGCGTTTTCCAAGCACGCCATGGCAAGGGCGGAGGAGCGGGGCATTGAGCTGACGGACGCGCTGATGGGACAGCTCAGCGACAGCGTGGAGCGTGCCAGCGCGAAGGGCGCAACCAATATCCTGGCCTTTGACGCCACCCGGGCCTTTATCATCAACGTCCCCCACGGGCGGGTCATTACCACCATGTCCCAGGAGGAGATGCAGGAGAACATTTTTACCAATATCGACGGCGCCGTGCTTCTGAGATAAGAAAAAGCAGGACCTTTCAGGATGCTTTGCCCGCCCGCCCGACTGGCGGGAGGGCGGCGGCGCCAAAGGAAATAAAGGAGTAATTTGTCTAATGACTGGTGCAATGTATGCCGCCATCGGCGGCCTCAAGACCCATATGTCGAGCCTCAACGTGATCGGCAACAATATCGCCAACGTGAACACCGCCGGTTACAAGGACCAGCGCATGACCTTCCAGGAGACCATCTACACGACCAGCAAGGCCGGCAGCAACGGTACCCTGGTGCTGGGCGGCAACAACCCCTCTCAGATCGGTTATGGTTCCCAGGTGGGCTCCATCGACCTGAACATGTCCCCCGGAACCTTCAACCCCACCGGGCGCGCCCTGGACTGCATGATTGAGGGCGACGGTTTCTTCCTGGTGGGCAACAAGGACTACCTCATCAACGGCGGCGATGACTTCACCGCGCCCATGCTGACCCGTGTGGGCAACTTCTGGCAGGACGCCAATGGCTATATCTGCGACCGCAACGGTAACGTGGTGTATGGCTTCGCTACGGTAAAAAATCCGTACTATCTTGACCATGACCCAGTACCAGGTACTGACGATACTGTTGTGGCTGCTGCGAAAGCGATGGGCGTCAATACAACGGATGAGTATATTGTCAGTTCGGCCCTTGTTCCTCTGCGGCTGCCTCTGGCCGCTGCGGAGCCTACGGAGGCGAACGGCGGAATTGATCCTACGGACCCCGATAACCCCAAATGGCAGGCGGGTGATCCGGTGTATGGGCTTTTGGGGCCTGCTTCTGGTGATAACGACGCACGTAAAAACTTTTCTCTGGTTGATGAAGAAGGGCAGCTGAGAGGAGAAGTGAGTAATGCTGGTATGGCCATAACCGGCGGCGCAGGCTCAATTGATGGTGAAGCTGATTTCACATATAAAGGTCCAATCCCCAACACAGAGGACAAGTGCATTACGGCTGAAGGGCTGAAGATCAGTGATACTGGCGCGATTGTATGCGAGAGCGGTACCGGAAAGACCGTGGTGGTCGGCTATGTGGCGATTGCCAAGGTCATGGCCCCTGACGGCGTAACCCACATCGGCGGTCCGTACTACAAGTGTATGGAAGGCGCAGGCGATATCAGCGTGGGCGCTGTGGGCGGCATCATGGGCGGACGGTATCTGAACAATCAGGTTGTTGATAATACGAATGCAGACAATCCCGTGGTTCCCAATATCAAAGACTCCCTCAATCCCTGCGCCGGCACGGAGATTCAGGCCGGCGGCCTGGAGGCATCCACGGCGGACGTGGCCACCGAGTTCTCCAACATGATCCTCACGCAGCGCGGCTATCAGGCCAACACCCGTATCGTCACAGTCACGGACTCCATGCTGGAGGAACTGATCAACATGAAGCGGTAAGGGTGAGACCCAATAACCAAGTAACGTAAATTTCCAGGACTTCCCCGGCCGCTTCGCGGCGGCCGGGGGCCAAGAAAGGAGAGCGCCATGATCGTTCTGACCAAGCGGAATAACGAGCGGTTCCTAGTCAACCATCTTCAGATCGAATCCATTGAGATGATTCCCGAGTCCAAGATCAACATGATGAACCGGGATTATTTCATCGTCAAGGAGGAGCCGGAGGTCATTATCAAGAGGATTCAGGAGTACAATGCCAAGGTCCAGGACGTCCACCGGGCGATTACCATTCAGGACCGGAGGAAGTAGCGGCGCTCACGCGCCCCGAGGGGGCGCGTCTGAGGAGCGTTGAGGGCGGGGAAGCCCCTGGACGCGCTTCAAATGCGCCCCGCAGAAGAGATGAACGCCTCCCCTTGCGGGAGTAAAATGGGTGAGAAAAGGATATGAATATTACCTATATAATCGGTGTAGTCGGCGCGTTCCTGGTCATGGTCGTCGGTATGATCCAGGGTGACGAGACCCAGATGATCAAGTTCGACCAGATTGGCAACTTTGTAGATGGAGCAAGTATTTTCATCGTTATCGGATGTACGGTGATGGTCCTGGTGGCCTCCTTCCCTCCCAGCGCGCTGAAGGACATCCCCAAGCACTTCAAGATCCTGCTGAACACCAAGGGCAACAACCCGCTGACCATCATCGACGAGCTGGTGGAGCTGGCTCAGGTGGCCCGTAAGAACGGCCTGCTGGCCCTGGAAGAAAAGGGCAACCAGCAGGAGAACCCCTTCTTCAAGCAGTGCATCATGCTCATCGTGGACAACAACGACCCGGACCAGGTCAAGGAGATCATGATGAACGACATCGAGCAGTCCTCCGCCCGGCACGACGCGGGGGCGGGCATGTACGACAAGGCGGGCGCGGTAGCCCCGGCCTTCGGCATGGTAGGTACCCTGGTGGGTCTGATCAACATGCTCAAGGGCATGGACATGGACTCCGGCGGCGCGGGCAACATCGGCGGCGCCATGGGTACCGCCCTGATTACCACCCTGTACGGGTGCGTGTTGGCCCACATGATTTTCGGACCCATCGCCACCCAGCTGCGCCAGCGGGACGAGGAGGAGGTGCTCTGCAAGCTCATTATCGTGGAGGGCATCATGTCCATCCAGTCCGGCGCGAACCCCAAGTTCCTGCGTGAAAAGCTGCTGACCTTCGTCGCCCAGCGCCAGCGCGACGACGGCAGCGGCAAGAAGGCGGAGGGCTGATCCCTCCGGGAAGTAGGAGATTATCTATGGCTTCAATCAAAAAGAAATCGAGCGGCGGAGGCGGCGCGAACTGGATGGACACCTACGGCGACATGGTGACGCTGCTGCTGTGCTTCTTCGTTCTTTTGTACTCCATCTCCACTATTGACGAGCAGAAGTGGATGATCGTGGTCCAGAGCTTCAACAAGAACGCCCTGGTCAGCACCGACGACACCCCCAAGGGTCCCCAGGGCGAGGGCGATGACGCGCTGGGTGACGGGATGCCCGCCCTCCAGGAGGACGAGAACCCCATCGACGAGCTCTATGAGTTCCTGGCCACCTACGCCGAGAGCATGTCGTCCACCAGCGGGGAGGAGGGCAGCACCGTGTCCGTTTCCAAGGGCGACGGGTACATCTATCTGTCCTTCAACAACTCCATTTTCTTCAGCGGCGACCGCTACAACCTGCTGCCCGCCGGTCAGGAGATTCTCAACGGCATCCTGCCCGCACTGGACGAGGCGGCCCCCTATATTGACGAGATCGTGGTCTCCGGACACACGGCTACCGCCCAGGGGCAGTATAGCCTGCGCAAGGACCTGACACTGTCCAGCAACCGCGCCAACGAGGTGGTCATCTACCTGCTGGAGAACAGCAACGCGCTGGACCCCGCCCGGGTCCTGCCCAGGGCCTACGGCCAGTGGAGGCCGGTGGCCCCCAACGAGGAAGAGAGCGACCGGGCGAAGAACCGCCGGGTGGAGATGATTATTACCGGCGTGGATTTGGAGGGGAACCTGCCCGACAGCATCCAGGAGTACTACGAGACCATCAACCAGACCCAGCCCGAGGGAAGCATACCCCAGTACACGACCAGCGCCGGCTAGACCGCGGCGGCACGCGCCGCGCCATATCCGTCACAGCGAGGCGGCGCTCCCAGTGCCAATCACTTTATCCCAGGAGCGCCTAGGAATCCAAGTTCGGAATGAGGAGACAATATGGCAGAAGTCTTATCACAAAGTCAGATCGACGCCCTGCTGGCGGCAGCGCAGAGCGGGACGCTGGATGACGGGCCCAAAGAAGAGGAGGCCCCTGAAAAAAAATATAAGAAGTACGATTTCTTCAGCCCCAGAAAGTTCAGCAAGGACCGTCTGAAGATTCTCAGCAGTATCTTTGAGAACTACACCCGCGTCATCAACTCCCGGATGAACGCCATGTTCCACGCGACCTGCGAGATCGAGGTGGAGTCCATTGAGGAGCTGCGCTATTACGAGTTTTCCAACGCCCTGCGGGACGGGGACGTGCTGGCCTTGGCGAAGATCGACAGGGAGGAGCTCCAGGAGGACGCTCCCATCCTGATTCATCTGGCCACGCCTGTGTTGCTGACCATGATCGACCGGATGATGGGCGGCGACGGGGAGCCGGACGACACTCTGGACTCGGAGTACAAGATGACGGACCTGGAGCTGAGCATGTACGCGGACATCATCAAGGATATCATGAACTCCTTGGGCCGCAGCTGGGAGAACTACATCAGCCTGAAATTCTCCTATGTCCGCACGGAGACGAACCCCACCCTGGTGCAGCTCATCGGCTACGACGACACGGTGGTGATCGTGGGCCTGGACGTCCGCTTCTCCAACAGCAGCGGGCGGCTGAGCATGTGTCTGCCGGGAGAGATGCTCACCAACATCTTCGCGGAGATCGGCAAGAATACCTCCATCCGGTCCAGCGGGGAGGACAAGTCCGAGGAGATTTTCGATTCCCTGCGGGATTCGGATCTGGAGATCATCGCGGAGCTGGCCCGCACCAAGCTGCAGCTCAGCGACATCTACCACCTGAACGTAGGCGACGTGGTGGACATCCAGCAGCCCAAGGACGCGCCCATTTTCCTCAATATCAGCGGCAGGCGGTGGTTTGACGGGCGCATGGGTATTTATAACAAGCAAATGGCCGTGAAAATCGGTGAGACATATATTAAGGCATAAAGGAGCGTATCCTCAATGGTTGAAAAAACTTTTAGTCCGATGGCGGTAGACGCTATCGGAGAGGCGATGAATATCAGCCTCGGCTCCTCCGCTACAGCAGTTTCCAATATGCTGGATCACCGGGTGGACATCACGACGCCCTCTGTTCAGGTCATTAACGCGGAGGATTTCTCCCTGGGGCGGATTGAACCGGCCATCGGTGTGGAGATCAAGTACGTCAGCGGACTGGCGGGCAGCAACATCATGATGCTCAAGCGCAGCGACGTGAAGGCCATCGTGGACATTCTGCTGGGGACGGAGACTCCCGACGAGGAGTTCCAGCTGGACGAGCTGAGCGTCAGCGTGGTATGCGAAGTCATGAACCAGATGATGGGCGCAGCCTCCACGGCCCTGAGCGACCTGCTGGGCCGAATGGTGAACATCTCCACCCCGGAGTCCTTCGAGCTGAACGACCTGGACCAGGTCAGAGCCGAGCATTTCCCGGTGACGACCGGCCCCATAGTGGTGGTCAGCTTCAAGCTGAGCATTGAGGGCGTGGTGGAGAGCGAGTTCATGAACGTCATGAGCGTGGAGCTGGCCAAGGAGCTGGTCAAGGGCATGGGTCTGGATATGGACGCGGAAGAGGGCGGGGCCGCACCCGCGCCTGCCCCCGCGCCGGAGCCTGCTCCGGCAGCATCCTCCGGCGGGACGCTCAGCCAGGAGGAGATCGAGCGGCTGATGTCCGGTGGCGGAGCCGCACCCGCGCCCGCCCCTGCTCCGGCAGCATCCTCCGGCGGGACGCTCAGCCAGGAGGAGATCGAGCGGCTGATGTCCGGCGGCGGAGCCGCACCCGCGCCCGCCCCGGCTGCCCCCGCGCCGCAGCCAGGAGCTCCCGTTCCGCCGCCCGCGCCGCAGCCGGGCGCTGAGGGACAGCCGCCCTATTATCCCTCCTATCCCCAGGCGCCGGGGCAGGGCGGATATCCCTACCCCCCCTATCCCCCTTACTATATGTATCCGCCGCAGCCCGCGCCCCAGCAGGCGCCGGAGCCGAAGGTCATCAGCACCCAGAAGCCCCGGATGGAGCCCCTGAGCGACGAGAACCGCCTGAGCGAGGAGCAGAAGCAGAATCTGGACCTGATTATGGGCGTGTCTCTGGAGGTGGCTGTGGAGATTGGCCGCACTCGCAGGAAGATTCAGGACATCATCGCCTTCTCCAAGGGGTCCCTGGTGGTGCTGGACAAACTGGCAGGCGAGCCGGTGGACCTGCTGGTCAATGGACAGTGTATCGCACGGGGAGACGTGGTGGTCATCGACGACAACTTTGGCATCCGCATCACCGAGATCCTGCAAAAGCCGGATATCAATGAACTGACAAAATTCTGAGGGACTTTGGCAGTATAATTATAGATCAACCCATTAACTTCAATAACGTAAAGGAAAAAGGTGTATTGTAATGGCTAAAATTCTTTTGGTTGACGACGCTGCTTTCATGCGTAAGGTGGTCAAGGACGGACTCAGCAAAGCGGGCTATACCGATCTCCATGAAGCCGTAGACGGCGCGGACGCCGTGGAAAAGTTCAATTCCCTGAAGCCCGATCTGGTGCTCATGGACATCACCATGCCCAACATGGACGGGCTGGAGGCCCTGAAGGCCATCCGCGCCGCTGATGGAAACGCCAATGTGGTCATGTGTTCCGCCATGGGCCAGGAGACCATGGTCATCGACGCCATCCGCTCCGGCGCAAAGGACTTCATCGTCAAGCCCTTCAAGATCGAGCGCGTGCTCAAGACCGTCACCTCCATTGTAGGCGAGCCTTGAGCTGGCCGGAACTGCTCTCCCTGCTGGGGATCATCCTGGTGCTGCTGCTGGTTATGGGCGGGTGCTATGCCTTCACCCGCTGGGCCGGTACAGGACTGGGCGGGAGCCTGGGCAGGGGCAGCGGAAGGATGCAGGTGGTGGAGCGCCTGCCGGTAGGCCGGGAGCAGGCTCTGCTGGTGGTGCGCCTTGCGGGCCGGTATCTTTTACTGGGCAGCTCCCCGGCCGGGGTTTCCCTGCTGGCGGAGCTGACGGAGGAGGAGGGGGCGCAGTGGGCCCCCGCTGCTGAACCAATAGATCGACCCAGCGTGGACTTCCGGGAGCTGCTGCGGAAGCTGCGGGAGAAAAAGTGAGGGAACAAAGCGATGTTGGATAACGCCATTATCAACGTAAACGGCGACGCCTTACAGGCGCTGGATGTCTCTCTGCTGCTGGTAGCCATCACACTGCTGCCCACGCTGGTGGTGATGATGACCTCCTTCACCCGGTATGTGATTTCGTTCTCCTTTCTGCGCACCGCCATGGGTACGCAGCAGACGCCCCCCAACATGGTGCTGGTGGGCATGGCTCTGATTCTGACGCTGTTCACCATGGCTCCGACCATAGACGCCATCATCAGCGACGCCTATGAGCCCTACTCAGACGGCTTGATCACGCAGGAGGAGTTCTTTGAGCGGGCCCAGCTTCCACTGAAGCGGTTCATGCTGCGCAACTCGGAGATTCAGAGTCTGGAGCTGTTCTGCAGCATGTCCGGCGTGGAGGGTCCGGCCAGCGAGGAGGAGATGGAGGAGTCCATCGATCTGCCCCTGCGGGTGATTGTGCCCACCTTCGTGACCTCGGAGCTGAAGGCGGCCTTCTGGATCGGCTTCCTGCTGTATATCCCCTTTATGCTGATCGACGTAATCGTAGCCTCCACGCTTATGAGCATGGGTATGATTATGCTGCCCCCGTCCATGATCTCCACCCCCTTCAAGATCCTTCTGTTTATTCTGCTGGACGGATGGCAGCTGCTATTCTCCACGCTGGTGCAGACGGTAAGCTGAGAGGAGGCTGAGAGATGAATACCGAACTGGTCTCTGAGATCCTGCGGGAGGGCGTCTGGCTGGTCATCAAGCTGTGCGCGCCCATGCTGCTGCTGAGTATGCTGGTGGGCGTGCTGCTGGCCATCTTCCAGGCGGTGACGCAGATTCACGAGCAGACGCTGTCCTTCATTTTCAAGCTGACGGTGGTCATTTCCGTGCTGCTGATTGGCGGGAGCTGGATGATGGAGAACCTGCTGGATTACGCCCATTGGCTCTATGAGCTGATGCGGCCATAGGGGGGGCGGGTATGGACTGGGCGGAGGTGACTCTGTTTCTGCTGATCCTGGCCCGTATGAGCGGTTTTGTGGTGTTCAACCCCCTGTTCGGGCGTCAGAATATCCCGGCTGTCGTGAAATCCGGTCTGATCCTGCTGCTGAGCATCACCGTCTTCTTCATGACTGAGCAGACGGCGGCGGTACCAGGGTCGCCGCTGACGTTCATCCTCCGTCTGGCGCTGGAAATGCTCATGGGCTACTTCGTAGGCGTGGTCATGCAGTTTTTCTTCTATATCCCCTCCCTGGGAGGCGAGGTCATCGACATCCAGATGGGCATGAGCATGGGCCGGACCTACGACCCCAGCAGCCAGTCGTCAACCACCGTAACGGCGACGTTGCTCAACGCGCTGATGTTGCTCCTGTTCTTCGCGGCCAACGGCCACTATACCTTGCTGCGCATTCTGATGAGCTCCGGAAACGTGGTGCCCTATGGTCAGGCGGCCTTTGGCCAGGACCTCTACTGGTCCATCGCGGAGCTCTTCATCGAGTGTACGGTGATGGCCATTAAGCTCTGCATGCCCATACTGGGCGCGGAGCTGCTAGGACAGGTAGGAATGGGCATACTGATGAAGGTCATTCCGCAGATCAACGTATTCGCCATCAATATCGAGCTGAAGGTAATTATTGGTCTTGGCCTGCTTCTGGCTCTGCTGACCCCGATCAGCGAGTTCCTGCTGCGGGCGGAAAACCAGATGCTCACCACAATTCAGCAGATGCTGTCCGCAATGGGCTGACCGCCGCGGCGCGTCAAAGAAGCGCGAAGCGCAAAAAAGTTTAGGGCCGCCCTTTTCAAAGGGCGGCAGGGTCCAGGGACAGAGTCCCTGGTGGGTTTGGGCGAGGCCCAACACGATATCGTTCAACCCCAATAGACCGATCTGACAGCATAAAGGGGGGATGAACGGTGCCCGGCGATTCCAAAACCGAAAAAGCGACACCCAAAAAGCGACGGGACGAACGAAAAAAAGGCAACGTCATGATGAGTAAGGACGTGATTGCCGTCGCAACCCTGATCGGCAGCCTGGTGATGCTGAAGGTCATGGGCAGTGTGGTCTCCGAGCAGGCGGAGGGCCTGTTTGCGGCCTGCTTCGGCTTCATGGCCGACACCCCGGCTCCCATAGCGCCCTCCATACTCAGGCAGCTTGCGTACCGTTGCGTCATGGCGGTGGTCATCGTCGCGGGGCCCTTTCTGGGCGTCACCGCCATCCTTGCCGTTGTGGCAACCTTCGCCCAGACCAGACTGCTGGTCAGCGGCGAATCCTTGAAACCCAAGCTCAACCGGATCAGCCCGCTCCAGGGCTTCAAGCGGTTATTTTCCCTGCGCAGCGTCGTGGAGGCGCTGAAAAGCTTATTGAAGATCAGCATTCTTCTGTATCTCATTTTCAACTATTTCCGCAGCGTGATCGTCAGCTTTTCCCGCTTTCTGGACATGGAGGTGGGGCAGGCCTGCGCCATTCTGTTCGACGACATTTTCAACCTGATTCTCCAGGTGGTGATCGCGTTCATCGTCCTGGCCGCAGCGGACTACTTCTACCAGTGGTGGGACTACGAGCGGCAGCTGAAGATGTCGAAGCAGGAGGTCAAGGAAGAATACAAGCAGACGGAAGGCGACCCCCAGGTCAAGGGGAAGATCAGGCAGATCCAGCGCCAGCGGGCCCAGCAGCGCATGATGCAGCAGGTGCCCAGCGCGGATGTGGTCATCCGTAACCCGACCCACGTGGCCGTGGCCCTGCGCTACAAGCCGGATCAGGACGAAGCGCCTGTGGTGGTGGCGATGGGGCTGGATGAGCTGGCCCTGCGGATCGTGAAGGTGGCGGAGGAAAACCAGGTGGCTGTGGTGGAAAACGTCCAGCTGGCCCGGAGCCTCTACGCCGGAACGGAGCTGAACCGGCAGATTCCGCCGGAGTTTTACGGCCCTGTGGCCGAGATTCTGGTCTACGTGCTGAAACTGGACCAGAAATCATAAGATGTTATAACTGTGCAAGCAACAGCCCTCCGGGCGTTCTGATAAAGTATCTATGCAAAATAGCAAGCCATTCAGGAAAGGACGGTGGCCATGAAGCGAATCCTACAAAACGGTATAGCGCTTGCGGTGGTCGTCATTGTCCTGTTCATCATCATCCCGCTGCCCACATTCCTGCTGGACATCCTGCTGGTGCTGAATATCTCCCTGTCCATGCTGATCCTGGTCATTACCATGACGGTTTCGGACGCGCTGGACTTTTCGATTTTCCCATCCCTGCTGCTGATTACCACACTGTTCCGGCTGGGACTGAACGTTTCTACCACCCGGGCCATCCTGGGCAACAACGGCGACGCCGGAAACGTCATCCGTTCCTTCGGTATGATGATCGCCCAAGGAAACATCGTTCTGGGCGTTATCATCTTCCTGATTATCGTGCTGGTGCAGATGATCGTCGTGACCAAGGGCGCGGAGCGCGTCTCTGAGGTGGCGGCCCGGTTCACCCTGGACGCCATGCCCGGCAAGCAGATGGCCATTGACGCGGATCTGAGCTCCGGTCTGATCGACGAGCAGGGCGCCAAGGCCCGCCGCGCCAAGATTCAAAAGGAAGCGGACTTCTACGGCGCCATGGACGGCGCGACCAAGTTCGTCAAGGGTGATGCCGTCCTGTCCCTGATCGTGACCGCCATCAACTTCGTGGGCGGCCTGATTTTGGGCGTGACCATCGGCCAGATGGAGATGGAGATGGCGCTGAGCACCTACTCCATCGCAACCATCGGTGACGGACTGGTGGGCCAGATTCCGTCCCTGATGATCTCCACGGCAACCGCTATGGTGGTTACCCGCACGGTCTCCGACGGAAGCCTCAACGACGACGTGGTCCGGCAGTTCATGGGCCAGCCCAAAGCGATTCTGACCGCCGGTCTGGTCATCGCCCTGCTGGGGTGCATCCCCGGTACGCCCCATGCACCGCTGCTGATCGTCGGCATTGGTCTTGCGGTGGGCGGATGGTTCGCCGGCCGGAGCAAGGACCGGAAGGTGGCGGAGGAAGCCGCCGCCCAGGCAGCTGCCGCATCCCAGGAGGAAACCGCTGCGGCGGCGCAGCCGGCTCCCGGCGACTTCTACAAGGATATCAACAATGTTTACACCCTCCTGTCGGTGGACCCCATCGAAATGGAGTTTGGCTACAGCCTGATCCCCATGGTGGACGAGAGCAGCGGCGGCAAGCTCATCAGCCGCATCGTCATCTTCCGCCGTCAGTACGCCCAGGATATGGGCTTTGTCATCCCCTCCATCCGTTTCCATGATTCCTCCGCCCTGGGCACCAACCAGTATGTGGTGAAGATCAAGGGCGAAGAGGTGGCGCGGGGCGAGATCCTGGTGGATTACTACCTGGCCCTGGAGCCCAGCAATCCCACGGGGGAGATCGACGGCATTGAGACCGTGGAGCCCGCCTACGGCATCCCCTCCCGGTGGATTTTGCCGGAGAACAAGGAGATGGCGGAAATCTACGGCTACACCGTCATCGATCCCCTGTCCGTCATGCAGACCCACCTGAGCGAGGTGGTCCGCTCCCACGCCTACGAGCTGATGGGCCGGGCGGAGGTCATCCAGCTTGTGGAGAACCTGAAGCGTAGCTCCCCGGAGCTGGTGGAGGAGGCTGTCCCCGCCATGCTGTCATACGCCAACCTGGAGAAGATTCTGCGCAACCTCCTGCGGGAGGGCGTCCCCATCCGGGACCTGGGCACCATCCTGGAGACCGCCGTGGACGCGCTGGCCACCACCAAGGACCTGGATATGGTTACCGAGAATATCCGCGCCGCTCTCAGCCGCACTATTACCCGGCGCTTCTGCGAGCACGGGCAGCTGCGGGTGGTCACCTTGGACGCCGAGGTGGAGAAGCGGGTCATCGCCTCCCTCAGCAAAAACGAGCAGGGCATCTATCTGGCCATGGGGCCGGATCTCATGCAGCAGATTATCACCCAGCTGGCGGACCTGATCCGCAAGTTCAACGATTTGAGCCAGACGCCCATCGTGCTGACCAGCCAGGTCGTCCGGGTATATCTCAGCCGGATGCTGGCCCAGTTCTACCCCAACCTCTATGTGCTTGCCTTTAACGAGATCACCAGCGACGTGCAGATCCAGTCCCTGGGCAACATCACCCTGCTGCGGGACGGCGGCACACAGAGAAAGGCGGCGGCGGTATGACCGGCGGTACGTCGGCCATGCGCCTGGAGCAGCTGGGTTGTACCCAGACAAAGCTGGACGGAATGAGCAAGGAGGACCTGTTGACGCTCTATAAGAGCAGCGGGTGTCAGGAGCTGAAGTGGCCGCTGGCCCTTCGGTATGTGGGGCTGGTGAAGTCCATTGCCCTGCAGGTGCGGGGGGTCTACTCCAGCTTCGCCCAGGTGGACGACATCATCAATGAGGGCGTTCTGGCCCTGGTGAGTTCCATCGACAAGTTTGACCCCGACAAGGGGATCAAGTTTGAAACCTTTGTATCCAAGCGCATCCGGGGAGCTATCATCGACTTGGCCCGCCGCCAGGACTGGGTGCCCCGCAGTGTGCGTCGGAAGGCCCGGGAGATCGATCAGGCCAGCAGCGAGCTGTATGCGGAGCTGGGCCGGTACCCCACGGACGAGGAGATCGCCGGGCGGCTGGGGATCTCCAGCCAGCAGTACCAGGAGGACCTGACCAACTCGTCCCTGTGCAACCTGTTGAGCCTGGACTCCATTTTTGATGACCAGGACCAGAGCGGCGCGGACGTGGCCGACAGCGGCGGGGCGGGCCGTCCGGAGGACAGCCTGCTGCGCCAGGAGATGCTGGACACCTTGACCGAGGGGATAGGCTCCCTGCGGGAAAATGAACAGATGGTGGTGTCCCTGTATTACCGGAAGAACCTCAGCATGAAGGAGATCGCCCAGGTGATGGAGGTCAGCGAGCCGAGAATTTCCCAGATCCACTCACGGGCCATCCAGAAGCTGCGGCTGTATATGAACCGTTATATGAACGGAGAGCATTGACGCTTTTTTGTGGGGTGAAAGGTATCAGCCACCCAAGAAGCCCCTTGTGATACAGCAGCTTCATAGGTTTGAGCGGCGCCTGTCACACAAAGGGGGGCGCAAGTCTTCAGAGTGACTTGTCTGTGGGGGATGCCATTCTTCGTTCCATGCAATCCGGCAAAAAGGAGGGACGCTTGTATGTTTATTGATATTTGGGGTAAAAAGATTTGGTATGAAATATATGGCGCGGAATGTAACGACACTCTGCTATACCTTCATGGAGGCCCGGGAGCAAGCTGCCTGGATTTTGTGAATCAGGCAAAAGCGCTGAGCGGGAAAATGAAGGTTGTCATATTTGATCAGTTAGGGGTGCTGCGCTCCGAAGCGATTGCCGGGGATGAATGCTACAGCATGGAATACCAGATCGAAATGATTGAGGAAATGCGAAAATTTCTGGGAATACAAAAATGGAGTATACTTGGTCATTCCTATGGCGGTATGCTTGCAGTTTTATACGCATACGCCCATCCAAATTCCATTCATAAGATCATCCTGGAATGTCCTTCGCTGTGTTTTGAGGATTCTGCAAAGTCAACGGCGGAGTATTTGAGCGAACATATTAGCAGCTTGAATAACAAGCAGGCAATCGAACTGTGTGAAAAGATCAAATTTTCAGACTATCAGGATAAGACAGAAGTGGTATGGGATTTATCAGCCCTGCTTGGCTATGTCACGGATATGGAGCTGCGATTTTATCTGCATGGCATCTCTTTTGAAGAATATCAAATGAGCATGGACACCTCTGATATTACAGATGAAATGTGGTCAAAGGGAGAGCGGCACCTGAAGAAATTGCTGGAAACACAGCCGATGCCAGAGGACTCTTCGCAAAAGAGGACGCTGATGACCGACAATCTTTTGCCACTCATCCCGAAGATTACTGCTCCGATGCTGTTGATTAACGGAAGGTATGATCCTGCATGTACCAAGAGTCAAATAGCGTATATCATGAACCATGCAAAAGATGTGACACAGGCGATTTTTGAGGACAGCGGGCACTTTCCAAGAATTGAAGAAGCAAAAAAGTATACGGATACTGTTTGGAACTTCCTTGGTTATGAGTAAGGAGCTTCAGCTTACTGTGAAGTTTGCGAGAAGCGGGGTTCCGATTTGAGAGATTTGATTCCAGTACATTTATCACAATCGAGATCAAGAGAGGAGTGCCTGCCATATGTATAAGGGCTTTTACCAGCTCACCTCCGGAATGCTCAGTCAGGGGCGGCGGCTGGACGTGATCGCCAACAACATGAGCAATGTTTCCACAGCGGGATATAAGGCGGACCGGTATACCGACTCCACCGCTTTCCGTGAGGTGCTGATCAGCCGGATCGGTAACAAGGATAAGCGAAATGCCGCAGAGTTGGGGCAGGAGAGCTATATCCTTGCCCCCGACCAGCTGTATACCGACTACACCCAGGGATCTCCGGAAGAGACGGAGCTGCCGCTGGACTTCGCCATTATCGGGGAGGGCTTTTTCGCCATCCAGCGGGAGGGCGACGAGATCGCCTATACCCGGGCGGGCAGCTTCGGCCTGGACGACGACGGCTACCTGTGCCTGCCCGGCCAGGGCCGTGTGCTGGACCCGGACTACCAGCCCATCCAGCTGCCCACGGACAAGGTCTATGTGGATAAGACCGGAGCCATCCTTACTGAGGAGAACCGGAACCTGCTGGGCACTCTGGGGGTGTTCCAGTTCGAGGATACCGCCGCGCTGGAGCGCAACGACCGGGGACTCTTCACCGGCGGGCAGCCCCAGGCGGGGGAGGGCTACGATATCCTGCAGAGGTATGTGGAGCGCTCCAACGCCAACATGGTCCATGAGATGGTCTCCATGATGACCGCCCAGCGGGCCCTGCAGAGCGCGGCGGAGATGAGCAAGATCTACGATCAGGTGATGACCAAGGACGCCACCGAGGTGGGCCGGATTTAGTTGAAGTGATCCCATGACAGATCCATGGAAAGGAAGGCGCACACACTATGAACATGTCATTTTATAACGCGGCGGTGGGAGCCTATCAGCAGCAGCTGCGGATGGATGTCCAGTCCAACAACATCGCAAACGTCAACACCCAGGGCTTCCGCTGCGAGCGGGTCTCCTTCGGGGAGCTGATGAACCGGGACGTGACGGGCATCAACGACTCCCGGCTGCCTACAGGCACCGGCGCACGGGTGACGCAGGCCACGGTGGACTTTTCCGCACGGGGCTACAAGGATACCGGCCGCCGGTTCGACTTTGCCATCAACGGCGACGGGTTCTTCGCCCTGTACGATCCGGAGACCCAGGAGATCTCCTACACTCGGGACGGGTCCTTTACTATGGCCCAGTTCTGGATCCCCCCCGCGGAGGACGCGGAGCCGGAGATCGACGAGGACGGCAACGAGATCGAGCCGCAGCCTACCTCCGTGTGGCGGCTGAGCGACAACGAGGGCCGGTGCGTACTGGACCCTCAGGGCAACTTTATCGTAGTGGATCCTGAGGACCGGGACCAGCCGCTGACCCTGGGCGTGTTTGACTTCGCCATCCGCGACGGGCTCCAGCACGCGGACAGCTCCCGTTTTCTTGCCACCGAGCGCAACGGCCAGCTGTACCTGGGGACCGGCGAGGTGAAGCAGGGACTCATTGAGATGTCCAACACGGACATGACGCAGGAGTTCATCAAGGTCATCGAGTCCCAGCGGGCGTTCAGCTATTGCCTGAAGATGGTGACCACCTCGGACGAGATCGAGTCGACGTTCAACAACCTGAGAAGCTGAGGGAGGAGCGGGATATGAATGTAAAAGGCTATGACCAGCTCTCTTCCTTGGAGCTGGATACCCTGCGGGAGGTCGGCAGCATCGGCACCGGAAACGCGGCCACGGCGCTGTCCACCCTGCTGAACAAGGAGGTGCGCATCGCTCTGCCGGAGGTGCGCTTTATGGGCTATAATGAGGCCATCGAGTGGATGGGCGGGCCGGAGGTGGTGACTGCCGGGGTCCTGGTGGGCATGAGCAACCAGATGAGCGGCATCATGCTGTCGGTCCAGCACCTGGAGTTCATCAATCTGGTTCTGGAGAGTATGCTGGGCGACCCGATCAGCGACTACGCCGAGCTGGATGAGATGCGCCAGTCCACTCTGGTGGAGGTGGGCAACATTATGATCTCCACCTTTATCAACGCCCTCTCGGGCCTCTCGGACATCTCCGTCAATCTGACGGTTCCCGCTTTCGCTGTGGACATGCAGGGCGCGATCCTGTCCGTCCCCATGGCGGAATACGGCGGAACCAGCGACTATATCATGACCATCGCGGGACATTTTGTCTGCGATGGAAAGCAGGTACCCTGTCATCTGATCCTTTCGCCGGATCTCCGGTCTCTAAACTTTTTATTAAAGAAACTAGGCGTTGCGGAATGAATGATAAGATTACAGTTGGGATTGCCGATATGAAGATGGCCCAAGGCACCGGCATCCTGATCACATATGCCTTGGGCTCCTGTATCGGCCTGTGCTTCCATGATCCAAGATTGCGCCTTGGCGCGCTGCTGCATGTCATGCTGCCGCTGAATATGGAGGCGGGCCGGAAGAATCAGCTGAAATACGCGGATACCGGTATCCGGGAAACCCTGCGTCAGATGGAGATCAAGGGAGCTTCCCGCAGCCGGATTACGGTCAAGATTGCCGGCGGGGCCAGAATGTTCGAGGTCAAGGGCGGCAATCTGGGAAATATCGGACAGAGAAATATTGAGAGCGTACATACCGTTTTGAAGCAGGAGGGCATCCGTCTGCTGGCGGAGGACGTCGGGGGCACTGTGGCGCGTACACTGCTGTTTGATCCCGTCAGCGGCCAGGGCTGTATCAAATCCTATGGCCGGCAGGACGTCTTGTTCTGATTGAATAATTTAATGTAGATAGGAGTGTCAGTCATGGCAGAGAACCACAACAGCATCCTACTGGAGTCCGGCACCAACGAGATCGAAGTTATGAAGTTCACCATCGGAGGGAACCTGTACGGCATCAATGTGGCCAAGGTCCTGGAGATCATGATCTCCGAGCCGGTCAAGCCCATGCCACACGCCCATCCGGCGGTGGAGGGCATCTTCAAGCCCAGGGACAAGGTGCTCACGGTGGTGGACCTGCCCAGATACCTGGGGGTGGAGCAGGAGAAGAACCCCAAGGATATTTTCATTGTCACCAACTTCAACAAAATGTATATCGCCTTCCGGGTCCATACGGTGGACCGGATCAGCCGTATCTCCTGGACGGACATTCATAAGCCGGACAAGACCGTCTCCGGCGGCGCGGAGGGCGTGGCCACCGGCATCGCTCAGTGCGACGGCGACCTGGTGACGATCCTGGACTTTGAGCGTATCGTGGCGGAGATTGCCCCGGAGACCAGCATCCAGATCTCCGAGGTGGAGAACCTGGGTCCCCGGGACCGCAACGAGAAGCCCATCTGGGTGGCGGAGGACTCCATCCTGCTCAGCAAGATGATCGGGGACTCCCTGCGCAAGGCGAATTACATCAACCTCCGGATGTTCCCCAACGGCCGGGAGCTGTGGGATGCGCTGACCGCCCTGCCGGAGGGGGAGGCGCTGGAGAAGGACGTGGCGCTGATTATCACTGACATTGAGATGCCCCAGATGGATGGACACAGGCTGACCAAGCTGGTCAAGGATACGCCGCGGTTCAAGAGCATTCCCCTGATTATCTTCTCCTCCCTCATCAGCGAGGAGATGCGCATTAAGGGCCGCCAGCTGGGGGCCGATGAGCAGCTGACCAAGCCGGAGATCGGCCATCTGGTTGATGTGATGGACCATCTGCTGGAGCAGGCCGCCAACGGGCAGGCCTAGTAAGGGGAGGGAGTGATGTCTCATGACAAACGGGAATAAATATGTGGTGCGCCAACCGATCAAGGATCTCCAGGGGATAGCTCTGGGCTATGAGATCCGGTACACGGGGGAGAACTCCGGATATGCGGGGGACGCTGGCCAGGATTTCATGGCGGCGGACGCGATTTATAATTTTCTGACCCAGACGACGGATAAGAGTCTCAGCGGCGCGCTGAACTTCATGACCTTCACGGTCAACCTGCTGATGAAGCACACGCCGAGATTGTTCCGCCCGGAGGATCTGGTCATCCAGGTGGACGACAACGTAATTATCCACCCGCTGGCGATGCGCTTCGTGGAGAAATACGCCGCAGAGGGTTACAAGGTGGCGGCCAACGAGTTCCAGTTCCTGCCCCGCTATGTCTCCAATCTGGACCGTTTCGATTATATCAAGATCAATTTCCGCACAACCACCGATTCCGGTATGCGCAACATCATTGAGATGGCCCATGAGATGGGCAAGAAATGCATCGCCACCAACATCGACACTGAGGAACTGTACCAGAAGGCGCATATGATGGAAGTAGACGCCATGGAGGGGCGGTATGTGGCGGAGAAGATGTTCACCGCCGTCCACTCCAGCAGCTACCTCCAGAGCAACTTCTTCCGGTTGCTGATTGCCATTACCAAGGATGAGCCGGACGTGGAGGAGATCGAGCAGATCATCGCCATGGACGCAACGCTGACGTACAGCCTGCTGCGGATTGCGAACTCCGCCTACTTTGCGCTGCGCAACCGGGCCACCGACGTCCATCAGGGCGTGACCATCCTGGGCCTGACCCAGCTGCGCCAGTGGATCTACCTGATGGGCTGCACCAAGGAAAACGGAGATCTGGACAGCAGCCACGAGGAGATGCTGAAGCTGTCCTTCACCCGCGGCACATTTGCCAGCGAGCTGCACAAGTTCGTGAAGAAGCTGCCCATCAGCCGGAACGACGCCTACCTGATGGGTATGTTCTCCACGCTGCACCACCTGATCGCCGCGCCGCTGGAGGAGATTCTGGAGGACATCCCAGTGGCGCAGGAGGTCAAGGACGCGCTGATCAACCACGAGGGACTGTGCGGCAAGCTGTACGATCTGATATTGAGCTACGAGCGCGCGGACTGGGCGGAGATCAACCGTCTGGGAGAGGAGCTGGGGCTCCCCATGGACCGTCTGCCGACAATCTACTTCCAGTGTCTGGACGAAGTCAACAGCATCTGGCAGCAGATTATGGAGGTCAACGAGGCCGCCAAATGACAAAGCGAGGACCGGTCCCTGGAGGGACCGGTCCTTTTCAGATATGCAGCAGGACGATATACGCGCGCTGAACAGTTGAAAATTTGGGTCCACCCTTTTTAAAGGGTGGTGGGGTCCAGGGGCAAAGCCCCTGGTGGGTTTGGGCGAAGCCCAACGCGCCGCCGTCACAGCAGGAACTTCTTCCCATCGTGCCGTGGGTTGTCCATGACGATCTTGCAGGCGCGGGTGAGCTGGGCGAAGATGGTGCTGTTGTACCGGCTCTCGTATACGGTCAGCATGGCCTGGGCTTCCGCCCGCTTGACAACAATATAGGCAGGCTGGAGGTTGGTCAGCGTCAGGGCCCGGACGTCGGCGGAGCAGCGCTCGCAGGGACACAGGCCGAACATTTTGATATATCGGGGCGCTTTCGTTTCCACTAGGTGGTCCATCACATTCACCACCACCAGGTCCTCAGAATCGGAGGCATCGGGGGCTGAGGGCGTGGGCGGCTCCGGGTCATGCGCAGCTTCGAGTTCGGGCTGCGGCATGGGGTCAGGAGCGGGTTCCGGGTCATGCGCAGGTTCGGGTTCGGGCTGCGGCACAGGGTCAGGAGCGGGTTCCGGGTCATGCGCAGGTTCGGGTTCGGGCTGCGGCATGGGGTCAGGAGTGGGTTCCGGGTCATGCGCAGGTTCGGGTTCGGGCTGCGGCTCGGGGCCAGGAACGGGTTCCGGGTCATGCGCAGGTTCGGGTTCGGGCTGCGGCTCGGGGCCAGGAACGGGTTCCAGGTCAGGTGCAGGCTCGGGCGCGGATTCCGGCTCAGGGGCAGGCTGCAGAGCGGGCTCGGGGCCGGGACCCGGCTCGGGTGCCGGAACAGGCTTTTCTGGCGCTGGCTCCAGACCGGCCAGCAGCTCGCTCTCCAGCGCGTCCTTGATTTGCAGCGACACCTGCTCGTCGTTGCTCCGAGCCATCTCCAGGACTGGCGGGGTCAGCGGACGGCCGGTCTCTCCAGCGGCTTCCGCCTGAACCGGCGCGCCTTCCGCCACAAGGGCCGGGTCTGAGGGCGCGGCGGCGGGGTTCCGGGGAGCGTCATCTCCGCCGGGAGCGGTGAGCAGGTTCAGAACATGGGCGGTTTTGGTGCTTTTGGTTCCTTTCTTAGCGGTTGCCATAGCAGTGTTCTCTCCTTACTGGGTTCTTAGTTGGCGGCGGGGCTGAGTTCACGGATGATCTCGTCCAGCAGGGCGCGGAAATCCACCGCTGGCTTGGACGAGGGTGCGTAGCTCAGCACGCTCTCCCCGTGGGCGGGAGCCTCCGCTACGGATACGCTGGAGCGGATTTTGGCCTCGAACACCCTGGTGTCAAGCTGGGCGGCGATCTGCTCGGCCATCTCCAGCACCTCGCGGTTGAGGTTGAAGCGCTGGTTATACTTGTTGAGCAGGATGCCCAGCACCTTCAAGCGGGAGTTGTAGCAGCGGCGCACGGTGTCGATGGTCTCCCGAATCTGGGCGACGCCCAGCAGGCTGAGAATTTCCGGGGCCATGGGGATGATCAGTCCATCAGCCACCACATAGGCGTTGACCGTCAGGACGTTCAGCGCGGGCGGGGTGTCCACGATGATATAATCATAATCGTCCTGAACCTCGGCCAGGGCGGTTTTCAGCAGGAACTCCCGCCCCGGGCGGTTGAATTCCAGCTCCGCCGCGCTCAGAAGGATGTTGCTGGGCAGGATGTCCCCGCATTCCGATGGGACAATGACCTCCTTGATGGGCTTGGAGCCCTTCATAACGTCATAGACGGTGGCGCAGTTGTCGATGTCCAGGCCCAGGCAGAAGCCCAGGCTCCCCTGGGGATCCAGGTCCACGCCCAGGACCCGCCGGCCTGTCTCATGCAGGCCGGCGAGAAGGGCGCTGGAGGTAGTGGTCTTCCCCACGCCGCCCTTCTGATTGGTGATCGCGATAACAGCTGACAAAATATTCCCTCCAATCAGCAAAATCTTTTTTGGAAGTCTTAACTTTACTATACTACGTGACGATAAAAAAGTACAGAGGGATATTCTCTTTTTCTGCGAAATTTTGAAAAAGATACTTGTGACTTTTGTATAAAGGAGTGATCGAGATGGCATCCATCAACGGTGTCAGCAGCAGCAATGCAACCAGCAGCCTCTATAACAGCGCAAATATCATCAGCGGCCTGGCCAGCGGCCTGGACACGGAGGGCATGATCGAAAGTCTGGTGCAAAGTTACCAGAATAAGATTCAAACCCTGAACAACAAGGCTACCAAGATCCAATGGAAGCAGGATTCTTACCGCAACATCATCAACAAGATGGTGGCTTTCAGCAGCAACTACACCTCCTATACCTCCTCGACCAACCTGCTCAGCTCCGCCTTTTTCAGCAGCGCGGTGCGGGTATCGCCCCAGGGAAAGTATGCCGACAAGGTGACTGCCAGCGGGCGCACGGAGAGCAATGTGAAGCTTAACAGCGTCTCTCAGCTGGCGACCGCCGCCCGGTATATGACCACCGCCAGCGGCCTGAAGGAGGACGGCGGAAACAAGGTGTCCGCGTCCGGAGCGCTGGACCTAGACAGCGATGTCAAGCTGAGCTACCTGTCCGGCTCCATGGCGTTCAAGTACGGCAGCAAGACCGTCAGCATCAGCTTTGACGAGGTTGACGACCAGATTCTCAATGATTCCACGAACAAGGCCGAGTCGCTCAAGAAGATGATCGAGGATAAGCTGGCCGACCAGACCATCTCCCTGTCCGATGGCACGTCCGTTTCCGCCGGAGACCGGATTGGCGTGGAGGTGGACGCCGAGGGCAACTTTACTTTCAAGGACAAGTCCGGCGCAGGCAACAGCATCTCCATTTCCTCCGCCAGCGAGTCCATCACCAAGGTGCTGAACCTTGGCGACATGGAGGACAGCGAAAATCCGCTGAAAACCTTCAAGGTTACTGACAGCACCAACTTCACTTACGATGTCAAGGCATACGAGTATCTGTCCGGGAAGAGTATCAACATCAACGTGGACGGCGTAAGCAAGTCCCTCAGAATGCCCCAGATCAGCAAGATCAAGAATGACGACGGCACGGAGTCCTTCCAGCTTACCATGCCCTCCACGGTGAAGGACAAGTACGGCAACAGCATCACCGTCTACGGCACAAGCAATCTGGATAAAAGCAAATATACCGTTGTCAAGGAGGGCGAGACGAGGACCGTTTCCAGCCTGGCCGATGTGGCGGACGCCTATACGGAGATGATGCAGAGCAGCGTGAAGGCCGCGTTCGGCGACAAGCTGACGGTCAGCAACGCCGCTAAAGGGACGGGCAAGCTGGAGCTGAATTTCGAGGTGAAGGACGGCTCCAACCTGCTGATCAATACCTCCGTGGGCGAGACCCTGGGCATCGGCCGCAGCGCCACCAACTACCTCAACACCAGCGGCAGCCTGAAGGACCTGATGACTGACGAGGCGCTGAAGGGTATGAAGGTGGCGACGGACGCGAACGGCCACCCCATGACGGACGAAAAGTCGGGCAAGCCGCTTTACGAGTTCAGGATCAACGACGTCCTGATTGGCCGGTACACAGAGGACGCCAAGCTGTCCGATATCATGAACGATATCAACTCCAACAGCGAGGCCGGCGTGAAGGTCAGCTATTCCAAGACCACCCGCGAGTTCGTGTTCAACAGCAAGGAGACCGGCTCCGAGAACCAGATTGAGCTGGGCGATGGCTTGGCAAGAGCTATCTTCGGCCAGACGACTTCCCAGAAGACGGCGGACGTGCTGGGAGATGAGCTGTCAGGCGGCTTGAAGGGCAAGACCTTCGACATGACGGTAGACGGCCATCATGTTTCCTTCAACTTCAACTCCGATGGCGGGAGTTTGCAGCAGATGATTACCAAGGTCAACGGTCAGCTCAAGGGCACCGGCCTGGAGATGAAGATGTCCGATAAGGGTGTGCTTTCGGTTGTCAACGATAAGGGCGAGGAGCAGGAAGTCGCCTTCGGAGGAAGCGACCAGGTCGCTGAGAAGCTCTTCAATAAGCTCAGCGCCGAAAACAGCGGCTACACCGCCGGAGAAGACGCCGTCTTCGAGATTGAGGTCAACGGAACAAAGAAGACCCTCACCCGCGGCTCCAACAGCGTGGATATCGACGGCCTGACCATCAATTTCAAGGGCACCTTCAATGAGGACGGCACCGATACGGATAACGCCGTCACCTTCAACAGCAGCACGGACGCTGACAAGATTGTGGACGCCGTAAAGGCCATGATTACTGACTATAACGATATGATGTCCACAATCCGGGAAGCCTACGCCACCCTGCCTTATCAGAACTCCAGCGGCTCGTTCCAGACCTATGAGCCGCTGACCGACGAGGACCGGGCGACCATGAGCGAGAGCGCCATCCAGAACTATGAGGCCAAGGCCAAGCAGGGCATTCTCTTCGGCGATTCCAACCTGCGCTCCCTCTACGAGAATCTGCGCAGCGTCTTCCAGCCCACCGGCTCCGATTCCGCTCTGCTGTCAAAAATCGGCATCAGCGTCTCCTTCTCCTCCTCAGACAACGCCACCAGCATCACCCTGGACGAGAACAAGCTGCGGGAGGCCCTGGCAAACGACCCCGATGAAGTGGAAGAGCTCTTCACCCGCACGGGCGAGAGCGGCGTGTCCACCAACGGCATCATGCAGGGCATGAAGACCCAGCTGGACCGCTACGCAGGCCTCACCGGCTCCACGAAGGGCATCCTGATCCAGCAGGCCGGTACCCCGCTGAACTCCCTGTCCCTGCTGGATAACCAGTGGCAGAAGGAGATTGACAACATCGGCACGCAGATCGAGAAATGGCAGGATAAGCTGTCCAGTCAGGTGGACCGCTATACCAGTATGTTTACCAGACTGGAGCTTCTGATCAACCAGATGAACTCCCAGAGCTCCACATTGGCCGGGATGCTGGGCGGCGGCTGATACTGCGGAATAGAAAGGAACGGTATCCCATATGGATATGAGAGGCTACCAGCAATACAAGCAGCAGTCTGTTAACTCCATGACGCCGGGCGAGCTGCTTCTGCTGCTCTATGATGAGCTGGTCAAACGAGGGACCATGGCCTCCATCGCCCTGGACAAGGGAGATTTCCCAACCTTTGAGGCGGCGGTTGACCGCTGCATCGATATTGTGAACTACCTGGATGAGACCCTGGACCGCAAATATCCCATCAGCCGGGACCTCAGCCGGCTGTACGAGTATTTCACCTATCAGCTGGGGCGCATCAGAATCGGCCGCAACAAGAAGGAGCTGGCGGAGCTGCGGCCCATGCTGGCGGAGCTGCGGGACACCTTCCACATGGCGGAGAAGAACAGCAGCGCCCAGGGAAAGAGCGGGCGGATATGACCAGAAACGAATGGTTGGAGCTGACCGTACTGGAGCGGAAGAAGTACAACTGCCTGCTGGAGCTGGAGGACACGACCAGACAGCTTGCGGAGGCGCTGGACCGCAACGACCAGGTGGCCGCCAAGATGCTGGTGGCTATGCGCCAGGATCCCCTGCTCAAGCTGGAGGAGGTGGAGCGGGGGGAAAAGCAGCGCAAGGCCGCCCTTCCCCAGGAGGACCAGGACCGGGTCCGGGCGCTGCTGCGGGAGCAGGCGGCCCGCTATGACGGAGAGGACGTCTTTCTGGAGCAGGCAGGCAAGACCAGGAAATTGCTGGAGCGCGTGGTGGAGCTGGACCGGCGCATCAGCCTGCGCGTGGCGGGCGACCATTCGTTCTATCGGAAAAAGTAAAGAACGAGGCTGTTTCACCGGCTTTTTTCGAGCCGGTGAAACAAGCGCGTTTGAGAGAACGGGAGGCGGCGCCAGGGGATGGCGGAAGTTCGTCTGGAAAATGTAACAAAATTTTACAAGGAAGAGCGCCGCGTCAATTACGCGGTCAAAGAGATCAATCTGACTGTAGAGCAGGGTGAGTTCGTATTCCTGATCGGCAGCAGCGGCGCGGGCAAGAGCACCCTGCTGCGCCTGATGAGTGGGGAGCTGAAGCCGGACGAGGGGATTGTGTGCCTCAACGGGGCCAATATGGCCCGGATGGTGGGGCCCTGGCGGGCCAGGGCCTTGCGGAACTTCGGCGTGGTCAGCCAGCAGGGACTGCTGATCCGCAAGCGCACGGTGTGGGATAACCTGTTGCTGACGGCCGCCGCCGCCGGACTGCGCCGGAAGGGCGCGGACGCAGCCCGCAAGGCCCTGGGCATCGTGGGCCTGCCGGGGGTGGAGGAGTGCTATCCCGCGGAGCTGTCCATCGGGGAGAGCCGCCGGGTGGAGCTGGCGCGGGCGGTGCTGAACAGCCCCTCCATCCTGCTGCTGGATGAGCTGACCGCCAACCTGGACGACGATCTCATCTGGGACCTGATGCACCTGCTTATGGAGCTCAATTCCCACGGAACCACCATCGTGATGGCGACCCACGCCAGCCAATATGTCAATATCATGCGGCGGCGGGTGGTCACCCTGGTGGACGGAAAGCTCGTGGGAGACGTTAAAAATGGGAAGTACGGCGACATCGTGTGAGCGCGCCGGCTACCATAGATCGCGAAGCACCCACTGCAAGGATCCAATGTACGATATCCGGCACGGCCGCTCTGCCGCCACGCCGGGAGACCTCCGGGCAGAGAGAAAACGCCGGTCATCCGGCACATGAGAAACCCGCCGCTGGCGTGACTCCGGCCCGGGGAAAATTTAGGGAGGAAATGTATCATGAATTTCAAGAACATGTCCATCAAGAAGAGCTTGATTGTTGGCTTCGGTACCACGATCATCGTATCAGCGCTTATCATCATCGCGTCGCTGATTATGATGAATATGCAGAAGAGCGCGTATTCAGATATCATTGATCGATACGTGGCGGCCAATGAGAAGGCATCCGAGTGCCGGATCGACTACAATATCGCCGCCCGGGGCCTGCGGGACGCAGTACTCTCCGGCGATATGAGCAATTTGGATACCGCCACTAAGAAGATGTCCGACCTGGAGGCGGCCATCACTGCGCTCAGCGAGAGCTTTCCGATGGACGACAGGACCCAACTCAACAACTTCATCAACACGATGACGGAGTGGGGAGAGGAAGCGCAGAAGATCGTGCAGTCGGCCCGCACCGACCGTGAGGAAGCGGTCCCCTTGATTGTGAACAACTGCTCTCCCAAGCTGGCCGCCGCCGCCACAGCTGGCGACAACCTTGCCGCGCAGCTCCAGGCCGGACAGGCGAAGATTATTGAGCAGCAGAACACTTCCTCCACTATTGGCATGGTCGTCATCATCGCGGTGATGGTGGTGGCCACCATAGTGGTGATGCTGATGGCTACCAAGATCATCCGGAGCATTGTGGAGCCCAGCAATCAGGTCCGCAACGCACTGGTGGGTTTCAGCCAGGGCGATCTGTCCATCCCCGTGAACTTTACCGGCAGGAACGAGCTGGGAGAGATGTGCGACGCCCTGCGCACCAGCCAGCAGGTCCTCAACAGCGTCATTCAGGACATTTCCGCCACCACCGGCCAGATGGCCAAGGGCAACTTTGATGTGGAGTTGACTGCAACCTTCCCCGGCGACCTGGCTCCCATCCAGACCAGCGTGAACCAGTTTGTGGTCCGCATGAGCGACACCATCACCAACATCGCCCAGTCCGCCACCCAGGTGTCCGCTGGCTCCGAGCAGGTGTCCAACAGCTCCCAGTCCCTGGCCCAGGGCGCGACGCAGCAAGCCAGCGCCGTGGAAGAGCTGGCGGCCACCATCAACGAAATCTCCACCAGCTCCAAGCAGACCGCCGCTTCCGCTGAGGAGGCCCGTGTGAGCGTGGGCCAGGCCGGCGACCAGGTGGACACCAGCAACGAGTACGTCAAGCAGCTCAACGTGGCTATGACCAATATTTCCACCTCCTCCGAGGAGATCGGCAAGATCATCGCCACCATCGAGAATATCGCCTTCCAGACCAACATCCTGGCCCTGAACGCCGCCGTTGAGGCCGCCCGCGCCGGTACCGCCGGAAAGGGCTTCGCCGTGGTGGCTGACGAGGTGCGCAATCTGGCCAGCAAGTCCGACGAGGCTGCCAAGGCCACCAAGGACCTCATTGAGAACTCCATCACCGCCGTCCACGAGGGCGCGGATGTGGTGGATAAGGTCACCGAGTCCCTGGAGAAGACCACCGTCCTGACCAGCGGCGTTGTGAAGCTGATGGATCAGGTCACCGAGGCCGTGGAGAGCCAGACCACCGCCATTGCCCAGATCACCGAGGGCATCGATCAGATCTCTGCCGTGGTGCAGACCAACTCCGCCACCAGCGAGGAGTGCGCGGCGGCCAGCGAGGAGCTCAGCAGTCAGGCCAACATCATGCACCAGCTGATGGCCGAGTTCCACGTGGGCAGCAAGGGCAGCCTGGGCGGCGGCGGCTTCAGTGGCAGCAGCGCCTACGGCGGCGGGGACAGCTGGGCGGATTCCGTTTCCGGCCAGGAGCCTCCCATGCTGGGCGGCCGCAGCAATGACAACCCCTTCAGCGGCATCAAGTACTAAGATCGGTATGCGCAGGTTAGACGCGCGTACATAGACGGATCATGCGGTGGCGTCCCGCGCCTGCGGGATGCCATCGCATATCCGCTGTTTCCAAGCGCGGCGGGATTCCGCGCCGCGCTTGGGGCGGCAATAAGGAAAGAGGTGGAACAGTATGGCTCAGGATTGGAAGGAACAGCCTCAGGAGTTGATTTTTGCCTTGGACATCGGCACCCGAAGCATCATCGGCGTGGCGGGCCAGGTTGTGGACGAGCGCCTGGAGGTGCTGTCCATGGAAAAGGAAGAGCACGGCCGCCGGGCCATGCTGGACGGTCAGATCGAGGACATCGAGCAGGTAGCCAAGGTTGCCCGCCGGGTCACCAGCCGTATGGAGGCCCGGCTGGGCTGTCATCTGCGGCGGGTGTGCGTGGCGGCTGCCGGACGGGCCCTGCGCACGGAGCGGGGGCGCTACGCCATCGATCTGCCCCAGGTCACCCGGATCACCAGCGAGGTTATCAGCCAGCTGGAGAGCGGTGCGGTGGCCGATGCGGAGACCCGTCTGGGGGAGGGGCCGGACGCGCAGAAGCGCTCCTATCTAGTGGGATACACGGTGTCCTCCTATTTGTTGGACCACTATCCGCTCACCTCCCTGAAGGACCACAACGGCCAGCAGCTGGAGGCGGAGGTGGTGGCCACCTTCCTCCCCAGTGAGGTGGTGGAGAGCCTGTATACCGTTATGGAGACGGCAGGCCTGGAGGTGGCAAGCCTGACCCTGGAGCCCATCGCCGCGCTGAACGCGGTGATCCCCTCCGGGCTGCGGCTGCTGAATCTGGTGCTGGCGGACATCGGCGCGGGGACCAGCGACATCGCCATCTGCCGGGATGGAGCCGTGGTGGGGTACACCATGGCTACCGTGGCCGGGGATGAGATCACGGAGGCCCTGATGCGCCGTTACCTCATCGACTTCGCTACGGCGGAGCGGATGAAGACCCAGCTGGACGAGCCCACAGTGACCTACCGGGACGTGCTGGGCCTGGAGCAGAGCGTACCCGGCGAGGAGATCGGTGAGACCCTCCAGGACGCGGCCAGACTCCTGGCCCAGGAGATCGCCCAGCGGGTGACTGGCATCAACGGCGGCGCGCCCTCCGCCCTGTTCCTTGCGGGCGGCGGCAGTAAGCTGCGGGGCCTGCGGGAGCTGGTGGCCCAGGCGCTGGAGATGGACCAGCGGCGGGTGGCCCTGGCGGGCAACAACTACGAGATCAGCGCGTTCTCCAAGGAGTATGAGCTCAATGACCCGGAGTACGCCACGCCCCTGGGCATTGCCGTCTCGGCGGGGCTGGGGCTTATCAGCGACAGCTACCGCATCCTGCTCAACGGCCACACGGCCAAGCTCTTCCGTAGCGGTACGCTGACGGTGCTGGATCTGCTGATGATGAACGGCTACGGCTCCGCCGATCTGGTAGGGCGCACTGGCAGGAGCCTTAGCGTCACGGTGGACGGCCAGCGCATGACCTTCCACGGTCAGAGCGCCATGCCCTGTACCCTGAAGCTCAACGGACAGGAGGCCGCGCCCTCCGCGCTGGTCTACGCCGGGGACTCCATTGAGTTCATCCCCGCTGTGGCCGGGGCCTCCGCGCAGAAGACGGTGGGGGATCTGCTGGGCTTTGACCACCAGGGCGGCGTGCTGGTCAACGGCAAGCCTGCCCGGCTGGATACCGTTCTGCGTTCCGGGGATCAGGTGCTCACCTCCGCACCGGTGGAGCCGGAGGCAGAGCCTGTATCGGAACCGGAACCAGAGCCGGCGCTCCAGCCGGAAGCGGCGCCGCCGTCCAGCCGGCCTGCGGGACGGCCGGTGTGCGTGTACCTCAACGGGGCGGCCCTGGTGCTACCTGCCAAGGCGGACGGCAGCCCCTACTATCTGATGGATCTGCTGGACCGTTCCGGCATTGACTTCGATCAGCTCAGCGGACCTCTGGTGTTGCAGGTCAACGGGACGGACTGCCCCTTCACCCAGGAGCTGCGCAGCAACGACCAGGTGACCATCCGCCCCAGCAACCCATGATTCCATTGAAGAGACAAGGCGAGGATTGATTCCTATGAAAAGACTGATAAAGTTTCTTTTGACCGCCGGGGCCGCGCTGTGTCTGCTGACGGCCTGCGGCGGCGGCGAGACCGCCCTGGAGGTCTACACGCTGGATGAGAGCGGCGAGAGCGTGGTGGCCCTGGACAGTATCCTGGCTGAGGGGGAGGCTATGCTGACCTCCATTGACGCCCCCACCGACGAGGCGGCCCAGGCAGGGCTTGAACTGAGCCACACATACCACTACCGTCAGATGGAGGACCCGTCGGCTCTGGCGGCGCGGTATATCAGTGTGCTGCGGACGGAGCAGGGCTTTGAGCCCATTGATGACCAGAACCGGCAGCTGGCGGATGAGCCGGACCTGGAGACCCTGACCGGCTCCATGATCCTGGCCAGGAAGATGGAGACCAGCGACAGCACGAGGAAGCTTTTCCGCGTGATTGTGGGGTGGTCGGAGTACGCGGTGGCGGTGCAGGTGGCCCAGGTGGACGGCCGGATCCTGCCGCCTCCGGAGCCGGAGAGCGAGTCCGAAGACGAGCCCGGAGGCGTGACCCAGGCCACCAGCATATCCGAGCAGGTGGAATACTTCAATGGGCTGGATCCCGCGAAGCTGGGGCTGGAGGGCAGCGACATGAGCGAATACATGGTGTATCCCAAGCAGGGCTGGGTGCTGGTGGACGGTATCTCCTGCCGGGAGATCATGGTGTATCAGACGGATGCCAGCGACGGGACCAATGCCTATGTGGGCACCTACTTCCTCAGCAGCGATCTGGAGCACATGTATAGGAAGGAG
This sequence comes from Oscillospiraceae bacterium, assembly GCA_022800525.1. GTDB lineage: Bacteria > Bacillota > Clostridia > Oscillospirales > Oscillospiraceae > Pelethomonas. The sequence goes on from JAAWQM010000001.1 coordinate 97,786, forward strand.
AGCGCCGGCAATCTGGTGGTTGTTGACGACTTCAAATAGTATCCGCAGGCGGGGAATGGCGGATGGGGACCTGGCCTGACGGCGTTCAACGCCTGTGAATACAGCGGAGAAATCCGGGCAGGGGGTTAAATTTTGGCCCGGTGAGGCCGATAAATGAATTGGAAGCCCTGCTTTCCGGAAATTAAAGAAAGGAGCCGGTCACTATGATGGACAGCATTGCCGCCGCCAGCATGAGCATGAGCCAGATGGAGTTCGAGAACGCATATAATATCGCGGTCATGAAGAAATCCATGAATATCCAGGCGGAGCAGATGCAGGCTTTTACTGAAATGCTGGATGCGGTACCCACCAGCATCCCCAGTCAGTATGGCTTTGACGTTTACGGCTGAGACCCAGACGGCGGCGCGTACGCGCCGCCGTCTCTGTTTTCTGGAGGATGTCATGCGTGCGGCAAAAAGCGCCCTCTGGTCCTGCCGGGGACTCAGAGGGCGCTTGATGATTACCAGCTTTTTTCCAGAGTTGTGTTCCACGCGACATTGTAGGGGCTGTCGGAGCGGCCCTTCAATTCCTCATAGGTCCCCCGGCGGGCGTCGGCGCTCTCCTCAGACCAGTACTCATAGCCCCGCATGTAGCTCTCGGTCAGCTCGTCCCAGGAGGAGAACTTGCCTTGCAGCTCCCTGGCGATCTCCAGCGCCTTGTCCAGGGCCTCAGTCTCGGTGTAGAACCCGGCGATATAGTACCAGCCCAGCAGGGAAAGGGCGCGGGAGTAGTCCCAGCCGTCGATGGAGCTGTCGCCGTAGATTTGGTACTCCGCGAAGGCGTGGGCCAGATATTTGCCGGCCTCCTCGTCCTCCAGGAGCTCGCCAATCATGGCGGCGGCATCCTCCTCGCTGTAGTCGCTCCAGCCGTCTTCCACCAGCATCTGCATGAATTCCACGAACTCCGCCCGGTGGCCTTCCGTGAGCAGCCAGTCGATGTTTTCCACCGCGCTGTCGTGATCGGTCACGCCCCACCACTCATCCAGGAAGGGAATCATCATCTCCTTGTTGGCGTCCGTGGCGTCCATGCCGCCGAATTTGGTGTAGTCCCAGCCGTTGAGCTCCGTGAGCACGGCGTGGGTTGCATTGATCCACAGGATGGTTTCCGGGACGCTCGCTTCCGGTTCGGCCTCCGCCGGGGGCTGGGTGTCCTTCTCTGACGAACAGCCCGCCAGCAGGGACAGAACCAGCGCGGCCGCGCACAGAAGCGCAGGGATACGTTTTCTCATAAGCATATGTAGTTCTCCTTTTCCTCGATATACATTGGACGCCAGTGGAAGCTGTGCGCCTGTGATAGTATAATTGGCAGAGGAGCGTTTGTCAAGACGGAGCCCCGCAGATGCTGGGAAATCAATTTTCGGAAACGGGCCCTGCGAACCACAAAATCGATTTCCGCCCCGACGGTCTGCGGTATCACATGCGGCGGATATAGTCGCAGATCAGTCCGGCGGTCTTCTCCACACCAATGGAGCTGTCCACGCTCAGCTCGTACTGGTGGGCGTCGCCCCACTCCCGGCCAGAAATGCTCTTGTAGTAGGAGCCCCGGGCGCTGTCGGAACGGGCGATGCTCCGGCGGCCCTCCTGCTCCGTATCGCCGTACATCTCCATGACCTTCTTCACGCGGTAGTCCTTGGGGGCGTGGATGAAGATACGCACCAGATTGTCCCGGCCGCGCAGCACATAGTCCGCCGCCCGGCCCACGATCACACAGGCCCCCATGTCCGCGATCATGGTGATGGCCTTGTCCTGGGCGATGACCGCCTGCTGGACGGCGCTGGTGCTGAGGTACAGCTCCCGCATGACCGCGTTCTCGTCGGAGTTGATGCCGGAAATGAATTCCTTCGCCAGTCCGCTCTCCTGAGCGGCCAGGGCGGTCATCTCCTTATAGTAGCAGGGGACGCCCAGCTTCTTTGCCACCAGCTGGCCGATCTGCTTTCCAGCGGTGCCGTGCTCCCGGGCAATGGTGATGATTACGCCGGAACGGGAGGCGCGGAGAACGGTCCCGGCGCTCTCCGGCTCCTGGGCGGCGGGAACGCTGAGCTGCCTCCAGACGCGGAGAATCACAACAGCGGTGACTGCCATAGCGAGGATGTCGGCGGCGGGCGCGGCCCAGAAGATGCCGGTGACGCCCATCTGCGTGGGGATGACAAGGGAGAGGGCAATCAGCAGCACATCCCGCAGGATGGACAGGGGCACGGCGGCTTTGGCATGGCCGATGGACTGGAGGAACATGGCGCAGGCTTTTTGCAGGCAGGTGAAGATCAGCAGGGACAGATAGACCCGCAGGCAGTAGACGGCGAAGGTGGTATACAGCTCGCCGTCCGCGCCGAAGAGGCGGATAAAGGCCAGGGGGACCGCCTCAAAGAGGATTGTTGCGATGACGCAGACCGTGGCGGTGGAGATGGCGACCAGCCGGAAGGTCTCCTTCACGCGGTCGTACAGCTTTGCGCCGTAGTTGTAGCCCATGATGGGCAGCGCGCCGGCGGTGATGCCGCAGGCGATGTTCAGGATGATCTGGAACAGCTTCATGATGACCACAAAGGCGGAAAGGGGGATGTCCGGGCCGTAGACGCTCTGCGCGCCGTAGGTCTTCAGCAGGACGTTATTCACAATGGTGGTCACCACGATGCACAGCTGGGTCAGGAAGCTGCCCGTGCCCAGCGGCAGGACCGGCTTGAGGCGCTGCCAGCTGGGGATGAAGTCGGCCGCTTTGACATGGAATATCCGGCTCCTGCGCAGGTAGGCGATACAGATGAGAAAGCTGACGAACTGACCCAGAATGGTGGCGTAGGCCGCGCTCTTGATGCCCCAGTCCAGGACGAAAATCGCCACCGGGTCGCCGATCATGTTGATGACGGCGCCCACCATCATGGCGGCCATGGAGTACCGGGGGCTGCCGTCGGCGCGGATGATGGAGGCCAGGGTGTTCTGGACCAGCGCGAGAGGCATCATGATAAAGATGATACTGCCATAGTCCCGGGTCAGTGTAATGGTGGCCTCCGTCGCGCCCAGGGCGTAGAGGATGCTGTCGCCCAGGGCGTAGCACACCGCGATGATGACCACGCCGGAGAAGAAGGAGCCCAGGATGCTGTTGGCCACAGAGCGTCCGGCTCCGGCGGTGCTGCCCCGTCCCTGGGAGAGGCTGAGGTAGGTAGCCATGCCGTCTCCGAAGAGGACGGACGCGCCCCAGCCGATGACCGTAATGGGGAAGACGATGCCGGTGGCGGCGTTGCCCAGATAGCCGATGCCGTTGCCGACAAAGATCTGGTCCACGATGTTGTAAAGGCAGGAGATGATAAGCGCCAGGGTGCTGGGGACGGCGAATTGCAGGAGAAGTCTGCCGGCCTTTTCTGTCCCCAAATAGTTGTTTTCTTGCATGAGAAAGCCCTCCTTTTCGGTGCATACGGCAAAAAAGGACACATGCAGTACACATGCGTCCTTTTTCAGCAAAAAGACACATGCAGGCATTACCGTACCGTGATCAGATTTACGTGCAATGCACCACATGTGTCGTTGAATGGCCGTATTGAATTGACGCTTATCAGTATAACAAAGAGTTTTTTCAAATGCAAAGGTCATTTTTTACAAAGTTTTGCCGCGCATAAGAGGGGAGGCATTATAACAGTGCGACCTTTTTCCGGAAAATTTTAAACATAAGACCGATTGCGGCAGCGCTCGTGGCAATCTCCGCAATGGGGAAGGTGAGCCATACGACCCACGCGTTCTCCAGACCGGGCGAAATCAGGGAGGTGAAGAGCCACGCGAAAGGCAGGACAAACAGGAGCTGCCGGCAAAGGGAAATGACCAGCGACGAATCGCCACCCTCCAGCGCCTGGAACACGCCCTGGAGGGCGATGCTGACGCCCGCGAACGCGAAGCTGACCGATATGATGCGGATTGCGCTGACGCAGAGGTCTTCGGTTGTGCCGGAGAGCCTGAATACGGAGCAGAGCGGTACGGCGAACAGTTCCAGGGCGGCAGTGCCGGCCAGCATGATCGCCAGCGTATACAGGACGCCGTACTTGACGCCGTCCGTGATGCGCTTTTTGTTCCTGGTTCCGTTGTTGAAGGAGACAATGGGGGTGATGGTGTCGCGAAGTCCAAAGGCGGCGAAGAGAATGAACTGCTGAATCTTATAGTACAATCCATATGCCGTGACCAGAGCCGCGCTGGCGCGGACCAGAATTATATTGATTCCGTAGGTCATAAAGGACATCAGCGCCTGGGCGATGATCGCGGGTATTCCGACTGCGTAAATCCCTTTCACCAGATCCGCCTGGGGCCTGATATATTTCAGCCCCTTGTCCACGCTTCTGTTCAGCTTGAAGTGGAAGAACAGCGCAATCAGGAACGAGGCGAGCTGTCCGGTTACCGTCGCATAGGCCGCTCCGGCGACACCCAGCGCAGGACATCCCAGCAGGCCGTAGATCATGACGGGGTCCAGAACGATGTTGACCAGTGCGCCGGAGATCTGCGCGGTTGTGGAGTGTATGGTGAGCCCTGTGGCCTGAAGCAGCTTCTCCAGGATGCCGAAGAATACGATGCCCACCGGGCAGATACAGCAGATTCTCAGATATTTTACCGCCATTCCGGATACGACGGGATCGGGGGTTTGCGACGCGACGTAGGGGCTTACGCCAAATAGCCCGAACAGGACGAAGGCCAGCGTAATGGCGATACCCAGGAAAAAGGCGTTTCCCGCGACCATGGACGCCTTTTCCCGGTCCTGTTGTCCCAGGCTTTTTGCCAGCAGGACATTGACGCCCACACCCGTGCCGACGCTGGCCGCGACCATCAGCATCTGTACGGGGAACGCCAGCGTCAGGGCGTTCAGCGCGTTCTCCCCATCCGCCATGTTTGACACAAAGCCGCTGTCTACGATGTTGTAAAGCGCCTGGAGCATCATGGACAGGATGACGGGAAGGCCCATTGACAGCATCAACTTCCCAATAGGCGCCGTACCCATCTTTTCAACAGATTTTTGTTCCACTAAAATACCTCCTGCTGTCAAAGAAATGCAAAAGGCGCAGCAAAAAAGGCGTAAGTCCAGCAATTGGACTTACGCCTTCTCCGGCTACATATTTCATTTTTACTATAGCAGACGGGCCGCCGGGAAGTCAAGGGGCAAATTTGAAAAATTTGTGGGAGGTGGGGGGAAATCTTTGGACGTTTTTTGAAAAACCACTCGAAATTTGCCGGAGTCTATGGTAAGATACCCGTGAGGTGATCGACATGAAAGACCAACAGGCTGTTCTGGCAATCATTGAGGAATTGAAGACTCTCTACCCCGCCGCGGAGTGCTCCCTGCCCTTTGACCCGGAAAAGGCGTATGAGCTGCTGTTCTCCGTGCGGCTGGCGGCGCAGTGTACCGACGCGAGGGTGAATATGGTGACTCCCATCCTGTACGAGAAGTTCCCCACCCTGGAGGCCCTGGCCGCAGCGTCGGAAGAGGAGGTGGGGGAGATCATCCACTCCACAGGCTTCTGGCGGGCCAAGGCCCGGGATATCGTGGCCGCCAGCAGGATGCTGGTGGAGGAGTACGGCGGACGGGTGCCGGACAATATGGAGGACCTGCTGCGGCTGCCCGGCGTAGGGCGGAAGACCGCAAACCTGATTCTGGGCGATGTGTACGGCAGGGAGGGGTACGTCTGCGATACCCACTGTATCCGCATCACCGGACTGCTGGGCATCACCGACGGCAGCAAAGACCCGCTGAAGGTGGAGATGCAGCTGCGCAGGTGCATCCCGCCGGAGGAGAGCAACGATTTCTGCCACCGGATGGTGCTCCATGGCCGGGCGGTGTGCGTGGCCCGGAGGCCGGACTGTGAGAGCTGCGCTCTGCGGCCCTGGTGCGACTATTGGAACGGACAGGAAAAATAGGACAGGTTCCCCCTTTCCCATCTATCGGGAGAGGGGGAACATTTTTTATTTTCGCACATATACTGGAGGGAGAAGGGAGGGTAACGCATGAAACAAAGTAACCGATCCGATGTCCAGCAGATGCTGGGCGACAAGAAGATGCTGGAGCAGGTGGCGAAGTCTCCGGACGCGCAGGCGCTGGCGGGGCTGCTGACGCAGGGGCGGGATCAGGCGGCCTTGAAAAAGATTGCGGCGGACGCGGCGCATGGGGACACGGCCCAGCTGAAGGAGCTGATTGGGTCCATCGCCTCCAGCCCTGACGGGGCGGAGCTGCTGCGGCGGCTGGGGAACAGCTTCGGAAAGAAGTAACTCTCATTTTGTCCGGGAAGGAGGGCGTGAGCCGTGAGTGATTTTGAGGAAAAACTGAATGCCATTCTCTCCAACCCGGACGCCATGAGCCAAGTGATGAATCTGGCCCAGTCACTGAACCTTGGGGGCGGCGGGGAGAGTTCTTCTGCGCAGCAGGAGGACAGCCCCGGTCCGCAGTCCGGGGGGGAGGCGCAGTCCGGCGGCGGGTCTGGGCTGGGGGATCTGACCGGGCTGGGGAGCCTGCTGGGGCAGATCGACCCGGCGATGATCCAGCGGATGCTGCCGCTGGTAGGGGAGCTGACGGGCGGCGGAAATGATGAGCGGATGCAGTTATTATATGCTCTGCGGCCTTTTCTGAAACCGGAGCGGCGGGACAAGGTGGAGCGGGCGGCGAAGACGGCGAAGCTGATCCATATTGGGAAGAAGCTGCTGTCCACAATGGGGGAGAGCAATGTATAACCGGTATATCCGCAATGACGGAGGCCGGTACGAACGGGTGACGGTTCCGGATGAGCCGCCATTCAGCGGTCCCCCGCCGGGAGATACATATGATATGCCGCCGCAGGGCGGGGAGCCCTTCGGTCCTCCTCCGCCGCCACCCCAGCCTCCGCCGCCAGGCGGGGGGCGGCAGGGGTTTTTGTCCGGGATTCTGGAGCGGCTGAATCTGAAGAATCTGGACACCGGGGATTTGCTGCTGCTGCTGATTATCTTCCTGCTGTACAAAGAGGGGGGAGATGAGGAACTGCTGATTGCGCTGGGGCTGCTGTTGATCTTGTAGAGGGGGATGATATCCGCCCCTACAGGGATGTATCAAAACGAAATATTCTGCGAATTGGACGTTGACCAGCCGCATGAGTGGCGGTGGTAACAGACGGGGGCCGTCATTGTCCTGCGGCCAACGGCCGGCCCGGCAGTGGTGCTGGCGCACCACTGCCCAGCAGCGGCGCCGCAGCGTCCCGCCTCCGATAGAACAAGTGGGCAGACGCAGAAGACCGGCGCACCAACGAAGGAATTAAGCTAGAACAAACCAGGGGATCATCGGAGAGGAAATAACCCCCACCATTCAGGGGATTCTCAAGGGGGGGTTGCCCCTTGAGAGCGCTTTTGGTTCTTTTCCTGCGAGGGAAAAGAACGTCCCGCCGTCGAGGCGGCAAAAAGAGTAGTCATATCCATGGACAACCCCTCATAGAGTATGTGTGAAAAGAAACGGAGGGATGACCATGACAGAAGAGTACGCCGCGTCGCGGTACGAGGAGGCCTGCGCCCTGCTGCCTGGGCGGCTGAGGGCGTTGGCGATGACGCTGCCGCTGGAGCGGAAGGCGGCGGCGGAGGAGCTCCGCCTGCGTGTAGGCCGCGCGATGTACCTGACCTTTCCGGAGGGGGAGGAGCCACTCCCGCAGACCCGGGTGACCCGCAGTGACCTGGAGCAGGTCCTGGACCGGGCCACGGAATATTCCCGCTATGCCGCCGCTGAGACCATCCGCCACGGCTATGTCACCGCCGCCGGAGGCTTCCGCATCGGACTGTGCGGCACGGCGCTGCCCGCCGGGGAGCGGAACGAGGGCGTACGGGACGTGTCGTCCCTCTCCATCCGCATTCCCAGGGTCTGCACAGGCGCAGCCCGTCCCATCCTGGGAGAGCTGCTGGAGGACGGGAGGCCGCTCAGTACGCTGATCCTCTCGCCGCCCGGCGGTGGGAAAACCACCCTGCTGCGGGATCTGGTACATAACCTCAGCCAGGGCACCGAGCTGGTTCCGGCGGTCCGGGTGGCGCTGGTGGACGAGCGGGGGGAGCTGGCCGCCGTCCATCGGGGGCGGCCCCAGCTGGAGGTGGGGCCCCATACCGACGTTATGGACGGGTGTCCCAAGGCGCTGGCGGTCCCCATGCTCCTGCGGGCCATGACGCCCCAGGTCATCGCGCTGGACGAGGTGGCTCTGCCGGAGGACGTGGCGGCCGTCCGCGCTGCGGCCAACTGCGGCGTGACCCTGCTGGCTACCGTCCATGCCGCCTCGCTGGAAGATCTGAAGGCCAGGGAGACGGGCCAGGCCCTGCTGGACACCGGCGTGTTCCGGCGGGTGGTCCTCATCGAAGGCAGGGGGGCCGCCCGGCGGCGCCGGGTGGAGCGTCTGCTGTGAAGGCGGCGGGGGCGCTGCTGCTCTTTCTTGGCGCCGGGGGCTGGTGCCTCCTGCGCCGGAGAGAGGGACAAGAGGTCCTGGCGCTGGCCCGGGCCTTGCTGGAGGATCTGGCGGTGCTGGGCTATCGGGTCCGGGTCTGCCGCACGCCCCTGCCACAGCTGCTGGAGGAGATGGAGGGCCTGGGGGCGGATAGGCTCTGGAGGCCCTTGCTGGAGCGGTTGCGGCGGGCGGAGGGGGACACCCTGTCCAGGTGCTGGGCCGGGGCGGCGGCGGAGCTGCCAGAGCCCCTGGGGCGGATTCTGACCCCCCTGGGCGAACTCCTGAGCGTGGGCGGAGCGCGGCTGGACAAGGCCGTGGAGGAAACAAGAGAGGAGCTGGCCGGATTTCTGCGGGAGGAGACGGCCCGTCAGGCCGAACAGGGGCGCGTCCACGCCGCCCTGTGCCTGTCGGGGACATGCCTCGCCGTGCTGGTCTTACTGTAAACGATGGATATTGATTTGATTTTCAGAATAGCGGCCATCGGCATCGTGGTGGCGGTGCTCAACCAGCTTCTGGTCCGCTCGGGCCGGGAGGAGCAGGCGCTCATGACCACTCTGGCCGGACTGGTGGTGGTGATGGTGATGCTGGTGCAGGAGATCAGCGACCTGTTCCAGCTCATCAAGACCCTCTTCGGGTTTTAGGCCATGGAGCTGCTGAAGCTGGCGGCGCTGTGCGCGGCGTGCCTGCTGCCCGTGACGCTGCTGCGGAGGAAAACGCCTGAGCAGGCCCTGCTGCTGACCACGGCGATTCTGTCGGTGGTGCTGGCGCGGTGTCTGCGGGAGGGCGCGCCGCTGCTGGCGGAGATCCGGACGCTGTTTGACCAGGCGGGAATCGAGACGGTCTATGTCTCTATCCTGCTGCGGACTCTGGCGGCGGCGCTGGTGACCCGCTCCTGCGCCGACCTGTGCCGGGATGGAGGGTCCCAGACGCTGGCCTCGGCGGTGGAGACGGCGGGAGCCGTGGCCGCGCTGGCCATTGCCCTGCCGCTGCTGAGGGCCGTGGTGGAGCTGCTGACGGGGTATTTCTGACGTCCCTCGCCCCCGCGATGAACACCGGCATTTCGTTAGAACGGGCGGATCGCATCCGCCCCTACAGAGGAGAACACAATGAAGCGAGCATTGATACTGATTGCGCTGGCGGTCTGCCTCCTGAGCGGACAGGCCCGGGCGGAGGAGCTGCCCCGGGAGCTGGCGGAGGCCGCGCCGGAGGCGGCGGCTCTGGTGGGGAGCGACCCGGGGGACGCCTTCGGCCTCACCAGCGGCGTCCGCATCCTGCTGGACGGGGCGCTGAAGGACCTGAAGAGCTATCTGTTTTCCGGCGCCCAGGCGGTGGGGGCCATTATGGCGGGCGTGGTGCTGCTGGGCGCGGCGGAGAGCGCGGCCCCGGCGGGGAAGGAGCTGCTGGGCCGGTACGGCACGACCATCGGCGCGCTGTGGGTCACGGCCATGGCCGCCGGGGACCTGGACAGCCTCATGGGTCTGGGCCGGGAGACCATCCTGCGCGTCTCCCAGCTGAGCAAGGCCCTGCTGCCCACCCTGGCGGCGGCGGAGGCGGCCTCCGGAGGCATCACCGCCGCATCCGTGCGGCAGGTGGCGGCGGTGTTCTTCTCCGACATCCTTCTGACGATCATCGACCGGGCGCTGCTCCCGGCGGTGTACCTGTATATCGGCACAGCCGCCGCCGGGGCGGTGCTGGAGGGGGACGCCATGGCGCGAATCGGCGAGCTGCTGAAAAAAGGGGTGACTTGGGCGCTGGGCGGGCTGCTGGCGCTGTTCACCACCTATCTGACCGTCAGCGGGGCCATCGCCGGAGCTGCCGACGCCCAGGCGGTCAAGGCCGCCCAGTCGGCGGTGTCCGCGGCGGTTCCGGTGGTGGGGGGCATCCTGGCGGAGGCGGCGGAGACCGTCCTGGCCGGGGCCGGGCTTCTCAGGGGCATGATCGGTACGGCTGGGACTCTGGCGCTGCTGGGCGCCTGCCTGCTGCCCTTCCTGCGGCTGGGGTGCCAGTATCTGCTGTACCAGGGCGCGTCCCTGGTGGCGGCGGCGGCGGGACCGCCGAAGCTGACCAAGCTGATCTCCATGCTGGGGGACGCCTTCGCGCTGGTTCTGGCGATGACGGGGGCGTCGGCGGTGCTGCTGCTGATCGCGCTGCTGTCCTCGGTAAAGGCGGTGACGCCATGATGGACGGCGTGCGGCAATGGCTGCTGGGTATTGTGCTCACCTCCCTGGCGGGAGGGCTGGCGCGGCAGCTGGCCCCCCAGGGGCGGGAGCAGGCGATGGTGCGGCTGGCCGGCGGGCTGCTGCTGGCGCTGGCGATCCTGCGGCCACTGGCGGGGGGAGACTGGGAGGGGCTGGAGGTCCCGGCGGGCGGATTCAGCCTCCAGACGGAGGAGCAGGCGGAGGTCTACCGAAAAAATCAGCAGGAGGCGCTTTCCGCTATCATAGCGGAGAAGACGGAGGCATATATATTGGACAAAGCAAACCAGCTGGGGCTTGCGTGTACGGTACGGGTGACGGTGGCGGCAGGGGAGAGCGGGATACCCCTGCCGGTATCGGCGGCGGTCCGGGGCGCGTACAGTCCGGCGCTGGCGGAGTGCATGGAAGAGGAGGTGGGCATCCCCGCCCAAAAACAAATCTGGCTGGAGGAAGAGATATGGCAAACGACGAAGGAAAGCGAAAGCTGACCGCCCCTCTGGCGGTGCTGAACAAGTACAAATATGTGCTGCTGGTGGCGGCGATCGGTGCGGCGCTGCTGCTGTGGCCGGGGACAAAGACGGAGAGTTCCCCGGCGGAGAGCGGCCCCTCCGGCGGAGGGGAGGAGCTGTCCAGGACCGAGGAGGCCATGGAGGAGATCCTGGGGAAGATCAGCGGCGTGGGCCGCGTGGACGTGATGCTGACGCTCCACAGCGGCAGCGAGCTGGTACTGGCGGAGGAGGGGACCCTGCGCTACAGCGGGGACTCCAAAACGCCGGACAGCTACGAGCGGTCCAACCAGCCCGTCACGGACTCCGGCGGCGTGGTGGTGACCCAGGAGAAGTATCCCCAGTACCGCGGCGCGCTGGTAGTCTGCGACGGCGGCGGGAACGACAGCGTACGGCTGCAGATCATCCATGCCGTGTCGGCGCTGACAGGGCTGGGGTCGGACCGGATCGCGGTGGTCAAGTGGGGCGCGGCGGAGTCGTCCGCAGGAAGCTTATCAAACAGTAATCAGATGATCAGGGAGGAAAATCAATCATGAGGGATCAATGGAAACGAAACGCCGTAGTGGCGACTGTGCTGCTGTTCGTATGCGCGGCGGTGTATCTCAACTGGCGGTACGCGGGAAACGTGGCGAATGACGCCGCTCCAGCCAGCCAGAACCAGCAGGATCAGCAGAGCGGCGAAACGGACGGTCAGAAGGGCAACACCACAAAGGTACTGGGGGACGCGGCCCTGGTGGGCGGCGTGCCCACGCTGGTGGACGACGCCATGACGGCAGCGGAGGGCTCCGCCTCCGCCAACAGCTATTTTGACACTGCGCGGCTGAGCCGCCAGCAGTCCAGGGACAACGCCTTGAGCCTTTTAAGGGAGGCGTCGGCCCAGGAAAACGCGGACCAGGGCGTCCTGGACGACGCCAACCGGGCCATCCAGACGCTGGCGGGGTACGCCATGCTGGAGGGCCAGGTGGAGAATCTGGTGATCGCGAAGGGATACGCGGACTGTGTGGCGTTCATGGGTGAGAACAGCATGAGCATTGTGGTATCCGCCGCGGAGGATGGGCTCCAGACGGAGGACGTGGCGAAGATCATGGATATCGTTCTCAGCGAGACGGAGTACTCGGCGGATCAGATCAAGATTATGGAGGCTGAATAGCGGCGGCGGGGGCCGGAGATACCGTGTGGTCGTGGGATACGGCGGCATGGGATCTCCGCCCCCATAATTTTTCCAAATTTATCGTGCATTTTTCTCCGTTATGGTGTATCATATAGCCGTTGAGTAAAAATCCCACCATCAGGAGGAAAAAAGAAGTATGACTACGATCCCCCAGGGTTACCGTACCCCGCTGTACGGCTACGATATGCAGCGCGCGATTGAGTTCGTCAAGAGCAGCTTTCAGGAGAATCTCAAGTTCGCCCTGAACCTGCGGCGCGTCTCCGCCCCGCTGTTCGTGGACAGGAACTCCGGCCTCAATGACAACCTCAACGGCGTGGAGCGTCCCGTCAGCTTTGACATCCCCGCCGTGGCGGGGGCCGTCGGCGAGGTGGTCCACTCCCTGGCGAAATGGAAGCGCCTGGCCCTCAAGCGGTACGGCTTCTACCCCGGGAACGGGCTCTACACCGATATGAACGCTATCCGCCGGGACGAGAATCTGGACAACCTCCACTCCGTCTACGTGGACCAGTGGGACTGGGAGAAGGTTATCACCAGAGTTGACCGGAACGAGGACTATCTCAAGTACACCGTCCGCTCCATCGTCGGCGCGGTGTGCGACACCAGCGACGCCCTGCGCCGGGCGTTCCCGCAGCTGAAGGTCCGGCTGGAGCGGGAGGTTACCTTCATCACCACCCAGGAGCTGGAGGACCTGTATCCCCAGCTGACGCCTCCGGAGCGGGAGACGGAATTTCTGAAGGAGCATAAGACGGTGTTTCTCATGCAGATCGGCAAGGAGCTGAAAAGCGGCCGGAAGCATGACGGGCGCGCCCCCGACTATGACGATTGGGAGCTGAACGGCGACATCCTTATGTGGAATGACGTGCTGGGCCGGGCCTTTGAAATCAGCTCCATGGGCATCCGTGTGGACCCGGAGAGCCTGGCGCGGCAGCTGGAGCTGGCGGGCTGCGAGGACCGGCGGGAGCTGCCCTTCCACAAAATGCTGCTGAACAATGAGCTGCCCTTGACCATGGGCGGCGGCATCGGACAGAGCAGGCTGTGCATGTTGATGATCGGCTGCTGCCATATTGGCGAGGTGCAGGTGAGCCTGTGGGATCAGGAGACGCTGGATACCTGCGCCGCGGCGGGTGTGCAGCTGCTGTAAAATCAAAAATAAGAGGATCGAGGAGGAATGTCGATGAGCGATTTTGTTTTGGGAAAGCTGAAGCCGCAGGGGGTATTCCGTTTTTTCGAGGAGCTGACCCGTATCCCCCATGGCTCCGGCGACACGGCCGCCGCCAGCGATTGGGCGGTGGACTTCGCGGAAAAGCGGGGCCTCCGGCGCCGCAGGGACGAGCTGGGCAACGTGGTTATCTGGAAGCCCGCCTCTCCCGGCTATGAGAATCATCCGGCGGTCATTTTGCAGGGGCACCTGGATATGGTGTGCGTACAGGAGAATGGGCGGGGCCACCATTTTGAAAGGGACCCGCTGGAGCTGGAGATCGACGGCGATTGGGTGAAGGCCAGGGGGACCACTCTGGGCGGCGACAACGGGATCGCTGTGGCGGTTATCATGGCCCTGATGGATGATGATTCCATTGCCCACCCGCCAATCGAGGCAGTGTTTACGGTGGATGAGGAGATCGGTCTGCTGGGGGCCAACGGGCTGGACTGCTCGGACCTGGAGGGGCGGAAGCTGATTAACCTGGACAGCGAGGACGAGGGCGTGCTGACGGTCAGCTGCGCCGGCGGGGCGCGGTGTGATATTGTAAGGGAGTTTCCTCTGGAAGAGGCGAGGGGGGCGGTGTGCGCGCTCACCGTCTCCGGCGGTCAGGGCGGCCACTCCGGTATGGAGATCAACAAGGGGCTGGCCAACGCCAACAAGCTGCTGGCGCAGTGTCTCAAGGAGATGGGGGAGATCCGGCTGATTTCCCTATCCGGCGGGCTTCAGGACAACGCGATCCCCAAGGAGGCGGAGGCGGTGTTCGCCGCGGAGGACCCCTCCGGGCTGGAGGCGGTGCGCAGCCGGTTTGAAGCGGAGGCGCGGGCCGCGTTTGGCGAGGCGGAGCCAACGCTGTCGGTTTCGCTGGTGACGGTTCCTCCGGAGGTGCGGCGGGCGCTTTCCGGCGCGGACAGCCGGGCGGCGGTGGACCTTCTGAACGAGTATCCTAATGGCGTACAGGCTATGAGCCAGGACATTCCGGGGCTGGTGCAGACCAGCTTGAATCTGGGCATTTTGCGGCTGAAGGATGGGAAGCTGGAGGTGTCCAGCTCGGTGCGCAGCAGCGTGGCGGCGGAGAAGGACGGTCTGTGCCAGAGGCTGGAGGAGCTGGCGGCGCGGTACGGCGGCAGGTATTCCCAGCGGGGGGCGTATCCGCCCTGGGAGTATCGGAAGGATTCTCCGCTGAGGGACACCATGACGCGCGTTTATGAGAGGATGAGCGGCAAGGAGATGAAGGTGGAGGCCATTCACGCGGGGCTGGAGTGCGGATTGTTCGCCGGGAAGATGGACGGGCTGGACGCGGTATCCATCGGGCCGGATCTGAGGGATGTTCACAGCACGCGGGAGAAGATGTCCATTTCCTCTGTGCAGCGGACATGGAAGTATATGGTGGAGGCGCTGGGGGAGCTGTAAGCGGTGTAGGTCTGCGGGCGGTGATATCCGCCTATGCGGGCGCGGCGACCGTTCGCGCGAAGCAGTCCTTCGGATTGCGGGCGTACAATGTGCGCCCCTACACAGATGCATCAGTCCAGAAGGATGTTTCGATAAAACGCCCCCGTTGATGGCTCTGTCCCTTTCACAGGGCGGCAGCCGGAGTTGGTTTATTGCCAGACCACTAGATCAGATGCCCGAAGGGCCTCTTGTTCATGGGGCAGCGCAGCTCCTCACTTTCGCCCGGGGTTCGAAAATCCCCTCGCCGAGGTCATGCCGGAGGCATCACCGAGAAGGGAGTCCAGAACCGCAGGTTCTGGTGTGTTTTTGGCTACTTTATTGCACAGGCAAAAAGTAACCGCAGGTCCGGGCTGCGTAAGCCCGGGCTGTCAAATAGAAATTACTACCCCTTGCCCCCGGAGGGGGCAAAGAAAGGACTTAACAATGAAATTTTCAGAGATGCCCTATACCAGACCCGACCTGGAAAAGGTCAAAAAGGCCACCGGAGAGATACTGGAAAAACTGAGCTCCGCCGGGACGGCGGAGGAACAGATCAACGCTTACCTGGCCTATGAGGAGGAGAGCAAGGAGGTAAATACCTCCTGGTCCCTCGCCTACGCCCGCCACACCATCGATACCAGGGACGAATTCTACGACAAGGAGAGCGACTATCTCGACGAGATCGGCCCGGCCTTCACCGAGCTGGGACAGAGAGTGAGTCTGGCGCTGCTGAATTCCAGGTTCCGCCCCCAGCTGGAGGAGCGCTTCGGCAAGCTGTGGTTTACCAACCTGGAAATCTCCATACGGTGCATGAAGCCTGAGATCATGGAGCTGATGCAGGAGGAGAACAGGCTGACCAGCGAGTACCAGAAGCTCTACGCTTCCGCCGCCGTGGAGTGGGAGGGCGAGACCATCCCCCTGCCCAAGCTGGGGCCCTTCCTGCAAAGCCCCGACCGGGCCGTCCGCAAGGCCGCCTGCGAGGTGAAAGGCCGCTGGTTCGACGCCCATCGGGACCAGCTGGACGAGCTCTATGACAAGCTGGTGAAGAACCGCGACGCCCAGGGCAGGGCCATGGGCTATGAAAACTATATCCCCCTGGGCTATGACCGCATGGGCCGCAACTCCTGGGGACCCAGGGAGTGCGCCGCCTTCCGGGACCAGATTGCCTCTGATATGGTGCCCGTAGTGGCCCGGGTGAAGGCCAATCAGGCCAAGCGCATCGGCGTGGACGCCCTGAAATTCTACGACGATCCCCTGATGTTCCCCGACGGAAACGCTGTCCCACAGGGAACGGCAGAGGACATCCTGGCCGCCGGGAGGGAGATGTACCACGAGCTCAGCCCGGAGACCCGGGAGTTCATCGACTTCCTCTATGACGGCGAGCTGCTGGACGTGCTCAGCAAGGAGGGCAAGGCCCCCGGCGGCTACTGCACCAGCTTCTCCGCGTATAAGGCCCCCTTCATCTTCGCCAACTTCAACGGGACCGCCGGCGACGTGGACGTCCTGACCCACGAGGCGGGCCACGCGTTCGCCTTCTACCGGGCGGCGCGGAAGGGTTACCTTGAATCCCTCATAAGTCCCACCATGGAGGGCTGCGAGACCCACTCCATGTCCATGGAGTTTCTGACTGCCCCCTGGCACGGGAAATTCTTCGGCCCTGCCACCCGCAAGTATGAGATTTACCACTGCGAAGACAGTCTCCGGCTCATCCCCTACTGCTGTCTGGTGGACGAGTTCCAGCACCGGGCGTATGAGGAACCCGGCCTGACCCCTGCCCAGCGCAATGAGCTGTGGCTTGAGCTGGAAAAGAAGTACCGCCCCTGGCTCGACTTTGAGGACCTGCCCTTCTACAGCAGAGGCGCGGGCTGGCAGCAGCAGACCCATATTTTTATGAGCCCCCTCTACTATATTGATTACGCGATGGCCCAGACCATGGCCTATCAGTTCTGGCTGGCCTCCCTGGAAAACCGGGAGGAGGCATGGAAGAAGTATCTGACCTTTGTGGACCTGGGCGGCACCAGAACCTTTGAGGAGCTGGCCCAGGGCGCGGGTATGAAGCTGCCCTACGCCCCCGGGTGCATCAAAGAGATCGGAGAGAAAATTTCCAGGTGGATTGACGAAAATCCCCTGTAAAACCCCGTCCGCCCTTATGTTTCCTGGGAAATCTGCCGAAAGATAAATCAAGGAAATAAAAAGGGGGGATTTGGTATGGAGATCAACGCAATCCATCAGATGAGACGCGCGGCGGTTCGCACGGACGAAAAGAAAAAGGACGTTCAGGCGGCGTCCGGCTCCGCCAATACGCCGCCAAAGGCGGACAGCCTGTCCCTGACCGGGCGGATGGCCGCCGGTCTGAAGGAGCAAAGTCAAAGGATTGCGAGCCTGCTGGAGCAGGACCGGCAGGAGGAGAAGACGCCGGAGCCCTGGGATATGCTGGATGGCGCGTCCGGTGAGGACGGGGACGATGAGGCGGACATGCTGGGCGAGCAGCTGAAGGTCATGCAGAGATGCCAGAAGATTGCCGCCCGGATTATGCGGGGTGACAAGGTTCCGCCGGAGGACGAGCGGTATCTGATGGAAAACGACCCCGATGGCTACAAGCTGGCCCTGGCGATGCGCACGCCCAAGAAGAAGCCCAAGGAGTGGGACAGCGTCCTGGAGGAGGAGAAGGAGAAGACCTCCGAAACCAGCGGGGAAGAGGAGACAGCCTCCTCCTGTGAAGCCTCCGGCGGGGCGTCCGATACCGGAGGAGACGCCGGCGGCGCGGCGGACAGCGGCGAATAACAAATAAAAAACAGCGCCCGGGGCCGTCAGGTCCCGGGCGCCGCCTGTCTGCGTTCAGACAGTAATAAAGAAGAGAGAGAAAAAAGAAAGAGAGAATAAGAAGAAATCAGCAGAAAGCGCGAACATTTATATCAACAGCTCAGGCGGCGCTGCCCTGGGCGGAACCGTAGCCGAAGAACTGGTTGAAGAAGTCCTCCATGCCGCCGTATCCGTCGTAGGGGTCGCTGTAGCCGTTATTGTTTTGCTGGGGCGCGGACTGGGGTTCGGGATCCGCCTGGGGCATATCGGTGGTGGAGCCGAAAGTCAGCTCCGTGGTCATCACCGTGCCGTCCCGGACAAAGGTGACGGTGGCGGTGTCCCCGGCCTTATAGGTCTTGCTGCCCATGGAGGAGGTCAGGTCGGACCAGGTGCTGATGGCGGTGGTGCCCAGCATGGTGATTACGTCGCCCTCCTGGAGGCCCGCGGCAGCGGCGGGACCGTTGGCGGTCACTTCCGCCACATATACGCCGCTGCGCATCCCGCTCTGGGGATAGTAGGACACGCTCTGGCCCGCAATGCCCATCCAGGCGTGGGAGGTGACCTGTCCGTTCTCCATGATATCCTTGAGCATGGACAGAACATCGTCAATGGGGATGGCGAAGCCCAGTCCCTCGGCGGCGTCGCCGCTGCCGGTGGTGGAGGTCTTGGCGGTGATGATGCCCACCACCTCGCCGTACTGGTTGAAGAGGGGGCCGCCGGAGTTGCCGGGGTTGATGTTCGTATCAATCTGGATCATGCTGAAGGGCGTGCCCTCCAGATTGATCTCCCGGTTGAGGCAGGAGACCACGCCGTGGGCCAGGGAGAAGGTCAGCTGGCCCAGGGGATTGCCGATGGTGGAGACATCCTCGCCCACCTTCAGGGAGGCGGAGGTGCCGATGGTCACGGGCTTCAGGCTGGTCTCGCCGGGGTCCACCTTCAGGATGGCGATGTCGTAGTCGGAGTCGCTGCCGATGATCTGGGCGTCATAGGTAGTGCCGTCGTTCAGCGTGACCTGGACGGTGCTGGCGCTTTCGATCACGTGGCAGTTGGTGGCGATATAGCCGTCAGAGGTGAGGATAAAGCCGCTGCCCGCGCTGGCAAACTGCTGCTGGATCTGCTGGCCGAAGATGTTGTAGCCCACCGAGGCGGTGCCGGAGGTGTTGATGCTGACGCAGCTGTCGATGTTGGCGTCGTAGATCTGGGAGAAGGTGAGGGCCTCGCTGCCGGTGACGCTGACGGTCTCCACCTCCGCCCGGGGACGCTCGCTGATCATCATCTGGGTCTCGTTTTTATCGTCCCGGCTGAGGTACCATCCGGCTCCGAAGGAGCCGCCGATGAGCAGCGCCCCGCACAGCGCGATTGCGGTGACCCGTCTGGCCAGATGCTTTTTGGGCTTGATTTCGGCGGGCATCTGGCTGGGCTGGAAGCCCTGGGCGTCGGAGCGGTAGCTGTAGTGGTACTCGCCGGAGGTGTCCGGCTGCTGGCTGCTATTGTTATAATCTTCAAACATAGGATTTGCCTCCCTGTATAAAATATTGCTGCAGTGGGGCCTGCAGGCTTGTTTGCTTTCGATGGTCTTAGAATACAGGCTATTTATGACAAAAATATGAAGATTTTTTGCAGAGATTATAAACAATGTGAAAAGGAATTATGAATCGGGCTGTCCCGCAGGGGTTCGCCGCCTCCCCGGGAATTGCGCAGGGCCTGGGATCAATCGCCGAAGCTGATTCCCAGCAGCTTCGCTTCTTTAATGACAGACGACTTCGGGTCAACGGCTTTCAGCTTTCCGGCTACGTCCTCCAGGGGAACCCTGACGATCTCCCGATCCTTATAGCCCACCATGAAACCGTACTCGCCCTTGAGGACCAGATCGCCCGCCTCGCTGCCCAGACGGGAGGCGAACACACGGTCGTAGGGACAGGGGCTGCCGCCGCGCTGGGTATGTCCGGGCACGGTCACCCGCACGTCCAGCCCGCACCGCTTTTGCAGCTCACCGGCGATTTCATAGCTCACGGAGGGATGCTTGCGGTTGGCGATCTTCTTTTTGTAGTCCTTCTTGGAGAGGGCGGCGTCCTCCTTGGAGATCGCGCCCTCCGCCACCGCCAGGATGGTGAAGCGGCTGCCGCCGTCGTGGCGGGCCTTGATCTTCTTGGCGATTTTGCCAATGTCATAGGGGATTTCCGGAATGAGGATGATGTCCGCGCCGCCGGCGATGCCGGCGTTCAGTGTCAGCCAGCCCACCTTGTGTCCCATGACCTCCACGATGAAAATGCGCCCGTGGGAGGCGGCGGTGGTATGGATGCAGTCGATTGCGTCCGTGGCCACGTTGACCGCGCTCTGGAAGCCAAAGGTCATATCCGTGCCCCACAGGTCGTTGTCGATGGTCTTGGGCAAAGTGATGACGTTCAGCCCCTCGGTACGCAGGAGGTTGGCGGTCTTGTGGGTGCCGTTGCCGCCCAGGATGACCAGACAGTCCAGCTGGAGCTTATAATAGGTCTGCTTCATGGCGGCCACCTTGTCCATGCCGTCTTCGCCGGGGAGCCGGATCGTTTTGAAGGGAGTGCGGGAGCTGCCCAGGAAGGTACCGCCCTTGGTGAGGATGCCGGTGAAGTCAGCATAGTTCAGGAGACGGAAGCGGCCATAGATGAGGCCCTGATAGCCGTCCTGAAAGCCGTAGATCTCCACATCCTCCTTTGCGTTGAAAAGCGTCTTGGCGACGCCCCGCATGGCGGCGTTCAGCGCCTGACAATCTCCGCCGCTGGTGAGCATACCGATTCGTTTCATGGAAAAGCCCTCCTTGTTATTTGGTTACTTCCGGACTTGAAGAGCGGAAGCATATGCCTTGGTATGCGGCGGCCGCCGCATACGGCGGCGGGCCTGCCGGTTCCTTCCATAGTATATACCTTTTCTTCTGCGTTCTCAAGGGGGACGGAAATTTTTTTGGACAACCGTTTCCGCTTTGCGTCTCTGCATTCACTGCTGCCAACTTAAGGCAGGACGGGCTTTTTATTGATATAGAAATGCTTTGAGCGGGGATTATTTCGAGCAGGAGAACGATCCGTGCGAATGGGTCCAGGATAAGCGGCAATATCACGGGAAAGGCGGTTGGACAAGGCGCGACGGAGATGGGGATCGTGCTCCGGCAAAATGAGAAAAAAGCGATTCCTCAAACAGGCAATCGCGCGATTCAAATTATCTTTTCTGGCATATTTCAGTTTTGTCCCCTGGTCATTATCCTGGATTTGTTTTGTAGCGTCAGCGGCGCGGATCATTGCAAAACCGGCGGTGCAGGCGGTGGCATAAAAATCCTGGCGGACACTCACTCCTGTCTTGACTGAGAAATTTTCCAGCTGGAGTTTGGATTTCAAGATGTCAGAGGCTGTTTCAATGGCCCAACATCTGAAATACAATATGTGAGCGCGTCAGGATCCTGCGCATGGATCTCAGCGATTCCATCCGCGAATTTACGCACATATTCCGGGTTCAAGTTCGCTCTTGCTTTGGAAAATGACTGCTTGCTGGCGGATTCTTTCTCAATATACCCGAAAAAACGGTCCATTCTAAGTTGCAGACTGCATACCAAGGCTTTTGTGTGCGTTTTGCCGTTATCCGCTCAAGTTGACGGCAGTGTCTCTGCATGATTAAAATAAAAAACGCCCCAGGCGTTTTTCGGCGGAGGTAACGGATTCGGCATCTCCCGCTGAAAAAAGAGGGAGAAGCAACTTGCTTCTCCCTCCAGACTGGAGCGGGCGACGGGGCTCGAACCCGCTACCTCCACCTTGGCAAGGTGGCGCTCTACCAGATGAGCTACGCCCGCAGAACACAATGGATTATAGCAGGCATCGCTCATTTTGTCAAGCCCCTATCCCAAATTTTTCGGTGGATTTTTCAGCCCCTGACCTTTCGGGAATGAGCGGGCGGTTATCCATTGTGGATAACTGCTTTGACATTTTCCCTTGCGAGAAAAATTAAGGGAAAATCTTTCTGGCCCATCTGGAAAAGAAAGACTGGAACTATTTGATCCGGGTCCGGGACAAAGATCAGGTCATCGCATACGGCGCGCCTCTGCCCGACCGGCCGGAGTCCCCCTCGAGCTCACCTTGGACCGGCTGACCCGGCGGCAGCTGGAGGCTCAGGGGATCTCCGTCCCGGAGACCTGTTACCGTGTTCCACCCGCAATGACCTCTGGCGGTTGTTTTTCCGGAGCCAATACACACGATATCAACCTGTTGGAAGCTACCTTGGATCATATAGTGGTTCTTCGTCCGGAACCAGATGAAGCACACTCCTGGAGTCTGTGCCTGGACGCTGACTATATTGGCAGCAATGAAAAGGTGCAGTCGCGTGGCTATACGCCCCATATTTGTCCTCGTTTTTGTTCAGTTTGCTTGTGTGGTTGTTGTCTGGCGCAGATTCTGGCGCGTTCATTGCTGATTCAAGGGGGGCTTCATCCGACTTAACAGGTCGAATCGTTCTTCCCACCCTTTGTTCGTTATTTACGGATAAGCTCCAAATCATGCTATAATCATTCGGTCAACGTCTGAGAGAACCTCCTGCTTTGTTTGACTGTGGTTGCCAGACTACTCTCATCTTTCCGCAGGAGCTTCTCTCTTTTGCTAAAGCTTTTTTATCGATCCCCAGTTGAAATGGGGGGGTTATGTCGCTAAAGCGCCAATAACAGAAAGGAAGCTGGGTCGGCGCCCAGCTTCCTTTTCTGCGTATAAATGATGATGCTTACTGCTTTGCCTCGTCGGGGATGGAGAACTCAGTGGCGCTGTTGAAATTGGAGCAGGTCATGGACATGGTCATCTCGGGGATGCTCATGGTCAGGCCCTCGGCCTGCTCGCCCATACTCTCCAGAATGGCACTCATCAGGCCGTCCATGACAGCAGTCATGTCCATGTCGTAGCGCACGGGGTACAGATCGGCCTCGGAGATCCACAGGGTCACCTGGATGTCGCCCAGACCGGAGAGCATCTCCTCCATCTGGCTCTCGCTCAGGCCAAGGCTGCTCATGGAGTCCAGCGCGCCGGATTCCATCATGACATCCTTCATGTTATCCCCGGTGATGACGCCGGTGTACTTGTAGGCGCTGATGCCGTCCACCGTCTCGGTACCCTCCTGCTTGAAGCTGCTGGCGCTGTCGATGTACGCGGACATGCTCTGGCTGACCTCATACTGGCCCAGGTCCTCGGCGGTGGCGGGAGCGGAATACCAGCTGGTTCCGTCGTTCATATACATCATGTAGCTGCCGTCGTCGGCCTGCTCGGCGTAGATGGAGATGGTGGCGCTCTGACCGGCCATTTCGGTGGTGGCCTCCACCTTCATCCGCATGGGATCGGTGAACATGGTCATGTCCATGCTGGTGACGGTTTCCGTGGTCTCGCCGCCGGCTTCCATCGTCATGTTCATGGACATGGCGGCGTCCATGCTGGTGGCGGAACTCATGTTGGCCATGGCGGTCACCATGGGGTCTTTTCCGTCTGTCTGGTCCCCGCCGCCTGCGCCATCGCCGCCGCAGGCGGTCAGGCTCAGTGCCAGAATGGCTGCGGCGATCAGCGCCGCAATACGGTTCGTCCTTTTCTTCATAATTTCTTTTCCTCCAAATGCTTGTTATTTGTTTGGGCTAACGCCCGGCATATTGTAGCACCGCTTCCACGCTATTGCAAGGAGAAGATATTGTCTTAAAGGAAAATTAAGAATCTTGACAGCGTCCGGTTCCTGTGCTATATTACGTTCGAAATTGAACAAAAGGAGGGGACGCCATGCTGCCGGCGTTTTTTATCCGCTCCAGAGGAGTGGCGAAGCTCTATAACAGCCTTTTTGTCTCTCTGCTGGAAACATATCAGCTGACGCAACTGGAGGTTGACATTATCCTGTTTCTGGCGAACAATCCGGATTTTGACACCGCCCGCGATATTGTGGAGAAGCGGCATCTGGCGAAATCCCATGTTTCTTCCGGGGTGGAGTCCCTGGCCAGCCGGGGGCTGCTGGACCGCTCCCGTCAGGATGGCAACCGCAAGACCATCCACCTGCGCCTCACGGAGCGGGCCGCGCCCATTGTTGAGGAGGGCCGCGCGGTTCAGCTGCGCTATGGCGAGCTCCTGCTGGAGGGGTTCTCCAGGCAGGAGAGGGAGCAGCTGTTCCGCTTCCTGGAGCGGGTCGGTGAAAATGTGGATCGTGCCCTGACCGATGCCCCGGCGGGGCCTACTTTTCCCTCGTGGGAAAAGTAGCAAAAGCACGCTCAAGGGGGCGATCCCCCCTTGAGAATCTCCTGAGTGTCAGGTTTTTGTTCGCCCTCCGACGATACCCTGGTTTGTTCTGACTGATTGCCTTCGTTGGTGCGCCGGCCTTCTGCGTCTACCCACTTACGCTATCGGTGGCGGGTCGCTGCAGCAACGCTGCTGGGCAGTGGTGCGCCAGCAACAATGACCGGTCAACGCCGGTTTAAAATCGTAAGAAAACGCCGAAGAAATATGGATCATTGATAGAATGTGTGGGAAAAAACGGAACAAGCCCTTGGCAGGAGAGAGGAAACGACTATGATTTTATTGACAGACAAAGAATCATGGAAGAGGGTCCCCCAATGCGAGCCAAGGAGCTTGTTCAGAGCATCACCGGCAGCAAAGGCTTTGTCCTGGAAGACATCACCGGCAGCACCTCCCGTCCGGCTTTGTCGGTTTCGGTCCTGTTAATGCGTTCTCCGGTCTTTGTGGTGATTCCGCATACCGCTTTGCTGTTCACTGCGTTATGTGGTACTTCTTTCCCGGTTCCACATAACGCAGTCCTTTCTGCCTGTCGCTTCGGATATCCATCCATACTTCTCCTTTCATTTCCTGACTCCCTTTCCGGGTGTTTTTCCACCCTGTTGGGAGTCTATCCTTTTCCCTCCTCTCCGCCGCAATATTACATTTTATCATTGGCGTTGACAGATTTTGCCTATAGCAACCATCAAAAAAATCACCAAGGGTTGACAATGGACAGAGGCATAAAAACTGAGATGGCGGAACACTTGGTGTTTCTGGACGAAAGCGGAGTGAATACCAATTTGACCCGTCTTTATGGACGGGCGCCCTCATCCCCAAAAGCAGTAGACCACGCCCCCCTTGAATACACCGAGGACAACGACCGTTCTTTCTTACGTTCGTCTGGATGGGGAGAAAGCATTTACAACCTACCAGGGCGGAATGACCGGAGAATGTTTTGTCCAGTACTTGAAAGAGACTTTACTTCCGGCCCTTCCGCCCTATTTTCCCGATCTCAACCTGATCGGGAAAATATGGTTCAAGATGAAAGCCATCCTGCGCTGCTGGAAAATCCGCAGTTTGGACCTCCTCCCAACAGTAAGGAAAGCGGCCCGCGGTGCTGACCTCAACAGACATAAACCACCCAAGGCTATTCGGGCGCTGGGAACAATATTGTGAGTTGTCAGAAAGCGACTGTTTTCGCAATTGTGAGTGGGGTTCGCCGCTGTGGGGGTCAGGTTTTTTGACAAGTGCGCCCCCAGTATAATTACACTCAGGGACAGGGGCCGGAAGCGAAATAAGCCGGTCCGGTCAGCAGACTCCAATCAACAATCGCGGAACATGGGATTAAAATAAGCCATAGGACAGGAACATGGACGGGTGCGCCATTGGAGCGGCACAATTTACCTGCCGTATATCTGTTGAACAGTCAGTCCATCCTTCAGCAGCAATCTGTGCTTCAGCTGGTCGGGAGCCTGCTGGCCATCCCTGTATCAAAAGCCAGGCTGTAACGCGCTGTAAGGAGAAAGGAAGCCCTGTTCGGGGAGGAGCATCATGAAGCAAAAAATACAACCATATCTGTCCATCGGAATCGACATAGGCGCGGACTTCAGCGTGATGGCCGCAGCGCTGCCAAACCAGGAGATCATCAGTCGAACCTATAAAATTCTGCACAGCAGTCTACGGTCCGTGGAGGGAGCAGTAGAGCGGATTCGCTCCCTGGAGCAGACATATGGCCTGCCGGTCAAAATCTATAGGGGGGAGCAAGACAAACAAGAGCATACAGAATATAAAAAACGCAATGAAGGCTCATTTGACATCCTGCCCGTTTCAGAGTACAATAGGACCCAGTGGAAAAGAATAGGAGTTGATTGATACGGCGCATTATGTATATCGGACCGATGTGGCCTACAGCGACGTCGGCCCCGACGGACTGCTCAGTCAGGGCGGGCTCCTGCGCATCCTCCAGGAGGCGGCGGCCATCGCCTCCGACGATGTGGGCTACGGCCTGAAGGACATCCCTCGGACGGGCGTCCACTGGATTCTCAGCGGCTGGCGGCTGGAGCTGGTTGCCCACCCAGCCTGGCGGGCGGCGCTGGAGGTGGAAACCTGGCCCCGGACCATGGACGGCTTCCTCTCTGACCGTGATTTTCTGGCCTGGGAGGTGACCCCCAAAGGCCGGCGGCTGGCGGCGCGGGGGACCAGCAAGTGGTTCCTGGTGGACGCGGAAACGGGAAAGATCACCCGTGTGACGGATCAGGTCCGCGCCGCCTACGAGCTGGGGGACGGCATACTTTTCCAGAACCCCATCCCCAACAACGGTAAGACCCCCGGGGATGCGCCCGTCACCTTCCGGACGGTGGCGGGCCGCCGGGACATCGACACCAACCTGCATGTGAACAATATCCACTACCTGGACTACGCGGTGGAGGCCCTGCCGGAGGAGGTCTACCGCAGCCTGCCGGACACGGTGGACATTGTCTTCCGGCGGCAGATCCTCCTGGGTACGCCGATTCAGTGCCTCTATGCCAGAACCGGGGACGGAAAGCATCAGGTGGAGATCCGCAGCGAACAGGACGGGATGGTCACGCACCACGCTTATGTGTGGTTCTATCAAAATAATACGAAGAAAGAGGACAACGAACCATGAAAGACTTACTGCAATACCTGGACGCCTCTCCCAGCCGCTTCCACGCAGTGGACAACCTGAAAAAGCTGCTGGAAGCCGAGGGCTATCAGACCCTCTCCGAGGGCACAGCCTGGGATCTGACAGCCGGAGGCAAATATCTGGCTGTACGGGGCGGGTCGGCGCTGGCCGCCTTCCGGCTGCCGGAGAAAAAGGCCCAGGGATTTATGATCTCCGCCAGCCACTCCGACTCCCCCTGTTTCCGCGTCAAGCAGAACGCGGAGCTGGCGGGTCCGGAGAAGTATCTCCGGCTGAACACGGAGAAATACGGCGGGATGCTCTTCGCTCCCTGGCTGGACCGGCCTCTGACCGTTGCGGGACGGGTTCTGGTAAAGGACGGGGACGCCATTCAGACCAGGCTGGTCTATGTGGACAAGGATCTGCTGATGATTCCCAACGTGGCGGGCCACATGAACCGCGCCGCCAACGACGGCTTCAAGTACGACCCCAAGTGCGACATGGTGCCTCTGCTGGGCCTGGACGGGGAGAAGGGGACCTTCCAGGCCATTGTGGCGCAGAGCGCGGGCTGCAAGGCGGAGGACATCCTGGGCGCGGACCTGTTCCTCTGCCCCCGGCAGAAGGCTGTGGTATGGGGCGCGGCGGACGAGTTCATCTCCTCCCCGCGGCTGGACGACCTCCAGTGCGCCTGGGGCTGCTTCCAGGGCTTCCTGGCGGCGAAGGAGAGCGGAAGCGTACCGGTCTACGCCCTGCTGGACAACGAGGAGATCGGCAGCCGCACCAAGCAGGGCGCTGACGGCACCTTCCTGGAGGATGTGATCGCCCGGGTCTGCGCCGCCGCCGGGATGGACCGGCTGGCGGCTACGGCCAACAGCTTTGTGGTCTCCGCCGACAACGCCCACGCCGTCCATCCCAACCACCCCGAATACCACGACGCTACCCACCGCCCCGCTATGAACGCCGGCGTGGTCATCAAGCACGGCGTCCGCTACGCCACCGATGGCGTGGCCCAGGCGGTGTTCGCCTCCCTGTGTGAGAAGGCGGGCGTACCTGTCCAGCATTTTGCCAACCGTTCCGACCTGCCCGGCGGCGGAACCCTGGGGCTGATCTCCACCTCCCATGTGTCGGTGAACACGGTGGATATCGGTCTGGCCCAGCTGGCGATGCACTCCTGCGTGGAGACCGCAGGCTCGAAGGACACGGATTACCTCGTCCAGGCCATGGCCGCGTTCTACAGCGCGTCCTTCCGGGAGGAGAATGGACGGTTTATCCTGGACTGACCCATTACAGGAGGCGGGTACAGAAGCCTGCCTCTGCCGTGAAATATGAAAGGAAGACAAAATTATGTGGTTTGACGAATCAGTCATTTATCAGATCTACCCTCTGGGCCTGTGCGGCGCGCCGGAGTACAACGACGGCGTCCAGGACCACCGCATCCTCCGCGTACTGGACTGGGCGGAGCACATCAAGGAGACCGGCGCGGATACAGTGCTGTTCAACCCCCTCTTCGACAGCGACCGGCACGGCTATGACACCCGGAATTACTTCCATGTGGACTGCCGCCTGGGGACGGACGAGGATTTCAAGCAGGTCTGCGACGCGCTTCATGCCGCAGGGCTGCGGGTGATCCTGGATGGCGTATTCAACCATGTGGGCCGGGGCTTCTGGGCCTTCCGGGACGTGCAGGAAAAGAAGTGGGACAGCCCTTACAAGGACTGGTTCCATATCAACTTCGACGGCAACACCGGCTATAACGACGGCTTCTGGTACGAGGCCTGGGAGGGCCACTACGAGCTGGTGAAGCTGAATCTGGGCAACCCCGCAGTCGTTCAGCACCAGTTTGACGCCATCCGCTCCTGGGTGGACCAGTTCGGCATCGACGGCCTGCGGCTGGACGTGGCCTACTGCCTGAGCCCGGACTACCTGTACCAGCTGCGGCAGTTCGCCAATCAGGTGAAGCCGGACTTCGTCCTCATGGGTGAGACGCTCCACGGGGATTATAACCGCTGGATGAACGACAACGCCTGCCATTCCGTGACCAACTACGAGTGCTACAAGGGCCTGTGGTCCAGCTTCAACTCCATGAATCTCTTTGAGATTGGCCACAGTCTGGCCCGGCAGTTCGGCCCGGAGCAGTGGACGCTGTACAAGGGGCGGCATCTGATGAACTTCCTGGACAACCACGATGTGGAGCGAATCGCCAGCATCCTGGGCAATAAGGATCACCTGTATCCCGCCTACGGCATCCTGTTCGGGATGCCCGGCGTCCCGGCGGTGTACTACGGCAGCGAGTGGGGAATCGAGGGCCGGAAGAGCCAGGGCGACGCCGCCCTGCGTCCCGCGCTGGATAAGCCGGAGCGGAACGGCCTGACGGCGTTCATCGCCAAGCTGGCGTCCGCCCACAAGGGCAGCAAGGCGCTGTGCTATGGCTCCTACCGGAATGTCGTTCTGACCAACAAGCAGATTATCTTTGAGCGGGCCTGTGACGGGGAGCGGGTGCTGGTGGCGGTCAACGCCGAGGGCGCGCCCTACACCGCGCATTTTGACGCGGGGTGCGGCATGGCCGTCGATCTTATCACCGGAGAAAAGCATGATTTCGGCGGAGGCAGCGAGCTGCCGCCATACAGCGTGCAGTACTGGAAGATGGAGCGGTAGACTGTAAGGCCACCATTGGGCCTGCTCAGTCATTTCGGCGGATGAGAAGATGAATAGGTCTTTGTCAAAACAAAGGGTAAAAGGGATTTTTTGCTGGGACACTTGCCAATTTCCGGTTTCTGTGGTATCCTGCAAATGAACTGGCCGGTTCACTTGTAAAGAAAGGAGAAATTTGCATATGCTGAGCTGTCGTTCGGTGATTGTCGAAATCTGGGAGGTTTCCGCAATTTGAACAGCGAGCCTCCCGTATGTGTTAAAACAACATACCAGGAGGATTTATGTCCCGATATATAGAAAAACAGGGCGGAGGTTCCCCCCGCCCCGGTGAAGTGTTTACCTGCCGCGCCTGCGGCCGTCTGGTAACGCCGGAGGGCGGCGGCACCCGCCACCGCAACCACTGTCCCAAATGCCTCCACAGCGTCCATCTGGACGGCGTCCCGGGCGACCGGGCCGCCGGCTGCGGCGGCGACATGGAACCGGTGGGGGTCTGGAGCCGCAAGGGCGGCGAGTGGGCGGTCATCCACCGCTGCCGCCGGTGCGGGGTGTTCCACTCCAACCGGGTGGCGGCGGACGACGACCCCATCCAGCTGATGAGCCTGGCGGTGCGGCCTCTGGCCCAGCCGCCCTTCCCGCTGGAGCGTCTGGAGGAAATGCTGCCGAAATGAGAAGGAGGACCGCTGCCCGCGAGGGCGGCGGTCCTTTTGGTTATCGTACGGCCCGGTCCGGTATATCGCCGCAGGAAGCGCTTTCGCTTATCCCAGATGCACCAGCTGCTCCACGCCGACGGCCATCACCATGGCCCCGGCCTCCGTGCGCAGGCCGTGCTCCTTTGCGATGGCGTCCATAATCCTGTTGCGCTGCTCCATTGGAGCGACAATAAAAATCAATTCCTTCTCCGCCTGGAGGGTGGTGATCCCCGCCGTCTGGGCGAAGCTCTCGTCTCCGGCCCAGCGGCCCTTGATAATCGTGCCCCCGCGGGCTCCGGCCTTCCGGGCGGTGTCCATCACCGTGCCGGTGAAACCCTGGTTCACGGTTACAAGGATCATGCTGCTCTTCTGCTGATTCTCCATAGCTTCCTCCGTTCCTTCCTCCACGCGGGTCTTCATGCCGATGAACGCCGCCACCAGACTGCTCAGCGCCGACAGCCGCACCGCAAAGGCGATCCCCCGTCCCGGGGCCTCGCCCCGCAGCTCGTCGTCCAGCTTCTCCAGCAGCGCCCGCGCCGCCGGGCGGGTGGCGACGCTCCAGATAATATCCTTTTCCGAGCCGCCCAGGCCCAGGATGTCCAGGATCTCCGAGGTGGCCGTGCCCTGGCCCTCAAAGCGGATGTGGGTGAAGATATGATTCTTGTTGTAGAGCTTCACCAGCTTGCCGCCGCTGCCCCGCTCCACGATGGACATGATGAGGCTCAGCTGTTCCTGTCGTTTCATCCGTCCACCTCCTCAGTCGCAGTAGAGGACGCAGTCCTCCACCTTCGCCAGCTCCGCACGCAGAGCGTCGTCCGCCAGCCGCTTTTTCACGCGGCCCGCCAGACCCAGCAGCTGGATGGTCACCAGCGGCGTCATGGCTACCAGGGCCACCAGACCGAAGGCGTCCGTCATCAGGTTGCCGCCGATGGTCTCGCAGGCTCCCATCGCAAAGGGCAGCAGGAACGTGGCCGTCATGGGGCCGGAGGCCACGCCGCCCGCGTCGAAGGCCACGCCGGTGAACAGCTGGGGCACAAAGAACGTCAGGACCAGCGAGATGGCGTAGCCGGGAATCAGGAACCACAGGATGGAGACCCCCGTCACCACCCGCAGCATGGCGATGCCGATGGACAGGGCCACGCCGATGGACATTCCCTGCCGCATGGCGGACTGGGAGATGGAGCCCATGGAGACCTCCTCCACCTGCTTGACCAGCACATGGACCGCAGGCTCGGCGGCTACGATGAAATAGCCCATGAGCATCCCGATGGGGACCAGCAGGAAGGGGTGCTCGCTCCCGGCGATGGTCGCGCCGATGAGCTGCCCCGCGCCCATAAAGCCCACGTTGACGCCGGTGAGGAACAGCACCAGCCCCACATATGTATACACCAGCCCGCTGACGATCCGCAGCAGCTGGGTCCGCTTGAAGCGGCGGGTAAAGAGCTGGAACAGCAGGAACATGGCGCATATGGGGATCATCGCTATGACCACCTCCTCCGCGTAGTGGGGGAGGGCGGCGGTGAACT
This sequence comes from Oscillospiraceae bacterium, assembly GCA_022800525.1. Taxonomy (GTDB): domain Bacteria; phylum Bacillota; class Clostridia; order Oscillospirales; family Oscillospiraceae; genus Pelethomonas. The sequence continues at coordinate 129,285 of JAAWQM010000001.1, forward strand.
CCCGGAACGCGTCCCGGGTGGTGGCGATGTCCGGCAGGGCGGCGGGGGTATAGCTGGCGGAGTCCGGGGAGTAGCAGATGCCCAGAGTCAATACCGACAGGATCGGCCCGATGCTGCACAGCGCCACCAGGCCAAAGCTGTCGCTGGTGGAGTTCTTGTCGCTCCGGACGGAGGCCACGCCCACGCCCAGGGCCATGATGAAGGGCACCGTGATGGGTCCGGTGGTCACGCCGCCGGAGTCGAAGGACACAGGGATGAAGTCATTCGGCACAAAAACCACCGCCAGCACGAAGGCCCCCAGATAAAAGCCCACCAGCAGCAGCGACAGAGGGATCTTCAGCATGACGCGCAGCAGGGCGATGACCAGGAACAGCCCCACCCCGGCGGCCACGGTGAGGATGAGCGTCCGGTCCGGGATGGCGGGCACCTGCTGGGCCAGCACCGTCAGGTCAGGCTCCGCGATGGTGATGAGCATTCCCAGGGCGAAGGCGATAGCCAGCGGGACCGCCGGATGCCGGGCGCGGCTCATGTAGACGCCGATGCCGCTGCCCATAGGCGTCATGGACATGTCCACGCCCATAGTGAACATGCCTACCCCCACGATCAGCAGCGCGGAACCGAACAGGAACAGCACCAGCGCCCCCGGCGTCAGGGGCACGATGGTGACGCTCAGCAGCAGCACAATGGTCGTGATGGGCAGGACGGAGGAGAGGGACTCCCGGATTGTCTCCAGGAGCTGCGGATTGATACGCACAGGCGGCTCCTTTCCCGTCCCCGGGGGACGAAACAAATATTATTCCGAATATAAAATTCGGAATAATACATTTGATTTAAGCCGCTTTGCGGCTGCCGCCGCAAAGCACGGCAAATATTACTTCCGGCCTTTCGGTTCGGAGGTAATATTCCCCTTTTTACCAGTATAACGGGTTTTCCGCCTGTTGTCCAGAGTTTTTCCGGGAAGAAAATCATTTTGATCAGCTCCTTGCGGAAATCTTAAAGAAATCTTCCACAAATTTCCCCTTGAAAACCGGGTGTGACAGGGCCTATAATAGAAGCAAACAATCACTGCGCGTCGAAATGAAGCTTTGGAGGAGATTTCATTGGCTCAGACTTTTCAGGAAATGACCGACGACATCATCAGACACCCTCTTTTCATCCAGATGAAGGACTGCCCCCACCACGGCGGAGAGAACTCCCTTTACATCCACTCCATAGCCACGGCGAAGTGCGCCTACCGGCTGGCCCGGCGGTTCCATCTGAAGGAGGACCGGGTACGGGCCCTGACCCGCGCCGCGCTGCTCCACGACTTTTTTGGCTATGACTGGCAGGGGGACCACCACCGCCGCTACATGAGCCGTTTCTCCGGCTGGACCCGGATCAAGCACATGCACGCCTTTATCCACGGCTCCCACGCCGCCCACCGGGCGGGCCGGGTGTTCGGTCTGGACCAGCGTCAGCGCTCCGCCATCGCCAGCCACATGTTCCCGCTGGCCCCCTGGCCCAGGAATTCGGAGGCGTGGCTGCTGACCCTGGCAGACAAGGTGGTGGCGTCCAAGGAGGTGGGCGAGACTGTGGGCTGGCACGCCCGCGGTCTGTGCCGCAAGCTTACCGCCCGGCATCGCACATGAAAACAAGGCCGGCGTTCCCGGATGGGGGACGCCGGCCGCGCTTGTTCGTGAGCTGGCAGAGCATACGTTATCCGCCGTTATTTTTCATCTCCTGAGCCCGTCCCTTCCTCCTCGTGATGGACGTACATCCTGGACGGCTCCTCCTCGCCGTCGCCCCGGACCATGCACAGAAGTTCCCAGCCGTACCGCTCATAGAAGGACGTATGGTCCGTAAGAAGATACAAGGTTCCAACCCCCCGCCGCGCCATGTCCTCGCAGACAAACCGCAGCATCCTCCCAGCGATGCCCTGGCATCGGCGCGCCTCCTCCACGTACACCGCGCACACGTTGGGCGTCAGGTCTTTCCGGTCATGGAAGTCGTTTTCAATCACGCCCAGCCCGGCGATGATCCTGTCATCCTCCAGAACTGCATACCACTGAGGCACAGGCGCTTCCCCGCTCAGGCACTGGTCCATGCTCTCCAGATAGACTTCCAGCGGGATGCCCCACTTCTCATGGAACCAGGCGGCCGCCTGCTCCTTCAGCTCAGGGCGGTCTGCTAATTTGACCACCGGATACCGCTCCATATCAAATGCCTTCATCTGCTTTTCGACTCCTTATACCTTAACAGTCCTTGCTACAAAAATCCCAAGAATTCAAGAATAAATACGGCGAGTCCCCCAATACCCACCAGCAAACATATAACACCGCCCAGTCGTGTACTGAAAAGATACAAGTCTGATGGAGCGCTGCTGGTGTGATTTTTCCAGCTTTCCGCAATTTCATAAAAAAATCCGGGTTTAAGAATCATGATGATTCCGAGAACCACAAGTATGATTGACAAAAAAGTATACATATGCCTCCGTTATCCTTGCGCAACGCACTTGATGCGGCAGACTGGTCAGAACTAAATCCTATCTTCATGCATATTTTTTTCATAAACAAAAAAACCCTTGAAAACAGAAGGTTTTCAAGGGCTTTGGTGGAGACTGCTGGACTCGAACCAGTGACCTCCTGCGTGTGAAGCAGGCGCTCTAACCAGCTGAGCTAAGCCTCCGTGCGGCGGGAGCGATTCCTCCCGTCGTGGTGACGCGTACGGGAATCGAACCCGTGTTACCGCCGTGAAAGGGCGGTGTCTTAGCCGCTTGACCAACGCGCCTAATATGGCCCGGCGGGCCATATGGTAGCGGCGACTGGATTCGAACCGGTGACACTTCGGGTATGAACCGAATGCTCTGGCCAACTGAGCTACGCCGCCATGTGAACCGGCGGACCGGTTAGGCAGGTGTTAGTATAGCGCATATTTCCCGCTTTGTCAAGCCTGTTTTTCAAAAAATTTCCCGCTTTTCTCCAGGCCGGCAAAACCACCGCCGCCCAGCCTGCGTGGTTTGTGCGGTTTGTTAAGTTCGTACCCGGAAGAAATTGCCGTTGTGGGAGTTTTGACGAAATCGGCTCTTTTTTTGTGAGTGTCCTTGACAAGCACGCAAAAGTCCACTATAATATTTACAAGCTGTTAACAATCCGTGAACGCCTCCGCTTTAATTTGTTAAAGCGGCCATGCTGCCGTATTCGGCAGCATGATACTCTCTGTTTGTATTTAGCCGGTGGCCCCGGGGCCGCCCGCACCGCCGGTTAAAGATATATTTTAATTAGGAGGATCAACATGAAAAAGAAGTTCCTGTGCCTGATCCTGGCTCTGGCTATGTTGTTGAGCCTTGTTGCCTGCGGCAACAACAACACGCCGGGCAACGACCAGGACCCGCCCCCCGCGAACACCGACAACAACGACGCCACTCCCCCGTCCGATGACGGCCCCGCGGAATTCCAGCCCGCTACCTTTGATTACGACACCATTTACAACAATGCTTTCCCCGGTTTTGAGGACAGACTGGCTGTAGCCAAGGACCCCAACAATACCACTGACCAGCGTCTGGCGCTGGTAGCCGCCGCCGAGGCCAAGCTGCTGGAGGGCGGCGCGATTGTGCCCAACACCACCAAGGGCGGCAACTATGCCATCGGCCGCGGAATCCCCTACACCATTTCCACCGTTCAGTGGGGCAGCGACAACAACCGTTATGAGCACGCCATCGCTACCACGGATTATATCACCACCGCCGACCGTATGGCGATCAAGGAGCTGTGGAACGGGACCAGAGGCACCGGCACCTATATGGAGCAGCTCCACGCTTATCTGGACGAGCACGGCTATGAGGTTGCCGACGGCTACAACATGGTCTACACCAGCGATCCCAGCACCTGGGACGTGATGGCCACCTTCCAGTCCGTCAACAGCGAGTGGACCTGCAACACCTTGGACGGCCTGCTGAAGTACGACGTGGAGAACGTCCAGCAGTTTGCCCTGGCCACCAGCTATGACGTGTCCGACGACGGACTGGTCTACACCTTCCACATCCGCGAGGGCGTGAAGTGGGTTGACTCCCAGGGCCGCGAGGTCGACGAGGTCCAGGCGGACGACTGGGTCGCCTCCATGCAGCACGTGTTTGACTGCGCCGGCGGCCAGGAGGAGCTGCTGACCGGCGTCATCGCGGGCGCTGAGGAGTATGTCACCGGCGAGAACCCCGACTTCACTCAGGTGGGCGTCAAGGCCATTGACAAGTACACCCTGGAGTACACCCTGGTGGAGCCCTTCTCCGTGTTCCCCTCCATGATGGGCTGCTGCGGCGTGTTCGGCCCCCTGTGCCGCAGCTACTATGAGTCCCAGGGCGGTAAGTTCGGCGTGGAGTTTGACAATGCCGCCGACACCTACACCTACGGCAGGACTCCCAACAACATCGCTTACTGCGGTCCCTACCTGATTACCAACTGGACCGAGAAGAATATTATTGTGTTCCAGGCCAATCCCACCTACTGGAACGCTGAGAACGTGGCCAACAAGACCATCAACGTCTACTATGTCGGCGGCGACGATCCCCTCCAGACCTATAATATGATGAAGGACGGCCAGGTCGTCAGCGCCGGACTGAACGCCAGCGCTCTGGAGCAGGCAAAGGTGGACGGCCTCTATGACGACTATCACTACCAGACCGGCACCACCTCCGACACCTTCGTGGGCTTCTACAACATGGCCCGCCGCGCCTATGCCAACTACACCGACGAGACCAAGCTGGTCTCCCCCCAGACCCACGGCAGCGCCGATGAGATCGACATTGACAACGGCGTGGTTACCTCCGACATTCTGGATGACGCCGCCCGGACCCACGCCGCGCTGAACAACACCAACTTCCGTCTGGCGATGACCTTCGCCAACGACCGCGGCTCCGTCAACGGCCAGGGCGTCGGCGAGGAGCTGAAGTACGCCCGCCTGCGCAACTCCTACGTGCCCGCCAACTTCGCCAGCCTGGAGGAGGAGACCACCGTCACCGTGGACGGCAAGTCCTACACCTTCCCCGCCGGTACCTGGTACGGCGAGATGCTCCAGGCTTTCCTGGACGCTGACGGTTTCCCCGTCATGGTCTGGAATCCCGACGTGGACGGCGGCTCCGGCGACGGCTACGACGGCTGGTACAGCCCCGACAACGCCAAGGCGTACCTGGAGAAGGCCGTTGAGGAGCTGGCCGCCCAGGGCGTGGAGATCTCCGCTGAGAACCCCATCCAGATCGACTACACCTACCCCGCGAATGACCCCCTCTACACCAATCAGGCCAATGCCTATGAGCAGAGCATCCGTAGCGCTCTGGGCGGTCTGGTGCAGGTCAACCTGCTGGGCGCCGACTCCTATGATGAATGGTATTACAGCGGATACAACGTCTATGAGGGCTATGACATGAACTTCGATATCGCCTTTATTTCCGGCTGGACTCCCGACTACGGCGATGCCGCCACCTATCTGGACACCTGCCTGTCCCAGGGCGCTGGCTACAGCACCGCCAGCATGGGCCTTTGGTAAAGCGCAAAGCACCGCCAGCGACGGTGATCGAAGATCAATAACTGCGCTTGCGGGAGAATGGTTCGCGCCATTCTCCCGCAAGCGGTATTAGGGGTGAAAGTATGGGAAAATATTTATTGAAACGAGTTCTGTTCAGCCTGTTCTCCATAGTCGCCGTAGTCGCCATCGTCATGGTGCTGATCTACTCCGTGATGAACCGGGATCTGGTCTTTGCCAAGGACACCGTCTTCCAGCGGCAGGCCAGTAACGGGCGGATCACCTACCAGTACCAGAAGTGGGAGGAGTACGGCTATATCGACTATGTACCTTACACGGAGTGGCTCATCGAGCTGGCCGAGAGCGGCGAGATCGACGAGGAGACCCGCGCCGCCGCCGCGTCCTTCGGACGTACCCCTGACAACGACTCGGACACGGTGAAGGAGCTTGCGGCCCGTTTTGTGGAGACCTACGAGGCCAAGGGCTATACGGTTGTGCGCAAGGACGCGGTCATGAACGGCCGGAAGCTGGCCAACGGCGGCGCGCAGATTTTCTTTGCCTGGGGAAATCAGCCGCTGCTTGACCGTCTGGTGGGCTATTTTTCCAGACTGATCGATGTTGACAGCATTCACTACGCCCAGGGCGACGTGGGAGAGCGGGGCATCACCTTTACCGCGTTTGACCCGGTCTATGGCGGGGAGAAGTTCTCGCCAGCCATCATCGGAAACGGCACAAAGCATAAATACCTTCTCTATTTTGACAGTCAATTCCCCTTCCTTCATCAGAACATCGCCACCATCAACCTGGGCCAGTCCTACACCGTCAACAAGGGTACGGACGTGTTCCTGAGCATGACCCGGTCCCAGGGCTCCTACGTCCTCAGCGAGACCACCTTCCCCAGCGGGCTGGTGGAGCAGTCTGCGGACGATCTGCACACCGCTATTTATAACCAGGGCTCCCGGGAGAGCACCGACTTCCTGGCGGCCCGGTATGCGGATGACTATACCAGTGTGGATACGGCCCGCCGTTCTCCCTCCAAGATCGGATTTTCCTTCATCATCGGCATCATCTCCACCATCTGCTCCTATCTGCTGGGCGTGCCCCTCGGCATCATGATGGCCCGGAAGAAGGACAAACTGATGGATAAGCTGGGCACGGCCTATATCATCTTCATCATTGCGGTTCCGTCGTTGGCCTATATTTTCATGTTCCGCGCCATCGGCGGACAGTTGGGCCTGCCCATGAACTTCGATATGGAGTCGGACAACAATCTGATGTATGTGCTGCCCATCATCTCCCTGGCCCTGCCCAGCGTGGCAAACCTGATGAAGTGGCTGCGGCGGTATATGATTGACCAGATGAACTCCGACTATGTGAAATTCGCCCGTTCCGGCGGTCTGACGGAGGGTGAGATCTTCACCAAGCACATCCTGAAGAACGCCGCCATTCCCATCTTCCACGGTATCCCCGGCAGCATCCTCTTCGCTATGACCGGAGCCATTATCACCGAGCGGATCTATTCGGTGCCTGGCGCGGGCGGTCTTCTGACCGAGGCGATCAACAAGTACGACAACGGCGTCATCGTGGGCGTCACCCTCTTTTACGCAGTGCTATCCGTGGTCGCCATCATTCTGGGCGACGTTGTCATGGCCACGGTAGACCCGCGGATCTCGTTCTCGACAAAGGATAGGTGATAGTATGGAATATGATTACAGTCAATTTGGCCTCAGTGAGGCGGAGCTGTTCTCCCGCGTGGACCACAACGGTATGGAGTCCGAGAAGATCACCGCGCCCCGCTACTCCTATTGGAGCAGCGTGTTTCGCGTCTTCTTCCGGAATAAGCTGAACATCGTAATCCTGGTTCTGCTGGCAATCGTGATCCTGTTTTCCTACCTGTACCCGGCCTTTACGGAGTACGACCGGTTCGGCAACCTGCTGAACCCCGAGGCCAAGCACCTGACGCCGGCCAAGGCCATCAGCCAGTACGGCTTCAGCATCAAGTATATTCTGGGCACCGGCGGCTCCGGCGAGTCCACCTTTGACGCCATCTGGAGCGGCGCTCAGATTTCCATTTCCCTTGCGTTCATCTGCGCGGCGATCAATATGACCATCGGAGTGATTCTGGGGGCCATCTGGGGCTTCTCCAAGAAGGTGGACACCGTGATGATGGCTGTGTACAACATCATCGGCAACGTGCCCTATATTCTGCTGCTTTCCGTGCTGGTCATGCTCTTCAGCCCCACCTTCTGGACCATGGTCTTTGCCATGACCCTGACGGGCTGGCTGGGCATCGCCTACTCCATCCGTGTCCAGGTGGTCATCATCCGGGACCGGGAATACAATCTGGCCTCCCGCTGCCTGGGGACGGGGACGGTGAAGATCGCCATGAAGAATATCCTGCCCTTCATGACCAGCATTATCGTGACCATGCTGGCCACCGAGGTGCCCTCCTACATCTCCTATGAGGTGTTCCTGGCCTTTATCGGCATGGGCATGAAGGATATGAGTCTGGGCCGCCTGATCTACCAGGCGCAGAACGCCATGGTGACGGTCGGCTGGGAGTTTGAGTTCTGGAGTCCGGTGGTCATCTCATCCATTATCACAGTGGTGCTGTATCTTGTCGGCCAGAATTTGGGCGACGCGTCCGACCCGCGGACGCATATGTAAGGGGGGAAGGCTATGGCTGAAGAGAAAAAAGTGGTGCTGTCCATAAAGGACCTGTGGGTGAAGTTCCGCGTGCGCGGACGTGTGCTCACCGCCATCCGGGGTGTGTCCCTGGATATCTATGAGAACGAGTCCATCGCCATCGTGGGCGAGTCCGGCTCCGGCAAGAGCGTGTTTACCAAGACCTTCGCGGGAATGCTGGATTCCAACGGCTTTGTCAGCGGCGGCAAGATCATTTTCAACGACAATGAACTGACGGACGCCAGCGTGAAGCTGACCCCCGCCGCCCGGCGGATGATTGAGAAGGCCCGGGCCGCTTTCAGCGTGGCTTCCGCTCTGGAGCTGGGGGCGGCTACTTACCAGAAGATGCTGGCCCTGGAGAGCGAGAAGCGGGAGCGCGGCAGCCTCTCAGAGGAGGAGCGTACCGGATTCCGGCGGGAGCTGAAGGAGCTGACCGACAAGCGGACCGACACATTCAATCTGAAGCAGACCTTCGATCCCTCCAAGGACAAGGAGAAGATCCGCGAGACCAGCCGCCTCATCAAGGAGCTGGACGATCAGATCAAGAAAATGAAGAGCAGGGAAGCGGAGGCGGAGCGGGCCAGGAAGGCCGACGCCGCCGGCGACGCCGCCTTCAACAAGCGCTTTGACCAGCAGTACGCCGCCCTGAAGGCCCAGTATGAGAAGGAGACAAAGGGTACGGTCAGCCCTGCCGCGGAGCGGCGCAATGAGATTCTGGCCAAGGAGATATACCTCTCCATCGGACGCTTCGGGATGCGCCAGCGGTACCAGATGTTCAATAAGCTGGTCGCAGCGCTGACGGAGGCCATGAAGCTGGGAGTGGACCTGGATGATGAGGCCCAGCGCAACGCTGTGTTTGACGAGGTCACCTTCCGGGTAAAGTATCTGGACGAGACGGCGGATACTCTCCACGGCGCCTGCGTGCTGAATCTGGCCCGGGTGCAGTACTCCAAGGACTGGAGCAGAATCCGGGGCCGCCGGATCGCCACGGTGTTCCAGGACCCTATGACCAGCCTGAACCCCATCATCACCATCGGCAAGCAGATCACCTCCGTCATCCTAAAGCACCAGGAATGCTCTGAGGCGGAGGCCCGCCGCAGGGCCCTGGACCTGATGCGGAAGGTGGGCATCCCCAACGCGGAGGCGCGCTTTGACGACTATCCCTTCCAGTACTCCGGCGGTATGCGCCAGAGAATCGTCATCGCCATCGCCCTGTCCTGCCAGCCCAAGATCCTGATCTGCGACGAGCCCACCACGGCCCTGGATGTGACCATCCAGGCCCAGATCCTCCAGCTCATCAAGGACCTGCAGAAGGAGTTCAATTATACCATCGTCTTTATCACCCACGACCTGGGCGTGGTAGCCAACGTGGCGGACCGGGTTGCGGTGCTGTACGCCGGACAGATCATTGAGCTGGGCACGGCGGAGGATATCTTCTATGACCCCCGCCATCCCTACACCTGGGCGCTGCTCAGCTCCCTGCCCCAACTGGCCCAGAAGAATACCAAGCTCTACTCCATCACCGGTACGCCCCCCAGCCTGTATAACCAGATCACAGGCGACGCCTTCGCGCCCCGCAATCCTTACTGCCTGAAAATCGATACCCTGGCAGAGCCGCCGATGTTCCAGGTGTCGGAGACCCATTTCGCAAAGACCTGGCTGCTGGCCCCCCACGCGCCCAAGATTGAGAAGCCTGAGGGGATCCACGATATTCATGAAAAGCTCATCCACGCGTTCAATATTTAAGGGGGGAGGATAGAAAGTGGCTACATTGAAGCAAGAAAACGAGAGGGCGGTCCGCGCGTCCCATCTGCCGGAGCACGGCCCCATTGACGAGAAGACCGGCAAGGAGATCCTCCTGTCCCTGAAGAACGTGGATATCACCTTCGGCAAGGGCGAGGACGCGGTCCGCGCGGTGCAGAACGCTACCTTCGACATTTACAAGGGGGAGACCTTCTCCCTGGTGGGCGAGTCCGGCTCCGGCAAGACCACGGTAGGCCGCGCGGTGATCCGCGTCAATCCCCTGGCCGCCGGCGAGATCGACTACAAGGGAGTCCGGATCTCCGGAAAGATCCCCCACACCCTGGACCGGGAGGTCATCCGGAATATCCAGATGGTGTTCCAGGACCCCGCGGCCTGCCTGAATGAGCGGGCCACCGTGGACTATATCATCTCCGAGGGCCTTTATAACTTCCATCTCTTCGACAACGAGGCGGACCGTGTCCGCAAGGTGGAGGAGATGATTAATGCGGTGGGCCTGCTGCCGGAGCACCTGACCCGCTATCCCCACGAGTTTTCCGGCGGCCAGCGCCAGCGCATCGGCATCGCCCGCGCCATGGTCATGGAGCCGGAGCTGGTGGTGGCCGACGAGCCGATCTCCGCCCTGGACGTCTCCATCCGCGCCCAGGTGCTGAACCTGATGAAGAAGTTCCAGGAGGAAAAGGGGCTGACGTATCTCTTCATCGCCCACGACCTGTCTGTCGTCCGGTTCATCTCTGACCGCATCGGCGTGATTTATAAGGGCCGCATCGTGGAGATTGCCGCAGCGGAGGAGCTGTTCAACTACCCGCTGCACCCCTACACCCACTCCCTAATCTCCGCGATTCCCATCCCCGACCCCAGGCTGGAGAAGAAGAAGGTGCTCTTTACCTACGATCCCTCCATGCACGACTACTCCTCTGACAAGCCGGAGCTGGTCAATATCGGCTACGACCACTATATCTACGGCAATAAGAAGGAGATCGAGGAGTACAAGGCTATCCGTGAGCGCGGCATCCCCGTCAAGCCCATCCAGATTGATGAAACAGGAACCCATGCCGTCCGCACGGAGGTGGCCGCCGACAAGGCGGTGGAGGAGGAATTTCTCATCCATCCCACCCATGATACAGGAAGCATCTGGTATATGGTCCTGTCCTTCTTCCTGCCCATCCTGGGTCTGGTGGGAATGTTCCTCTTCAAGAAATTCCGCCATACCCGCAACTATAAGCAGTGCAGAAAGGGGACCGTCGCCGGACTGATTCTCCTTGCGGCCATTTTGCTGATTTTCCTGCTGCTGCTGTGGCGCGTGGTGGCCTGATTTGGGACACGCTGCCAGAGACAAGCAGGACCGCTTCCGTCCCAGACCGGTGGAGCGCATCGAGCTGAATGAGAAGCACACCGGACGCCGCCTGATTGCGGCGGGGGCGCTGCTGGTCCTGGGCGCGGGGATGCTGACGTATGCCATCATGGGCCTGCTGGCGCCGGAGACGGGGTGGCATACCGTCACGGCCAGCGCCAACGCCGGTCCCACCAGCGCGGAGGACTTTACCTTCTTCTACCAGAGCGGCTCCAAGGCGGAGACGACGAGGGTGACCAATCTCTACACGGGGGCCTGCCAGAGGGCTTACCGCCTGTTCCACAGCGACCTGGAGTTTGAGGGCGTCGTCAATATCTGTACGATAAACAGCCGTCCCAACGAGGCGCTGGAGGTGGACGCGGGGCTCTATGCGGCTTTCACCGCCGTGGTGGAGAGCGGACGGCGGGAGCTGTACCTTGGGCCGGTGTACGAGCGGTATGACGATATATTTTTCTGCGGGGACGACGCCCGGCTGGTGGACTACGACCCCCGGCTCAGCGAGGATGTGCGGAGGGAGTACGCCGGAGTCCTGACCTACGCTAACGATCCCCGGGCCATCGGCCTGGAGCTGCTGGACGGGAGTCGGGTGCGGCTGAACGTATCGGCGGAGTACTTGTCCTGGGCGGAGAGCGAGGGCATCACGAGATTCATTGATTTCGCTTGGATGCGCAACGCCTTCGTCGCGGACTACCTGGCCGGAGAGCTGGCCGCCGGGGGCTATACCAAAGGGACCCTGAGCAGCTTTGACGGGTTTGTCAGGAACCTGGACGGCGGCGGGACGGAATACGCCTATCCCCTCTATCACCGGCAGGGGAATGACATCTATCCCGCGGCGACTCTGACATACCAGGGACCGGTGAGCTTTGTGCGGATGCGGGATTATCCCATCAGTGAGCAGGACCTTCAGCACTACTATCTGCTGTCCAACGGAGAGATCCGCACGTCCTATCTGGACGTGTCGGACGCTCTGTGCAGGAGTGCGGTGGATACGCTGGTCTGCTATAGCCGGGAGCGCGGCTGCGCCGGGCTGCTGCTGGAAATGATACCGGTATATATTACCAGTGATTTCCGGGAGGAGTCTGTTTTCGCCCTGGCAGAGGAGGGGATCGAGTCTGTCTACTGTCAGGACAGCGTGGTCCTCTATACGGACGTGGAGGCCAGGCTGACCAATCTCTTCTCAGCGGACGGTGTGCAGTACGCCGCGAAGCAAATCATTCCTTGAGCAGAGCCACAAAGGGCCGGGAGCGACAGCTCCCGGCCCTTTTGCCGCGCCGAGGCGAGGTCACCTGATGCCGTGCTTCTCGCACTGGGCCAGCACGATGCTGCGGAAGCGCTCCTCCTTGAAATAGAGCTTGACGTCCGTAGAATCCACATAGGCGCCTGCCTTCAAATTCTGGATAACGGCCTCCGCCACGAAGCACTCAAAAATATGGCTGTCGGTAAAGGCCGCCTCAATATCCGTATTCATGCCATCGTTGATCCCCTGTACCGCGTGGCGGTAAATGAGGTTGTCCCTGCCCAGCAGCCGCCCCATATTCTCCAGGCAGCGCAGGCCCTCCGCCATATCGCGGACTGTGATTTTGCCCTTATAAGCCATTGCGCGTTCTCCCCCGGTCAAAATGAAATCGACGGTCGTTTCCAACGCCTCCGCCAGATCAAGCAGCAGCGCGGTGTCCGGCAGGGTCTCGCCCCGCTCCCACTTACTCACGGCCTGGAAGCTCACGCCCAGTCGTTCGCCGAGATCGTTCTGCGTCAGGCGCCGCCCCTTCCGCAGGGTGGCGATCTGACTGCCTGCCTTTTGCATATCCATAATGGATTCCTCCTGATTGTATTTGTGAAGCGCTTCTGATAGGATCATACAATGAAACCTGCGGAGAATCAATAACGGGGCGGTTGAAGATTTTACGAAAAAATTCAACCTGGCTGCGCAGAAAGGCCGGGAGTCAACGGCCCCCCGGCCTTTCAATTCGGAAGTACTATAAATCTATTCCATATCCTCCAAAGACCACAGGCGCTTGTCCCTGCGGAAAATAAGGCACACCAGCATCCCGGCGAAGGCGATGCCAAGGAATACCAAAGCCGCGCCGCTGCCCTTGCCGCTGCCCAGCAGGCGGACCAGCGGGGCGTCAGCCGGCAGTCCGGCCATCAGCGGCTCGCAGATCCGGTCTACCAGCCAGCCGCCCAGGAGATAACCCACCGGGATCGTGAAAAATTGCAGGGTGTTCCGGGCCGCGTACACCCGTCCCTGCAGCTCCACCGGGATGCGCAGCCGCATCAGCGCCCCCATATTGGTGTTCATGATGGGAATGAACAGCCAGCCCAGGATGGCCCCGATGTACCAGATCCCCGCGTGCCGCCCCAGGGCCAGCAGCAGGTTCTCCGTGCTCATGGAGAACAGCAGGCTGTTGCAGATGACCCGTACCCGGTTCTTGGGCGCGGGCAGGAGGGTGGCCAGCAGGCTCCCGGCCAGGTTGGCAAGGCCGGTGCAGGTCTGTAAAAGCCCCAGTTCCGTCTCGCCGCCGCCGGGCCGGGAGAGCACCATGGCAGGAAGGACCGCGTTATAGATGCTGGCGATCAGGTTGATGGCCGCCAGGAAGAGAATCAGAACCAGTATGCCCCGGTTGTCCCGCAGCCATTACAGTCCCTCCCGGGCGGCGCGCAGCAGGCTGTCCGCCTCCGTCTCCCGGCGCTTTTCCGGGATCTGGATGAACAGCAGGAGACTCCCCACTGCGGCGGCGCAGGTGATGAGGTCGAAGGCGATCACCGCCTCCAGCCCCAGCAGCGTCAGCACAGCTGTGGCCAGCACCGGGGACAGCAGGGACACCAGGGAACTGGACAGGCCCCGCAGTGCGGACACCCGCTGGACCTGATCCGGAGGGGTCAGGCATGTGACAGCCACCTCGCTTGTGGGCTGCTGGATGGTGTTCATCAGGCCGTTCAGGATGTTGATGGCATAGAGATGCCAGACCTCCAGCCGCCCGGTCCGCAGCAGGATCAGCACCGCTACAGTGGTCAGCGCCGCGAACAGGTCGCAGATGGCCATAGTCTTTTTCTTGTCCCAGCGGTCCGCCAGACTGCCGGCAAACATGCTCAGCAGCACGTAGGGCGCGTAGGAAGCGATGGACAGTCCTGCCGTGGTCAGGGCGGAGCCCTGCTGCTGGTAGGACCAGATGACCAGGGCGAAGCTGGTCATGGCGCTGCCCAAAGCGGACAGGCCCTGGGTGCTCCAGAGGATAAAAAATGTCTCCAGCCCCGCAAGGGAGGAAAAATACTTTTTCATACAGACTTTGCTCCTTTGTTTGTAAATGGTGTCTTCCTTACAAAAATGCAAAGCCTGTTCCGAACATAATTCTTACTTGTGAGTTTGTCAGCTCCATGCCGTCCTGTTCGGATCAGACCTTGCATGGAGCGCTGCCAATGCATAGCTTCATGGAGTTCACCTGCCCTTCTGTGTCAGACATATTTTCTATTGTACCATGGATTCTCCACTAAGTGAAGCGCTTTAATAGAGTAAAAAAAGCAAATTTTCAGATAATGCAATGGACTTTTTCCTGGCAGAGTGATATAATAAGATCAAAAGCGGGATAAAGGGGCTGGTCGTTTGGAGCACAGAATCATTCCTTTGAAGGAACTGCCGTTGAGAAATGATTTCATGTTCGGGCAGGTGATGCGGAACCCGGATATCTGCAAGCTGTTTCTGGAGGAATTGCTGGGGGAAGAGATTGACCATATCGAGTATATTGAGAACCAGAAAGAGCTCAGCGACAGCTATGAGCACCATGGGATACGGCTGGACGTTTACCTTCGCGACGGCGCCGGAACTGTCTACGCCATTGAAATGCAGACAATCCGGAAGCTCGCTCTGGAGAAGCGCGTACGCTTTTATCAGGGCTCCATTGACCGGAACGAGCTGCTGAAGGGGCGCTCCTATGGCGAGTTGTCGGAGAGCTTTGTCATATTTGTCTGCGATTTTGATTACTTCGGGACCGGCCTCGCTGTAAACGAACGGGCATCCTATATCAAAGACACGGATACCCCCTATGAGGACGGTTCGCATGTGCTCTTTCTGAACAGCCGCTATAAAGCAGCCAACGCAGGTTCGGCGATCATTGAGTATCTGGACTATATCCGCACCAATGATGACTCCGGGGGCTATACGACGGAGCTTCTTCAAAAGACGATGGAGAGGGTGCGTGAGGTCCGCAGCGACAGCAAGATGGAGGTGTCGTATATGATGTGGCAGCTGAAGTATCAGGACGCAGTGGAAGAAGGCAGGGCCGAGGGCCGCCGCGAAGGGCGGCAGGAGGGCCGTCGCGAAGGGCGGCAGGAGGGCCGCCGGGAAGAAAAAATCGCGTTTGCGCAAAAGCTGCTGAAACGCAACAGGCCAATCGATGAAATTGTGGAGGATACAGGGCTAAGCTACGAGGAGGTTCTGGCGTTATCCTCCACGTGATGTTTTTTACGGAGGCGGGCAATAACCCGCCTCCGTAAAAAACATCCGCCCTGTATAAAAAAATCATGGCCAGCAGCGGGCTTTTCCCTTTACAACCGCTCCTTGTTGTGGTACGATATGGGCTAATCAAAAAGCCTGTCCTACATCTATAATAAAAGGAGTGTGTCCCGCTATGGCCTACTACTATCCCGAACCCTCCCATACCTTCAGCGAATACCTGCTGGTCCCCGGCTACACCTCTCCCGAGTGCATCCCCGCCAATGTCAGCCTCTCCACCCCCCTGGTGAAATACCGCAAGGGCGAGGAGGAGTGTCCCCTGCGCCTCTCGATCCCCATGGTGTCTGCCATCATGCAGTCCGTGTCCAACGATACCCTGGCCGTGGCTCTGGCCCGGGAGGGCGGGCTGAGCTTCATCTACGGCTCCCAGTCCGTGGAGAACGAGGCCGCTATGGTGGCGCGGGTCAAGGGCTACAAGGCCGGCTTTGTCCCCAGCGACTCCAACCTGCCCCCCGAGGCGAAGCTCAGGGACGTTCTGGCGCTGAAGGCCCGCAACGGCCACTCCACGGTGGCCATCACCTCCGACGGAACCAACCAGGGGACGCTGCTGGGCATCGTCACCAGCCGGGACTACCGCGTCAGCCGCATGGACCCGGAGACCTGCGTCACCGAGTTCATGACTCCCCAGGAGAAGCTGATTACCGCCCCGGAGGGCACCAGCCTCAAGGAGGCCAACGACATCATCTGGGACCACAAGCTCAACTCCCTGCCCATCGTCAACGCCGAGGGGCGGCTGCTGTACTTCGTATTCCGCAAGGACTACGAGCAGCATAAGGAGAACCCCGGCGAGCTTCTGGACGCCCACAAGCGGTACATGGTGGGCGCGGGCGTCAACACCAAGGACTACGAGGCCCGGGTTCCCGCGCTGGTGGAGGCGGGGGCGGACGTGCTGTGCATCGATTCCTCCGAGGGCTATACCTGCTGGCAGGCCAAGACCCTGGCGTTTATCCGGGAGCGCTACGGCGATTCCGTCAAGGTGGGCGCAGGCAATGTGGTGGACCGGGACGGGTTCCGCTTCCTGGCGGAGGCTGGGGCGGACTTCGTCAAGGTGGGCATCGGCGGCGGCTCCATCTGCATTACCCGGGAGACCAAAGGAATCGGACGCGGACAGGCCACCGCACTCATTGAGGTGGCGGCGGCCAGGGATGAATACTATCAGGAGACAGGCGTCTATGTGCCCATCTGCTCCGACGGCGGCATCGTCCACGACTACCACATGACCCTGGCGCTGGCTATGGGAGCGGACTTCCTGATGCTGGGCCGGTATTTCGCCCGGTTCGACGAGAGCCCCACCAATCGAGTGCTGGTGAACGGGCAGTACATGAAGGAGTACTGGGGCGAGGGCTCCAACCGGGCCAGGAACTGGCAGCGGTACGACCTGGGCGGCGGCAGCGGGCTGGCCTTCGAGGAGGGCGTGGACTCCTATGTCACCTACGCTGGGCCGCTGAAGGACAATGTGGAGAAGAGCCTTTACAAGGTGAAGTCCACCATGTGCAACTGCGGCGTCATCACCATTCCGGACCTCCAGCGGGACGCCCGGCTGACGCTGGTGTCGTCCACCTCCATCGTGGAGGGCGGCTACCACGACGTGGTGCTGAAGGCCCACGGCGGACCGTCCAATAACGGATAACCACCCCCATACCGGAATTCAGGGGCCCTGGAGACATGTCTCCAGGGCCCCTGCTTTTATTTTATGAGGCGGCGCACGCCTGCTGGTGCTGCTTCACAATCGCCGCCAGCTCGTCCCAATGAGCCTCCATATCGCTGACCAGCTTGCACTGGGTGCGGCAGCGGTCCAGGTTCTGCTCCTCACGCTGGATGTGGAAGTACACGTCTCCCTCCAGATAGTCCGTCAAAAACCGTATCCCGCACTCCAGGGTCATCAGCTTGGCCCCCCAGGGCAGATAAGCGATCTCCTCCGCTGTCAGCGCCCCTCCGGCCCCCTCCAGAAACGCCTGGGTATAAATCGCGAAGAGGGACACGTCCAGATTGACCTTGCTCAGGTCCCGCTCGTCCTCGGCGCTGTGGTTGGCCCCAAAGCGGATGGAGTCCCCAAAGTCGTTGATGGCAAGCCCCGGCATCACGGTGTCCAGGTCGATGATGCAGATCCCCTCGCCAGTGTTCCGGTCCATGAGGACGTTGTTCAGCTTGGTGTCGTTGTGGGTGACCCGCAGGGGCAGCACGCCGCTGCGCAGGGCCTGGAGCGCCACGGAACAGTCCGCCTCCCGGTCCAGCATGAAGCGGAGCTCCGCCCCGCACCGCTCCGCCCGGCCCAGTTTGTCCGCGGCGGCGGCGGCCTTCAGCTTCGCCAGCCGGTCCTCGGTGTCGTGGAAACGGGGGATGGACTCATGGAGCGTGTGGGCGGGATAGTTCTGTAAGCGCCGCTGGAACTGGCCGAAGGCCCGGCCGGAGGCTGCGAACAGCTCCGGCGTCCGGGCGGTCTGATAGCACACGGTGCCCTCCACAAAGGGATACAGCCGCCAGGCCCCGCCGTCCCGGTCCGTGTAGTAGGGCGCTCCGTTCCGGGGGCGGATCACCCGCAGGGCTTCCCGCTCCCGGTCGCCGCCCCGGCTCTCGATCTCCCGGCCCAGGTACTCCGTCACCCCGATGATGTTCTCCATCAGCTCGCCGGGCCGCTTGAAGGCGGCGGCGCTCATGCGCTGGAGGATGAACCGGCGGCAGCAGGCGTCCTCCGGCTGGGTGTGGACGACAAAGGTATCGTTGATGTGGCCCTGTCCGTAGCGGATGGCCCCCACCACCGGGTCGCCAAAGTCAAAGGCCCCCAGGACCTCCTCCAGACAAATTTCCGCTTTTCCCATCACTGCACCTCCCACAGCCGGTCAGGATAGAGGCCGGCGGCGGTCTTCTCCCGGATCGCCGCCTCTACCGCAGGCTTATCCTCCCGGTAGGTGATGCCGTACCACTTGTCCCCGCTGCGCAGAACCTTTACCCGGGCCTTCCCCTCGCCGGTCAGCCAGCTTACCACTGTGGGCAGGAAGTACTCCGCCTTGAGGGGATTTTCCGCCAACGCTTTCTCCAGGAACTGGGGAAACCGGGCCCAGGCCTCGTCCAGGAAGCTGCGGTTGAAGCCCCACAGGTTCATGGACACAATGGTATCCCCAGGCAGCTTGACCCAGGTTTCGCCGCCGTCCTCGGTATAGCGGGGCGGCTCGCCCTTCTCAATCCTCGTGCGCTCCGTGACCCGGGCCAGGAAGTGGTCATCCGTCTCCTCGCAGACGCCCCGGGCAACGGAGCCGTTCTCCGTCACGGTGTTTTTCAGCAGATAGCCCACCATGGCGTACTCATACCGCTCCCCATCGGGGTGTCCGCTGAGATACTGGTAGATCTCCCGGAAGGCATCCGGGCCGTAATAGTCGTCGGCGTTGATGATGGCGAAGGGGCCGTCCACCACATGCCGGGCGGCCAGCGCCGCGTGGGCGGTGCCCCAGGGCTTGGTCCGCTCCGCAGGGAGGGCGTAGCCCTCCGGCAGGTCCTCCTTCAGCTGGTAGACATACCTCACGTCCAGGCAGCCCTCAAGCCGGCGGCCTACCCGGGCCTTGAACTCCTCCTCGATCTCCGGCTTGATGACGAATACCACCGTCTCAAAGCCCGCCCGGCGGGCGTCGTAGATGGAGTAGTCCAGAATCACCTGGTCATGGTTTCCCACAGGGTCCAGCTGTTTGAGCCCGCCGTAGCGGCTGCCCATACCGGCGGCCATGATGACTAACACAGGTTTCTTGTCCATTTTCCTCTCCTCTCCTCTTTTCTGTACGCAGGAATCCCTGGCGCTCTATCCCTTGACGCCGCCGGAGGTCAGGCCCGCCGCCAGATGCTTTTCAATGCACAGGAACAGGACGACCACGGGGATCGTGGTGAAGATAGAGGTGGCGAACAGATACTGCCACTTGATGAAGTTAAAGCCATAAAAGATGTTGATGCCCACGGTGATGGGCTTGAACATATTGCTGGAAATAGGGATCAGGGCGGTGGTGAACATGACGAAACAGGGGGACAGAATCACGGCGCAGACCACGAACACAAACAGCGCTGTCCGCGTCCAGGGGGATTTCCTTGCTCTCGTCCGTTATTTCTCCTTAATAAGAAAGAGCGCTCTGTCCGCGGGACTGGTATGATTTCCCGATCAGAAATTCGGAAATCGTGGATTTGACTTCTGCCTGCGTACAGAGTGCAGTTTCAGCCCTATTGTAGCACAGCCGATGGAAAAAAATAGGAACCAGCGTTCCGAATATAGCAAAATCGTACGCGCAACGAAAAATTGTGCGAATAACAGAAAAAATACGAAAAGATTTCATCAATATCCACAAAAATCAGATATTGTGCCGTCGCTTTTTGCGGAAATCCCTGGGAGTCATGCCGGTGACAGAGCGGAAGACCCGGGAGAAGTAGTTGTAATCGCTGATCCCCACCGCGTCCGCCACCGCCGAGATGGGCAGGTCGTTTTGCAGCAGCAGCGACTTTGCGGCGTCCATGCGCCGCTGGGCGATGAGGTGGGACAGGGTCTGCCCGCCGGAAAGCTGCTTGGCCAGACGGCACAGCTTGGTGCGCCCGATGTGCAGCTCCTGGGAAATGCTCTCCAGGGACAGCTTCTCCATGTAATGCCGGTCCAGATACAGCTCCAGCCGCTGGAGCTCCGTCCGCTCCGTGGCCTGGATCATCCCTTTCAGCTGGATATAGGCGGCCAGGGCCTCCAGCAGCTCCGAATAGGCCTTAAGCTCTGCAGCGGAGTACTGCCGGAGCTGGAAAAACGCATCCTTCAGCGCCTCCGGTCCGCCGGGATACCAGCCCAGCAGGGGGCTGGCCCGCTCCCACTGCTCTTCCAGGGGGGATTCGTCCAGAAAGCAGCCGTATACCAGATAGGCCAGGGGGCGGTCCCTGTCATACAGGGGCATCACCGCCTCGCAGACGCCGGCGTGGCAGCGGTAGAACTGGAACCCCTTGGATGCCCGGTAACTTCCGATCTTCCAGGCGTCGCATTCCACGCAGCGCCGGTGTCCATCCGGCAGAGCGTTGATGGCCTTGCAGAAGGGGGGATGCCCCTCGAAGACGTTGATATCCCGGCCCTGCGGGTCCAGGATGTTAGCCGCTATGCCGGTAAATACATAGAGGTTGGTCAGCAGCTGAAGGAGCTGCTCCTGGTCAAACAGAATGTTCATAGAGCGCCTTTCCAGAGCTGAAATCGAAGTGCGGCAGCCGCTGGGAGGCTGTCATGCCGCAGCGGGCTTCCGATGCCTTTCCCCTCCATTATACCTGCTTTCTTTTCGATATGCAACCACCCCCCTCCGCGCATGAATGAAAATTAATTGTCAGCGCAGGAACCGGCGAACAGAAGAATCTTTGTAGGGGCGCACACTGTGCGCCCCTACAAAGTCTGATAGAGTCGGGAGATTGTTCTGCTGAAAATTGATTTCCGGGCTGGGCGGCAATGTCAGCATCTTCCCCGGCGGCAGGAAGGGTTTACCCTCCGGATCACGCCGCAGGCGATTTTCGTGCCGGAATTTCCGGAGGGCTGCGTCGTGAAATCGTCCGGGCGGTCATGGATGATGACGGCTCTGCCAATCACCTCATCCACAGAAAAGCGGTTGGTCAGGAATACGGAGAGGGCAGTCTCGCCGTTCCCGAAGAGCGGCGGAAGATCTCCGGCGTGGTACGGATGCCCGCAGTCATCGGAATCATAGTGGGACATGGCGTCCGCGAACGGCTCATCCATGCTGCCCTCGCAGCTGGTTCCTTTATGGATATGAAATCCGAAAATTTGCTCATGGCAGGGGCAGCTGCTCTGAGGCAGGCCCCCAATCACGGCGCAGACGAGTACGCCGCCGCTGGTCTGGAAAAACCGCACAAGGCCCGAGAGCTCAGGATAATGTTCGCTGCCCGTGATGCTGGCCTCCGCCTGCGCTCTGCCGCGCAGGAGCGAGAGAAGCTGGACCGCGGAATGATTGCGGGATGGTGGCTTGTTCATATGAAAGACTCCTTATCGTCAGCGCTCCACACGGCATCCTATGCGGAAAAGGACCGTGGGGTGCGCTCCGGACCGGAAACAGGTGCGTAAGGCGCTTTTATCCTGTAAAATAGATTACTTCCGAATTTTTTTCGTTCGGAAATATCAGCCAGGCCCCAATATGATACAGAAGGGAGACAACATATGGACGGCAATACTTACGGCTATGTCCGGGTATCCACCCAGGAGCAGAACGAGGCGCGGCAGCTCACCGCTATGCGGGAATTCGGCGTATCAGAGGACAACATCATCATCGAAAAACTCTCCGGGAGGGACTTCAACCGCCCCCGCTATCAGCGGCTGGTCAGGAAGCTGCGGCCCAAGGACGTGCTGGTGGTCAAGAGCATCGACCGGCTGGGCCGGAACTATGACGAGATTCTGGAGCAATGGAGCGTCATTACCAAAAAGCGGCAGGCCGCTATCGTGGTGCTGGACATGCCGCTGCTGGACACCCGGCAGGGGCGGGACCTGACCGGGACGCTGATTGCGGACATCGTGCTCCAGCTTCTCAGCTATGTGGCCCAGACGGAGCGTGAGAACATCCGCCAGCGGCAGGCCGAGGGCATTGCGGCGGCGAAGGCGAGGGGAGTTCACTTTGGCCCGCAATACCGGGCCCTGCCGGAGGGCTTCGAGGAGCTGCGGCGGGCGTGGCGGGACCGGAAGATTTCGCTTCGGGAGGCGGCAAGGGCCTGCGGTATTCCGAAGTCCACCTTCCGCGACGCCGTCCTCCGGGCCGAGATGACCGCGAGCTGTGCGGAAACAAAATAAAACGGGACGGAAAAGTATACTTTACCGTCCACAAATTCGATCATGATTTTTTCTGTGTTCTGACTTACATATCGACACCAATCCGAAAGAAATAAGACCCTTTTTGAAAAATATTTTTCTGGACGGGATTGTATATAATCCCGTCCATTCTTTTGAGAACACAGACGCACGGACGGGGTCCGGCGGGGAGAGACTGCGTGGAAGGGAGGCTGGCCCGCAATGCCCGGAAAATCGAAGAAGCGGCAGGTCAAGGATGGATACGCGCTCCAGTACACCACCATCAAGGTCCGGCTCTATCCGGACGAGGCGCAGAAGGAGCTGTTCGAAAAGACCTTCGGTTGCTGCCGGTATGTCTGGAACCAGATGCTCTCCGACCAGCAGCGGTTCTACCTGGAGACCGGAGCGCATTTCATCCCGACCCCGGCCAAATATAAAAAGGAAGCCCCCTTCCTGCGGGAGGTGGACAATCAGGCCCTGACCCAGGAGCACAACAAGCTGTCCCAGGCCTTCCGCGTGTTCTTCAAGAACCCGGAGTCCTTCGGCTATCCCGGATTCAAGCGCAAAAAGGACGACCGGGACTCCTTCACCGCCTGCAACCACGAGTTTGAGTCCGGACCCACGATCTACACGACGGAAAACGGCATCCGCATGACCAAGGCCGGAATCGTCCGCGCCAGGCTCCACCGCCGCCCGCAGAACGGCTGGAAGCTCAAGCGGATTACTGTGGAGAAAACCCGCACGGGGAAGTATTACGGCTGTATTCTGTACGAATACCCGGCGAAAAAGCCGGAGCCGGTGGTCCCTACGCCGGAGACGGCGGTGGGGCTGAAGTACTCCCTTCCCCATTTTTATGTGGCGGACGACGGCGTCATGGCGGATCCGCCCCGCTGGATGAAGCAGGCCAGGGAGAAGCTGGCGAAGCTCCAGCAGCGGCTCAGCCGGATGCAGCCGGGGTCCGGAAACTACCAGGAGGCGGTTCAGAAGTACCGCCTGCTCCATGAGCATATCGCCAACCAGCGGCGCGACTTCATCCACAAGGAATCCCGGCGGATAGCCAACGCCTGGGACGCCGTGTGCGTGAGGGGCGACAATCTGGAGGAGATGTCCAGGCGCATGACCCGCGGCGTCCCGGCGGAGTCCGGATACGGAATGTTCCGCGAGTGCCTGCGCTACAAGCTGGAGCGGCAGGGGAAGCCCCTCGTCGTGGTGGACCGCTATATCCCCACCACAAGAACGTGCTCCGCCTGCGGACTGGTGCGGGAGGCTGTCCACTACAAGGAAAACGTCTGGACCTGTCCGAAATGCGGCGCGGTCCACAGGTGGGAGGTCAACGCCGCGCGGAATATCAAAGCCCAGGGGTTGTCCCAATATTTCAGTATGCAGGAGAGCGGGCAAACCGCCTGACGCTCTTTGTATAGCATCCGGTCGGAACGCCGGGGAGCGCCCATAGAGGCGGCCGGGGAGCGTTGACCGAAGCGTAACCGAAAGCGCGGTCCCGTTTCGGTCAGCGTTTTCCAGGCCGCTGGAGTGGGAAACGAGAAGGCGTGTGCGCACGCCCGAAGCCTGAAAAGGCGTTCACAATATTATGACGAAGAAAGCCGGAAAACCGGCTCGGCAAGCGGCAAGACGGAGCTTCTGACCGCTGAACAAGAAAGGAGTGACCCCCATGCTCTGCCTGAACCTTTCGCCGGGGGAGTACCTGACCATCGGTGAAAACGTGGTGGTCCAGATGGACCGCATTTCCGGAGAGAGCTGCAAGCTGATGATCCAGGCCCCCAGGGAAATTTCCATCCTGCGGGGCGAGGTCCTGGAGCGGACCGGCGGGCAGCGCCCCGGCTGCGTGTTCGACACGCCCCGCTGGCACAAGCGGGAGATCGCCTGGAACCGGAGCAAGGCCCAGGCCCTGGCCGCCATGCGGCTGCTGCTCAGCCAGATGGACGGCAGGGACAGCAACGTGCAGACCCTGCGGCGGCAGCTGAACCACATGTTTCCCCCGCGGGCTGAACAGGAGCAGGCTGCTGAGATTTCAAACGGCTGACGAGCCGGATGGAATATTGTCCCGTACCGGAAGAAGGAACGCTGTGCACGGCGGACCGCCGGAAGGTACTACTTCACCCAGCGTTGGGACAGGGATGTCCCGGCGCGCCGTAACAGCAAATACCACAAACAATCATTTTATTGAAAGGACGATTATAAAATGAGAATCCAACACAACATAATGGCAATGAATGCCTACCGCAACTACAACAACAACGCTTCCGCCCTGTCCGGCAACCTGGAGAAGCTGTCTTCCGGCTACAAGATCAACCGCGCTGGCGACGACGCCGCCGGTCTGGCGATTTCCGAGAAGATGCGCGCTCAGATCACCGGCCTGGAAGCTGCCCAGAAGAACGTCAAGGACGGCATCTCCCTGGTGAAGACCGGTGAAGGCGCGATGCAGGAAATCCAGGACATGCTCAACCGCATGGACTATCTGGCTACCCAGTCCGCCAACGGCACCTACGACAACGAAGTGGACCGCGCCAACCTCCAGAAGGAAGTCACCGCGCTGAAGAGCGAAATCAACCGTATCGCTGATTCCGCCAACTTCAACGGCATCAAGCTCCTGGACGGCTCCCTGGCCGCCAAGGGCGGCAGCGCCGCTACCTCCGTGGGCAAGATCGAGGGCGTGGACCTGCTGGACGTGGAAGCCACCCAGGGCACATATACCACCAAGGCTGCTCTTTCGGCTGCCTCCAAGGCCAATGTGGGTGACAAATACAGTGTCACAGTCAGCCTGACCGATGCTGATGGCAATGCCACCAAGGAAGTTAATGTTGAGTTCACCTGCACCGATACTGCTAAGGGTACGTTCACAGATGCCGCCGGCAATGAGTACACCATTACAGATGATACGTCTACCGTCAATGCGGTCATTGATGCCTTGAAGAAGGATTCCACCATTAAGGACAACTTCAAGGTTGAGAACGACACCAAGAAGCTGAAGTTCACCGCCAAGGAGAAGGGCGCCGGCACCATGCAGGTGGGCGCTATCAATATCGTCTCCACCGTTGCAGGTACTGCCACAACGGCTGCAAACGGCATTGACAAGTCCGTGGGCAAGGACGCCTATCAGGCACTTGACCTTGAATCCATCAAGATTTATGGAGACGGCACGGGCGCTGACGGTACCGACAAGCTGGAGAAGGCTACTTTCAGCATCAACGGCAAGAAGTTCGCTTTGGTTGACAGACGGAAACTGACCGATGATATGAAGGCCGAACTGAAGGCCGCCGGCATCGATCACTTCCTGGACATCACCGAGGACGACTGGGGCCAGGCGACAGTTGACGACATCGCTGACCTGGAGCACAAGATTGGCCTGGAGACCGGCCTGACCACCCTGAGCGGCACCGTGGATGCCAATGGCGTCATGACCGCAGGCGATGCCGCCTCTGATCTTCACATCGGCCTGATGGCTGGCACCTCCAAGACCGGCAGCGGCGGCCTGACCCTCCAGATTGGCGACACCGCCGATGACTTCAACCAGATGAAGGTCTCCATCGGCGACATGCACACCAAGGCCATGGGTATTGCCGATGTGGATATCAGCAACCAGGATGGCGCTGCTGCTGCCATCCAGACCATCAAGGACGCCATCAACTACGTTTCCGGCGTGCGCGGCGATCTGGGCGCAGTCCAGAACCGTCTGGAGCACACCCAGAACAACCTGTCCGTGATGGCCGAGAACATCCAGGACGCTGAGTCCACCATCCGCGACACCGACGTTGCTGAGGAAATGATGAGCTACGTCAAGAACAACATCCTGGTTCAGTCCGCCCAGGCCATGCTGGCCCAGGCCAACCAGGTGCCCCAGGGCGTTCTCCAGCTG
>JAAWQM010000008.1 GCA_022800525.1 Oscillospiraceae bacterium
TTGTTTCTGATTACTCTTATTTTTCTGCTTTGTGTGCAAAAATCCCGCACTTCAGTGCGGGATTTTTGTCTGCATCTTTTTTGTCAATGCAAGTTGGTGCGCGAGGCGGGACTTGAACCCGCACGTCCGTATTGGACACTAGAACCTGAATCTAGCGAGTCTGCCAATTCCACCACTCGCGCAAGTAGACTGTCTTTCTCAAGACTGCTTGCTTATTATAGCGGGAAATGCTCCCGATGTCAACTACTAATTTGCAATTTTCGCAAAAATTTTCTCTCCCTGACCACAGGCCAGAGCCTGTGTCAGGGAGAGGGAGCTGACTTACAACTGAACAATCCAGCCCATATCGTCGGCGACCACGCCGGTCTGCATTCCGTAGATATGGTCGTAGAGCTTCTGGCTCACAGGGCCCACGCCGCCGCCATGGATAACGATGTCGCGGTCCATGTAGCGCAGATAGCCGATGGGGGAGATCACGCAGGCGGTGCCGGTGGCCCAGGCTTCCTGGAGGGAGCCGTCCTTGCTGGCGGCCTCCACGTCCTGGATGGACAGGCGGCGCTCGCTGACCTTATAGCCCCATTTGCGCAGCAGAGTAATGGTGCTGTCGCGGGTGACGCCGGGGAGAATGGACCCGCCCAGAGGTGCGGTGATAACCTCATCGTTAATCATGAAGAACGCGTTGGAGGTGCCCACCTCCTCCACATACTTGTGCTCGTGGGCGTCCAGCCACAAGACCTCCTTGCAGCCGTTCTCCAGAGCCTTTTTGGTGGCACGCATACCGCCGGCGTAGTTGCCGCCCACCTTGGCGAAGCCAGTCCCGCCGACGGCGGCGCGGATATACTCGTCCTCCACATAGATATGGCTGCCGGTCAGGCCGCCGCGGTTGATGTCGTAGTACGCCCCTACGGCGCACAGGATGATGATGAAATGATAGTGCTTGGCAGGCTCCACGGAAAAGCTGACCTCATCGGAGATGATATAGGGACGGATATACAGGGCGGTTCCTGGAGCGGTGGGAATCCAGTCCGCGTCCGCTTTCACGGCAGCTTTCACCGCCTCAATAAACAGCTCCTCATCCATGAAGGGGATGCACATGCGCTCATTGGTCCGGTTGAGACGCTTGGCGTTCATGTCGGGACGGAACAGGTTAATCTTGCCGTCAGGGGTCAAGTACGCCTTCATACCCTCGAACATCATCTGAGCGTAGTGCAGGACGCAGCTGGCGGGGTCCAGGCTGATGGGGCCGTAAGGGACAATCTTTCCGTCATGCCAGCCCTGGCCCTCGTCGTAGTCCATGATGAACATGTGGTCGGTGAAGTACTTGCCGAAGCCCAGGTTGCTCTGGTCCGGCTTGGGCTTGGGGTTATTGGTGCGGGTTACGGGAAAATTGTAGGACATGGGGGTTGCCACCTTTCAGAATATATTTATGTTGTTGAAATGATTTGCAGGGGTCAATTGATCTGATACAGTTCCGGCCTCCGGTCACGGAACACGTTGATGGAGGACCGGATGCCGTCAATCACAGAGAAATCCGCCTCGGCGGTGATGGTCTCCTCGCCGTCCCAGGCGCGGGCCAGATACTCCCCCCAAGGGTCGATAATGGCGCTGTGACCGCCGCAGCGGGTCTCCCCCGCCGTGCCCACGCTGTTGCAAAGAGCAAGGAACATCTGGTTCTCAATGGCCCGGGCCCGGGCCAGGGTCTCCAGGTGCATGGTGCGCTTCTCCGGCCACTGGGCTGCCACGAACAGCAGGTCCACGCCCTCCAGGGTCATGGTCCGGGTCAGCTCGGGGAACCGGAGATCGTAGCAGATGATGAGTCCGCACTTCTTCCCGTCCAGCCGGAACCGGCAGGCATGCCAACCGCACTGGAAGGACTCGTGCTCCCCGGAGGGCGTGAAGAGGTGGGTCTTGTCGTACTCCGCAATGACCTCGCCCTTCCGGTCGAAGACATAGGCGGTGTTGAAGAAGCCCTCCGCCCTCCGATTGGTCACGCTGCCGCAGACGATATTGAGGTCCAGCTCCTTCGCCAGGGCGGAGAACACGGCTTTGGTCCGCGCCCCGTTGCTGTCGGCGCAGGAGGCCAGGTTCTGAGGGAAGAATCCGGTGTTCCATGTCTCCGGCAGGATTACCGCGTCCGGACGTTCCGCCTTCGCAGCGGCACGGACCAGTTCCTCCGCGTGGGCGAAATTGTAGTTTGGCTCTCCCAGGCGCATATCCATTTGAATGCAGGAAATTTTCATAGACGTTCTCCTTTACAGCCGGATGGCCGTCTCCAGGGCGATGTGCAGGTGCTTCTCATAGTCGGACTTGGGCGTGTTCCCCAGCGTCCGGCGCTCCCAGGCCCCTCCGTCCAGACTGTCCGCCGTATACAGAAATTGATAGACCGGAAACTGCCGGAATTGCCCCACCGCCATCACGGAGGCGCACTCCATTTCTACCGTCAGACAGCCCTCGCTCCGACGGGCTTCAGCGTTTCGCTCCGTCTCCCGGTAGATGGCATCCGTGGTCCAGGTTTTGCCCCGCACATAGGGCACGCCCAGCCCGTCAAAGATTTCGCAGAGCTTCCCGGCGGTGGGGACTTCCAGGAAATTGCTCTCTGGCAGATAATGGTAGCTGGTCCCCTCATCCCGGTAAGCGGCGGTGGGGACAACCAACTTCCCGTCCGTCCGGGCGTTGTTCAGCGCGCCGCAGGTGCCGAAGAACAGCACCCGCTCCGCGCCCTTGGCGATGATCTCTTCCAGTATCCCTGCGGAGGCGGGGCCGCCCAGGGGAGACAGGTACAGCGCCAGCACTTGCCCCTTATAGGAAAATCGGTAGAGCGGCACACGGTATACGCAGTCCAGCGAATCAAACTCCTCCGGCTGTAATATGTTGTGCAGTTCTTGGACAATCCCCTTCTGAAAAGAGGCCAGCACCGTTTTGGGGAAATTCTCCGGTCGGGAGACAATATCCTCCGGGTTAAGAATAGCCCCGCTTTTTCCGTCAAAACTGTCGATAATACTCATTTTTATATCTTTTTTATGCGCCGTAGCCCCTCCCCGCCTGGAGGGTCTTCATGTTCAGCTCCACCAGCTGGGCCT
Source organism: Oscillospiraceae bacterium (assembly GCA_022800525.1). Lineage (GTDB taxonomy): Bacteria > Bacillota > Clostridia > Oscillospirales > Oscillospiraceae > Pelethomonas. Next base: position 3,081 of record JAAWQM010000008.1, read on the forward strand.
TGCTGGGCGGCACCAGCTTGCTGACGGTGGCCTCGGTACCGTCGAAGGTCAGCTCAGGGTTGTTCTTCAGCACATGGCCCATCATGACCATGTTGGCCAGGGTAGGCACGCCCGCGTCGTTGGCCATCTGGGTGGCGGGGATGTAGTAGACCTCCACATCCTCGCGCGCCACCTTTTCGGAGATCAGGGTGGAGTCCACATAAATCTGCCCGCCGGGGACCACCGCGTCCACGTACTTTTGCAGGCTCGGCAGGTTCATGACGATCAGCACGTCCGGGTCGGTGATAATGGGGGACCCCACGGGGTCGTCGGAGAGGATGACATTGCAGTTGGCGGTGCCGCCGCGCATCTCGGGGCCGTAGGAGGGGAGCCAGCTCACCTGCAAATCCTCCAGCAGGCCCTTGTAGGCCAGGAACTTCCCGGCGAACAGGATGCCCTGCCCGCCGAATCCGGCAATCAGGATCCGGGTTGTTTTCATTTCGACTCCGCCTCCTTTGCCGCGCTTCTGTCCTTGTAGACACCCAGGGGATAGTAGGGAAGCATGTCGCTCTCCACCCACTCCAGGGCCTTCTGGGGGGTCATGCCCCAGTTGGTGGGGCAGGCGGAGACCACTTCCACCAGGGAGAAGCCCTTCTTGTCGATCTGGTTCTGGAACGCCTTCCGGATGGCCTTTCCGGCGGCTTTTACGTTCTTGACGTTGTTCACCGCCACACGGGCCACGTACTCGGGGCCCTCCAGGGTGGCGAGCATCTCGCAGACCTTGATCGGCCAGCCGCAGTGGTTCACGTCCCGGCCATAGGGGGACGTCTGGGTCACCTGTCCCGGCAGGGAGGTGGGGGCCATCTGTCCGCCGGTCATGCCGTAGATGGCGTTGTTGACGAAAATGACGGTGATGTTTTCATTCCGGGCGGCGGCGTGGACGGTCTCGGCCATGCCGATGGAGGCCAGGTCGCCGTCCCCCTGGTAGGTAAAGACGATGTTGTCCGGACGGCAGCGTTTGATGCCGGTGGCGGTGGCGGGGGCGCGGCCATGGGCGGCCTCGATCATGTCGCAGGCGAAGTAGTCGTAGGCCATGACCGCGCAGCCCACGGGGGCCACGCCGATGGCCTCGCCCTCGATGCCCAGGCCGTCGATGGCCTCCGCCACCAGACGGTGGATGATACCATGGGGGCAGCCGGGGCAGTAGTGGAGCGCCGCGTCCGTCAGGGCGTGGGGCTTCTGGAATACAATCGCCATGTCAGTTCACTCCTTTCTGCATGTCCCGGATGGAGGCGAGCACCTGTTCCGGATCCGGGATCATGCCGCCGGTGCGGTTGCAGAGGCTCACAGGACGGGAGCATCCAATGGCGAGCCGGATGTCCTCGATCATCTGGCCCATGTTCAGCTCCACGGAGAGGAACGCCTTCACCTGCTCCGCAGCCCTGCTCAGCGCCTCCTTGGGGAAGGGCCAGAGGGTGATGGGACGGATGAGGCCCACCTTGATGCCCTCCCTGCGGGCGGCGGCGACAGCGTTCTTCGCCACCCGGGAGGCGATGCCGAAGGCCACCACGCACACCTCGGCGTCCTCCATCATCCATTCCTCGTACATGACCTCGTTCTCCTCCACGGTCCTGTACCGCTCATAGCGCTCAAAGTTTTTCTTCTCCAGCTCGTCAGGCTTGAGGTAGAGGGAGTTGACGACGTTATGCTTCCGCTGCATTCCTGTGCCTGTCAGGGCCCAGGGCTTGTCATAGGTTTCCGCCTGCACGTCCTCGAAGGTGATGGGCTCCATCATCTGGCCGATGGTGCCGTCGGCCAGGATCATGGCGGTCATGAGGTACTTGTCCGCCAGATTGAAGCCCTTCACCGTCAGACTTGCCATCTCCTGCACGGAAGCGGGGGCCAGGACAATGGTGCGGTAATCGCCATGTCCGCCGCCCTTGGTGGCCTGGAAATAGTCGGACTGGCTGGGCTGGATGCCCCCCAGTCCGGGGCCGCCCCGCTGGACGTTGACCACGAAGGCGGGCACGTCGGAACCGGCTATGTAGCTCAGGCCCTCGCCCTTCAGGGAGATACCGGGGCTGGAGGAGGAGGTCATGACCCGGAAGCCTGCGGCCGCCGCGCCGTAGACCATGTTGATGGAAGCGATTTCGCTCTCCGCCTGGAGGAACACGCCGCCGATTTTGGGCATTTTCTTCGCCATATAGGCGGCGATTTCCGTCTGGGGAGTGATGGGATAGCCGAAGTAGTGGCGGCAGCCCGCCCGGATGGCGGCCTCCGCAATGGCCTCGTTGCCTTTCATCAATACTCTTTCTGCCATACTCTTTTTACCTCACTTTTCAACGGTGATGATGCAGTCCGGACACATCGTCGCGCAGAACGCGCAGGCGATACACGCCTCCTGGTCGGTCATCACCGCGGGGGAGTAGCCCTTTTGGTTGATCTGTTCCTTGGCAATTGCTAAAATGTGCTTGGGACAGGCGTTCACGCACAGGCCGCAGCCTTTGCATAAATCTGTCAGAAATGTGACTTTTGCCATTATCTTGCTCCTTTCTTTGCCGCGCAAAACGCGGCGGGATGGATTTCTGTTGGAACATGCTGCGGGCAGAGGGCCGCTGCGGGTTATAACGCCCGCTCCATTACAACCATCGTGTATCCATCCCCCTCCGTCTCAATCCCGGCAGGGATAAACTGGTTCTTCTCCCAGAACGCCCGGCTCTCCGGATTCCCTTTGACATAGGCCAACCGTACATAGGAAAATCTCTGGTTTTTCAAAAGCGCCAGCAGCTCATTGACGATGGCCGTGCCATTCCCCCGGCCATGCAAATCTTTTCGCAGGATGAACCACCCTATAAAAGCCGTCTCCGGGTTGGGATAGCGCAAAATCAGGTCCAGCGCGGCGCACAGCCGCTCATCCCGGTAAAATCCCAGGAAATACTTGTCCTCCGGCGCCGTCCGGGGCGGAAGCTTTGTCAGGTCCTCACGCAAGCTCTCCAGCGCGGGCTGAACGCGCATATGCTCATAGTAGACCGGATTCCCCCTTGCCAGCGCCAGCAGCTCCGGCAAATCGTCCTCCGTCATATGCCGCGCCTGATATTGCCCGGAGAGCTTCTGAATGTCCAATTGCATATTATACACCCTTTTACGTATGAAATCAACAGATAGAAATGCCCGGCATCCCTTTTCTGAAAACCCGCTCCGTTCAATAATCCGCAACGTCGAATTCCCGGTCTTTATAGTAAAACTTCCGGTCCTCCTCCGTAACCGCGCGGATGACCCTGCACGGGTTCCCCGCGGCGGCCACCCATTCCGGAACATCCTTGGACACCACGCTGCCCGCGCCAATAACGGAATTGCTCCCAATGGTCACGCCGGGCAGGATCACCACATCCCCGCCGATCCACACGTTGTCCCCGATGGCCACAGGGATGCCGTACTCATAACCGGAATTGCGGCTGTCCGGGTGGATGGGGTGTCCCGCCGTATAGATGGAGACGTTGGGCGCGATCTGGACATTGTTCCCGATCACCACCTTCGCCACATCCAGGATGGTCAGATTATAATTTGCAAAAAAGTTGTCGCCCACCTCAATATTATACCCATAATCGCAGTGAAAGGGGGCATTGATCCAGGCATCTTTTCCCGCCTTGCCCAGCAGAGCGCGCATCAGCTCCTCCGCCCGGTCCTCCTGCTCTGGAGGCAGTAGATTGAACTCATGCACCAGCTTCTTGCAGGCCATCCGCTCCTCGCTCAGCCCATCCAGCCACGCCTTGTAGGGCAGGCCCGACAGCATCCGATCCTTCTGATTCACAGTCGTTCTCCTTTCTCACCCGAACAGCGGCCGCGCCTTTGGCGGCCCCTTCTGCTCTGGCAGATCAAAATATTTCTCTTGCAGCTTCATCGCCAGCAGTCCCGGGACCTTCCCCTCCAGCCCCGCCGCCACGCGCTCCTCCGCGCTGGTCATCCAGACGGGCAGGCCGCTCAGCTCACTGAGCTTTTCCATATAAGGGATGGCTGCCAGCACGGTTTCCGCCGTGGTCTCGTGGGCGAGATTGGCGTTGTTGACAATGGCCGTAAACGGCAGCCCTCCCGCCGCCTCGATCTCCCCCATGACCTCCAGCGCCTCCTCCGGCGTGCGGGTCAGCGGACGGTACGGGTTCGCCGCAAAAGCCATCCGGTAGTCGCCCTCCTCCAGAATGAACGGCGTGTACCGTCCCAGGGCGTAGGCCCCCCGGTCGTCGCCGCCGATGTCCATGACAGCGTAAAGGCTTCTGTCCTCCACCAGCCGGTAGGTCTCGGCAGGCAGAGCGGGCAGGTCCACGTTGGAGTTGGCGAACTGCGGGGAGATGAGGTCCACCCCGGCGGCCTCCAGCTCCGCCGCGCTGTCCTTGGTGCGGAAGTAGGGATTCACAATGTCCAGATCAGCAATGGCGGTTTTCCTGCCCTCCCGCGCCAGCAGAAGGGCGTAATTGACAGCGATGTTCGTCTTGCCGGAGCCATAATGTCCGGCGAATAAGGTAATGCGTTTGTGGTCCATAATGTGTCCTTTTGTCAAAATTTGTGGGGGGGGTGATGTTTTTTTCAATACGCCGCAAAACCGCAGGGCGGGACGACTCGGCCCGCCGTCCCCAGGACAGATGAGCCGCCTCGTTGGAGCGGCGCGCCCTACACATGCGTATCAACAAACAGCCGTTTACAGCTTATTCCGCATAATTTTCCCGCTGATGGTCTTGGGCAGCTCGTCCTTAAAGACCACGATACGGGGGTACTTGTAGGGCGCAGTGTGCTTCTTGACGTAATCCTGAATCTCCTTTTTCAGCTCGTCCGTCCCCTCGGCGCCCTTGACCAGCACAATGCTGGCCTTGACCACCTGGCCACGGATTTCATCCGGCGCGGCGGACACGCCGCACTCCAGCACATAGGGCAGCTCCATAATGACGCTCTCAATCTCAAACGGCCCGATCCGGTAGCCGGAGGACTTGATGACGTCGTCCCGGCGTCCCACGTACCACAGGTAGCCGTCCTCGTCCTGCCACGCCACGTCCCGGGTGTGGTACAGACCGTCGTGCCAGACCTCCCGGGTCTGCGCCTCGTCCCGGTAGTACCCGGAGAACAGTCCCGGCAGCCCTACGCCCTCCTGGGCGCGGATGCAGATTTCCCCGTTCTCACCGGGCGAGACCGGCTGGTCATTCTCGTCCACCAGCACCAGGTCGTAGGTGGGAATGGGCTTGCCCATGGAGCCGATCTTCTGCTGGTTGCCCACCAGATTGCCGATGCACAGCGTAGTTTCCGTCTGGCCGAAGCCCTCGTAAATTTGCAGGCCCGTCTGCGCCTCGAACTGGCGGAATACCTCCGGGTTCAGCGCCTCTCCGGCGGTGGTGGCGTGCTGGATACTGCTGAGATCGTACTTGCTCAGATCGTCCTTGATGAACATGCGGTACATGGTTGGCGGCGCACAGAATGTGGTGATGTGATATTTTGCGAACAGCGGCAGGATATCCGCCGCGTCAAAGCGGTCAAAGTCGTAGGTGAACACCGCCCCCTCGCACAGCCACTGGCCGTACAGCTTGCCCCACAGCGCCTTACCCCAGCCGGTCTCGCTGATGGTGAAGTGCAGGCCGTCGGCGTGGACGCAGTGCCAGTACTTGGCGGTGATGAAGTGCCCCAGGGCGTACTGGTAGCTCTGGGCGGCGATCTTGGGATAGCCGGTGGTGCCGGAGGTGAAGAACATCAGCATCAGGTCGCTGCCGCAGGGGGCGTCCGCCGCCCGGGGGAAGGAGGAGCGGTACATGGCGTACTCCTCGTCAAAGCTGTGCCAGCCCTCCCGCGTGCCGCCCACAATGATCTTCCGCTTCAGGCTGGGGCTGTCCTTCTCTGCCAGCTCCACCTGATAAGCTGTGTCGCCGTCGGCGGTGCAGATGATGAAGCTGACCTCCGCCGCGTTGAAGCGGTAGGTGAAGTCGTGCTCCTGGAGCTGGTTGGTGGCGGGGATGGCGACGGCCCCCAGCTTGTGCAGCCCCAGAATGGCAATCCAGAACTGGTAGTGCCGCTTGAGCACCAGCATTACCCGGTCGCCCCGCCTGATGCCCAGGGCCTTGAAGTAGTTGGCCGCCCGGCTGGACGCCTTGGACATGTCCGCGAAGGTAAAACGGCGCTCGTTCTTGTGCTTGTCCAGGTGCAGCATGGCCAGCTTGTCGGGATACTTGGCGGCGATGGCGTCCACGCAGTCAAAGGCGAAATTGAACTTGTCCGCGTTGGGGAAGCGGAGGGATTGCAGGACGCCCCGCTCGTCCTCCTTGATATTGAAGAAGCTCTTGCAGACATAGTCCTCGCTGGTGCGGGCCTGGACGATGGACTGGCGGACAGCCTTCTCATCGGTTTTCTCGCCGGAGATGACCACCGCGCAGAACACGCAGGGCTTGCCGCCGACGGCGATCATGCCGTGGGGGGTGGAGGAGTTGTAGAGGATGCTGTCGCCCTCGCCCAGGATCTCGCTGTGCTCGCCCACCTGGACCTTCAGCTGGCCAGAGAGGACGATGTCGAACTCCTGGCCGGAGTGGGTGGTGAGGTGGATGGGCATGTGCTGCTGGCTCTCGTCGTAATCGTAGGTCACGTAGTAAGGCTCCGCCAGCTTGTTGCGGAAGAAGGGGGCCAGATTGCTGATCTCGATGCCGGGCTCCCGGGCGGTCTGCTGGCCCTGGCCCCTGCGGGTGACGGTGTAGCTGGAGAGGTGGGCGCTGTGGCCCTCCAGCAGGTCGGTGATGCCGATGCCAAAGGCCAGGGAGCACTTGTGGATGAAGGTAAAGGGCAGGTCGGCCATGCCGCCCTCGTAGGCCCGGTACTCCTCGGAGGTGGTGTCGGTCTTCCGGGCCATCTCCTCCTCGGTGAAGCCGCAGATGCCCCGCATCTCGCGGATACGGAAGGCGACCTCCATCAGCTGGGTGTTGACATGCGTTGTGTCCATGGGCGATTCCTCCATGTATCAAAAGAATTTGTGAATGCAGAGAAGCGGCGGCAAAATAAAAACCCGTCCCAAGGAAAATTCCTTGAGACGAGTTCATAAAACAAATTATGTACCCGCGGTACCACTCAAATTGCGCTCCCACCGGGAGCGCCCCTTCAGGCTCCAGCAAGCCCTATGCACTGACGCGGCAACTACGGGAGGCGTCTACTTGCCCGCAAGGGGGTTCGGACCTCCAGCTCGGAAGGGATGGGACACTGGGGCAGCCTGACGCCGGGCTTCCACCAATGCCCGGCTCTCTGTGGACAGAGGGCCCCGTCCGTCTTCGTCATCGCTTTTCTTATTCACTTGCAAATCATTTTATACGATGACGGCAGGTTTGTCAAGAGGAAATTTTTGCGCGGCAGGGGTTTGTTTGCCGCAGACAGGGTCAGCTCCCGAGGGCCTTGCCGAAGGCATCCCGCACCTCCGCCAGGGACACGCCGCGGGCCCTGGCGGCTTCCGCCATCGCCTCATATTCCGGCTTGCTCTTGATTATGCCGTACCCTTCCCCGGTCTTGCGGGGAAGGGGGCCGCAGGCGGTGTCCACGGTCTCCTCGGACACGGCCATCGCATACCGTGCGCAGTCCGTCCGCCGCAAGCCGAAGGTGCTGGTGTGCCGCAGAATCTCCGCCGCAAGCCGGTCCGCGTCCCCGGACCGGCACAGGCAGGTCAGCACGACCCCGGGCCGGTTCTTTTTCATATATACCGGAGCGTAGGAGACGTCCAGCGCTCCCGCCTCCATCAGCCGCTCCAGGGCAAAGCCCAGCGCCTCCCCCGTCATGTCATCGATGTTGGCTTTCAGCTCCGTGACAGCGTCATTGGACCCTGCCGCCGCAGCCGGGGTCTCCACCAGAAACGCCCGCACGCAGTTGGCACGGGGAAAATCCCTGGTTCCGCAGCCGTAGCCGCAGCCCAGAATGACGCCGTCCGGCATCGGCCCGAAGGACCCGGCGAAGGTCCGCAGCAAAGCCGCGCCGGTAGGCGTACACAGCTCGGCGGCGAGGTCCCCCGCCGTGACCGGGACCCCTGTGAGCAGCTTCGCCGTAGCCGGCGCGGGCACCGGCAGGACGCCGTGGGCGGTGCGCACGGTACCGCTGCCCACCGTGACGGCGGAGGCGCACACCGCGTCCGGGGCCAGCAGGCGCATCAGGCAGCACACGCCGGTTACGTCCACCACCGCGTCCAGCGCCCCTACCTCATGGAAATGGACCTGGCCCACATCCACGCCGTGGGCCGCCGACTCCGCCTGGGCAATCAGCGCGTATGTCCGTTTGGCGTCCTCCCGCACGGCCTGCGGCAGCGGGAAACCGTCAATCACCGCCTCGATGTCCGCCAGGGAGCGGTGTTCATGGTGGTGGTGATGGCTGCCGTGCTCATGATCACGGTGGTGAACGTGGCCGCCGTGCGCCTCCTCATGGCCGTGGACAGTCACCCGCATATGCGTCCCGGCGACGCCCTGCCGCCGGACCGGCTCCGCCTCCAGCGTCACGCCGGGCAGGAGGGCGTTCATATCCCGCAGGAATTTTTCCTTATCCGGGCACAGCTCGTACAGCGCGCCCATGAGCATATCGCCCGCCGCGCCCATGGCGCACTCAAAATACAGTGTTTTCATTGGCCAATCCCTTTCATCTGGTTGATCCTGTGGGCCAAAAAGCCAGCCCCGAAGCCATTGTCGATGTTCACCACGCTGACCCCGCTGGCGCAGGAGTTCAGCATCGCCAGCAGCGCCGCCACCCCGCCCAGGTTGGCTCCATAGCCCACGCTGGTGGGTACGGCGATGACCGGGCAGCTGACCAGTCCGCCCACTACGGACGGCAGCGCTCCCTCCATCCCGGCCACGGCAATGATGCACCGGGCCTTTTCCAGGGTCTCCAGTGACCCCAGCAGGCGGTGCAAGCCCGCCACCCCGGCGTCGTAGACCCGGTGGACCCTGCTGCCCAGAGCTTCGGCGGTGAGGGCCGCCTCCTCGCAGACGGCCAGGTCGCTGGTTCCGGCGGAGACCACGGCGATGTCTCCCGTCAGAGGATGCCTGGCGGGGTTCGCCACCGCCAGCCGCGCGCCGGTGCAGTAGTCATAGGGGATTTTCCCCCGCAGAAGCGCCTCCTTTTCCTCTGAAAGCCGGGTGATGATGATATTCTCAGCCCCCCGGGCGATCATGGAATTTACGATGCCCTCAATCTGCCCAGGCGTTTTGCCCGCGCCGAAGATGACCTCCGCTGCGCCCTGCCGCGCCGCGCGGTGATGGTCCACCTTGGCGTAGCCCAGGTCCTCATAGCCGCTCTGCCGCAGGAGCCGGGCGGCATCCTCCGGCGAGGCCGCGCCGCTTCGGACAGATTCCAGGATTTCCAGCAAAGCCTTTTCGTTCATTGATATCGTCTCCTCAGAACAACATTTGACCGGTGGTAGGGTTATTGCAGTGAAAAATCTGTCAGGAGGGAATTTCCCTGAACGCTCCCATTGAGAGAAGGCTCGCTTTTCCGATGGATTCCTCACATATTGATAAAACTGCGTATGCAGCCGCCTCGTTGCGTGATTTCCCTATAAACCGGAAGCTGCCGCAACCAAAGTATAGCACCAATACCAATGGCGGTCAACCGGCATTGACAGCCACCCGAGGAAAGCATGCCTAAACTCCCGACAAATCGAACGCAGGCGTATACTCCTCCCGCGCCGAGGACGAGTCCTGGCAGTACCCGTCAGCGATGCCCAGATTCTCCATATACGCCAGCGCGGCCCGGTACTCCCCGCCCGTAACCCGCCGGGCCAGCAGTCCGGAGGCTCCCGGCTGAGGGGTATACTGTGACATCAGGGAAAAGAGCGCCTGCCCAGGCCGGAAGGTTCCCGCCACCCAGTCCATCACCGCCTTGGCGTTGTCCAGCGCGCCCGGCAGCAGCAGGTGCCGGATGATGACGCCCCGCCGGATCAGCCCGTCCTCAATCACATAGTCCCCCGCCTGCCGGTGCATCTCCAGGATGGCGGCGGCAGCGGCTTCAAAGTAGTCTCCCGCGCCGCTGTACTCCCTCGCAAGGCGGCTGTCCGCGTATTTCAGATCCGGAAGCCAGACCTGGACCTTGCCCTCCAGCCGCCGCAGGGTCTCCACCCGTTCATAGCCGCCGGTGTTCCATACCACCGGAACCGGCAGAGGCGGCTCCAACGCCTCCAGAACCGCCATGGCAAAGGGCGTGGGGCTGACCAGGTTGATGTTGTGGGCTCCCTGATCGATCAGTTCCTCAAAAATTTCCCGCAATCGGGACACGGAGACGCTTTTTCCAAACCGCCTGCGGCTGATTTCTCCATTCTGGCAGAAGACGCACCGCAGCGTGCATCCAGAGAAGAATACCGCTCCGCTACCCCGCGTCCCGCTGACGCAGGGTTCCTCCCAGTGATGGAGCATGGCGCGGGCGACCACCGGCGTTCCGGGCATTTTGCAGAAGCCGCCTCCGGCGGTCTCCGTGCGTTCCGCCCCACAGCGGCGGGGACACAGGGTACAGATCATGTCCCGCGCCTCCCCTCCAGCGCCAGACGCGCTTCCTCCAGGTATTTCGCGAATGCGGAGGGCACCGCCAGCTCCTCCAGCTCCGCCCGGTCCGCCCAGGTAAAGCCGCCGTCCGCTCCGCCGGCAGTCAGCAGGTAGCCGGTCATATGCCATTCCACATGGGTGAAGATATGCTTTGCGTCCAGCTTCCTCCGCCAGTCCATCGGGGTGAGGCCCCATGCGGACAGCGCCTGCGCCGCGGCGGATTCGCCCAGCTTTCCAGGGACATGGGGGAACTCCCACAGTCCCGCCAGCAGCCCCTGATCCGGCCTCCGGCGAAGGGCGATGCGTCCCTCCCGCAGCAGGAGGAACACAGTCATCTCCTCCGTCCGCCGGGCCGTCTTCTTCCGCCGGACGGGCAGAACGGCCTGCAGCCCCAGCCGGTTGGCCTCGCAGAGGCCAACCAGGGGACACTGACCGCACAGCGGCGCGCCGTTGGGCAGGCAGACGGTGGCCCCCAGATCCATGAGGGCCTGATTGAACGCGCCGGGATGCCGGGGCGGCATGGCGGACTCCATCACCTCCCGGAATGTTCTGCGGACCTTGGGGTCCATGATGTCGCCGTCCATATTGGCAGCGCGGGCGGCCACCCGCAGCACGTTGCCGTCCACGGCGGGGACCGGCTGGCCGAAGGCGATGGAGGCGATAGCTCCGGCGGTGTAGTCCCCCACGCCGGGAAGGCGCAGCAGACCCTCATAGGTATCCGGGAAACAGCTGTCCAGCTCGTTGACGATTACCTGGGCCGCCCGTTGCAGGTTCCGGGCGCGGCTGTAGTACCCCAGGCCCTGCCAGAGCTTCATCAGCCGGGACTCCTCCACTGCCGCCAGAGCCTCCACGGTGGGCAGCTCGTCCATCCAGCGCCGGTAGTAGGGCATCACTGCCGCCACCCGGGTCTGCTGGAGCATGATCTCCGAGACCCACACCTGATACGGGTCAGCCGTCCCGCGCCAGGGGAGGTCCCGCTTGTTTTCGCCGTACCATGCCAGCAGGGGCTGGACGATGGACGCTATTTTTTCCTTTTTATCCTTCATTTCATCCAAACCTCCGCGCAAAGCCGCAGCGGCGGCAGAGCGGTTCGGAGGGCCTGCCCTGTGAAAAGCCCTGGTAGACCGCCCGCGCCCTGGGGCTGTTCAGAATGTCCGGCAGGTCCTGCTCCAGCAGGTTTCCAAGGGGGATGTCCCCCTCGTGGTCCAGGCAGCAGGGCACTGCCGTGCCGTCCGCCAGAACCGCGATCTGGTCCCGCAGGCCCAGGCAGAATCTTGCGCCCGTCTCCGGCGCGCCGAGGTCGGGCCAGTCGAACCGCTCCGCCCGCTCCAGGTACAGCCGCTCTCCCAGCCGCCAGCTGCCCGGACGGGGCTGCGGCAGCGAAAGGGGCGGCGCGCCCAGCCTGGACTCCAGAAAGGACAGAATCTCGCCGTTGCGGGCGTCAGCCCCGCCGATGTTCCACAGGCGCAGGGCGCAGATGGTTCCGGCCCGGGAGGCCCGGAAGGCGTAGTCCCACACGGCGGCGAGATATCCACTCAGGTCCCCCGTGCCATTGCCCTCGGCGGAGTGAAGGGACACGCTGAGCTTATGCAGCGCGGGGGCGGCGAGAAGAAGGGCCGCCCGTTCCGCCAGAAGGGTCCCGTTGGTGGTGACGCAGACCCGCAGGCCCAGCTCCTCCGCGATTTGCAGGATGTCCGCCAGTTGGGGGTGCAGCAGCGGCTCGCCCATGACGTGGAGGTATAGATAGGATACATGGGGCGTCAGCTTTTCCGCCAGGACGCGGAACTCCGCTGGCGGAATACAGCGCTTTTCACGCCGCGTACCGGGGCAGAAATCACAGTGGAGGTTGCAGATGTTGGTGATCTCCACATAGGCGCGTTTGAGCATATTCAGGATCTCCTCTCTCCAGACAAAGTCCGGCGCAGCATATCGCCGCGCCGGACTTGAACGCTGGTTAACGGCGTCCGCCAAAGCCTCCGCCACGGGAACCGCCCCCGAAGCCTCCGCCTCTGGAGCCGCCCCCGCCGAGGCCCCCGCCGCGGGAGCCTCCGCCAAAGCTCCCGCCCCGGGACCCGCCGCCAAAGCTGCCGCCTCTGGAGCCGCCTCCGAAGCTGCCGCCGGAGCCTCCAAAGCCGCCGCCACGGGAACCGCCGCCAAAGCTGCCGCTGCGAGGCGGCGCGGGCCGGGAGCCTCCGCCCATCGGGGGCCGGGGACCGCCGCCCATAGGCGGTCTGGGAGGAGGCGGCTTGCGGGGTCCGCCTCCCATGGGAGGCCGGGGACCGCCCGGTCCTCCGGGAGGCGGGGGCGGCCTGCGCCTCCTCTGGAACCACCGGCTGCCGGGGCGGTGCCACCAGAAGATCGGGCGGTATACCACCGGCGGGACAGGCATCGTGCCGTAATGGCCATACCAGCTGCTGTAGCGGATGCCGTCAATGATATTGAACAGCACCACAAGCACAATTATCAGCAAAATAACCGGGACCAGGGAGGAAATGAGGCTGAACACGCCCAGGCCCCCGGTAAAGAAGGCGTCCTCCTGATATCCGCCATCACTCATCAGCAGGTGCAGCTGGCCAAGCAGATTCGTGACGCCGCCGTCGTAGTCGCCCCTCTGGACGTAGTCATAGAGGCAGCTGTCCACAAAGCTGGAGGGCTGGGCGGCGATGCGGTCATAGAACCGCCCGCTGGCAATCAGGCGGTAGTCCTTCGCCTGGGCGTCCACCAGGAGAATGGCGTCGTTCTCTCCCAGACCGTCCGCGCCGATGCGCTCCGCCCAGTCCCAGGCGGCGTCCTCCAGGTCGCCGCTGACGCTGTCCTCGGTGACGACGGCAAGGATGCCGCCGAACATCTTATCCCAGTTAGCGCCGTAGATGCCGGCCATCTTCTCCGTGCGGAAGGAGAGGATGTGGGCGTTGTCCAGGATATATGGATCCAGGTAGCTGGCGCTGACGTTTTCATCCAGGGGCGCACCGCCCTCCGGGACCTCCACCGCCGGTTTCCTGGACAGGCCGTAGAGGGAGGAGAGGGCAATGACGGCAATCAGGACGACGACCGCGAACACCCGGTTTTTTAACAGCTTCATTCAACGCCCTCCTTTAATGCGTGATGGGTTGAGATAGAAGGTCACTTCCGCAGCTCCAGCAGCTTCTGCCGCAGCTCTCCCTCGATGCGGCCCAGCTCCACCTCCGCCTCCTTCCGCTTCTGCGCGCCCTCGCGCTGGATCTGGATGACCTCGTCCAGGGTGGAGATGAGCTGCTGGTTGGTGTGCTGGAGGGTCTCGATGTCGATGATGCTGCGCTCCGCCTCCTTGGCGGTGGCGATGGTGCCCATTTTCAGCATCTCCGCGTTCTTCCGCAGCAGCTCGTTGGTGGCGTTGGTCACAGCCGACTGGGCCGCTGTGGCCTTCCGGCTGTTCTCCAGGCCCAGGGCCAGAACCATCTGGCTCTTCCACAGGGGGATGGTGTTCACCAGCGAGGACTGGATCTTTTCCACCATCACCGTATCGTTATTTTGCAGCATCCGGACCTGGGGGCCCATCTGGATGGACACCATCCGGGTCAGCTCCAGGTCGTGGAGCTTCTTCTCAAAGCGGTCGCACATCTGCACCAGGTCGTTGTACGCCTGGGCGTCCTCCTGCGCGCCGGTGCGCTGGGCCTTCTGGCGCAGCTCCTCCAGCTGGGTGGTCTGCACCTCCGCCAGCTTCTTCTTGCCGGCGATGATATACATGGTCAGCTCCTTGTAATACTTCAGGTTCAGGTCGTACATCTGGTCGAACATGGCGATGTCCTTCATCAGGACCCGCTGGTGCTGCTCCAGCTCCCGGGCAATCTTCTCCACGTTGGTCTCCGCCTTGCTGTACTGGACCTTCATGGCCTCCATGCGGTTCCCGGCCTTCTTGAAGAAGCCGAACAGGCCCTTCTCCTCTTCCTCCTGGCCCAGGTTCCGCACCTCGATGGTCAGATTGGTCAGGGTGTCGCCGATCTCGCCAAGGTCCTTGTTGCGCACGTTGCTCAGGGCGTTCTCCGAGAAGGAGGCGACCCCCTTCTGGGCGGCCACGCCGTACTGGAGCACCATCTGGGAGTCGGAGATGTCGATCTTCTTGGAGAAGTCGTCCACCACCTTTTTCTCCGCCTCACTGAGCATACTGTCGTCAATGACCACCGGCTTGACGGCGGGCTTCTCCGGCTCCGCGGCGAGGACGGGAGCCTCCGGCTCCGGGTTCAGCGTCAGGCTGGGCATCTCCACCTTGGCCGCGTCGGCGTTCAGGGTCAGTTCAGGCATCATGCCTTCCATATCAGTCATTGTCGTCTCCTCCGTCCGTATGTTTCATTTCTCTCAGCTTCCGTCCGCCCTGGAGCGAGCTCACCAGCGAGCACGCGAACCATACGGCGCTGGCGGTGAACAGGAGCGCCTTCCGCCTCGTCTCCTTTGCCTGCCCCGCCTTGTAAAAGCACACGCCGGAAACGGCGGCCTCCAGAATGGCGAGTACATAGTGGATGATACAACTTGTCTTCATAAAAAAGCTCCTCCCCTTTATTCGCTCTGGTATTACAGCTCCAACTTGATATCCGTGCCGCCGGCGTCTCTGGCGGTCTGCGCCTCCATCCTCTGGCCGGCCAGCCCCTCGCGGGCCAGCATGGTTTCCAGGACGGAGATGTCGGTGGCGATATCCAGGGCGTCCGCGCCGAAGAGCCCGTCCAGCTGCTTCTCAAAGGCGGCGGCGATGGTGCCCATGATCTTCTCCACCCGCTCCTTGGTGCCGGTGATGTTGTCCCCGGACACGCCGGCGGAGTCCATGCGGTCGTAAGCGTTGAGCAGCTTCAGTGTGGTGGGCAGGTAGTAGTCCATGAACTGCCGGATCTGGGGCAGCTTGGACGGGTCCGCCTTCACCTGGTCGAAGATCTTCTGGCTCACCGCCTCCAGGCGGCGGATGTCCTGGGAGATCTTCTCGTCCTCGATGGCGTCGTCCAGCCGCTTCATCTCACTGATGGCCTTTTTGCCGTCGGAGATCATTTTATCCAGCTCCGCGTTGCCGGTAGACTTTTCCTCCGGCCTGGGGGGATCGGGGACCGCCACCTCCGTGACCTCGTCCCTGCACATTGCCCGCAGCAGCAGGAACGTCCCGATGGACAGTACCGCCGCAAGCGCGAAGTCGCGGATCCGGTAGAGATCGAAAAGCGCCGCCCAGGCCGCCCACACGGCGGCCATGCCGTAATAGGGCGCGACGGACTTTCGGACCTTCTTCACCACATTTGCCATATACAGCCTCCTTGCCGGTAAGAGATATCGATACAAGGTAGAGTATACTGCGAAATCGTCCCCAGGTCAAGGGAGCTGTGAAAAAGTCCCTTTTGAAATAAGTGTTGCTAACTATAAACTCCGTCGATTTCACCAAAGCATCCAATAAATATACCGCTTCATACAAAAATTAGTCCCTTTCAAAATAAGTGTTTCTGGAATATAACTCCGGCGATTTCTACAGAGGAACATTGATATGACAGGAACCCTGTGCTATAATTGGCTCAACAAATGTGAATTTGTGGAGGTGGTGTAAATGAGTCCTGTTCAAATGATAATTGGTATTATATTTTTAGCATTCGGTATAGGGGCATTTGTTATCAGCTATCTTCAATTTAAAGAAAAAGGATACCTTTTCAATAACGCTTATATTTGGGCTTCGAAACAGGAACGCAAACAAATGGATGAAAATAAAGAGCGTAAAACGCCTTACTATCGCCAATCCGGCTTTGCATTTATATTTATTGGATTCATTTTCTTGGCGTATGCAGTCTATATCGCTACTGATTGGATGTGGATGAATGTGGCTTTTTGGGCGCTTGTTTTAATTGCCGTCAGCTATGCAGTGGTATCATCTATTCAAAATGAACGGCATAAGTAATACAACTTCCAGCGTATCGGGCAGTCATCCACTGGTGGATAACTGCCCACTTTGTATATTTTGACGAATGGTTTAACAAATCCGCTTTCAGCAACACCAATCTGAAAAGGGGGGTGAAAAATCCCGGAAATCATTTTTGCGGGGCAGCGGCGGCAACCGCAAAGCACGGCAAATATTTCTTCCGGCGTTCCGGTCCGGAAGTAATGAACATGGCTCTCCCGGTTTTTTGACCGCAGGGTTTGTTTTTCCTGTCGGAGTGTGCTATACTGGCGCTGGTACAAGCTGCCTCTATACAGCGGCGTTCGCCGCTATTTTTCATGGAAAGTGAGGAACCATCATGCAAGACAGCTTCAAGTGGCCGTACCCCGCCAAAACGGATGAGACGGTCCGGATGGAAGCGGACGTCCTGGTCCTTGGCGGCGGCATCGCGGGCTGCATGGCGGCGATTGCCGCCGCAAAACGGGGACAGCGGGTGATTCTGGTGGAGAAGGGGGCCGTGAAGCGCAGCGGCGCGGGGGGCTCCGGTTGCGACCATTGGGAGTCCGCCGCCACAAACCCCTGCTCCGGCGTCACGCCGGAGGAGCTGCTCCAGGCGATGCTGGACGACAACGACGGCTACAACAACGCCATCTCCCACTACATCGAGTGCCGGGAGGGCTGGGACCACCTGCTGGAAATCGAGGCCATGGGCGGCAAGATCCGGGACACGGAGGATGAGTTCACGGGCGCGGAATTCCGGGACGAGGCCACCAAGCTCATGTTCGCCTACGACTATGAGAACAGATTTACTCTGCGCATCTGGGGCACCACCTTCAAACCGGCGATGGAGAAGGAGTGCCGCCGTCTGGGCGTGCGGATCGTGGACCGGGTGATGGTCACGTCCCTGCTGACGGAGGAGGGAAAAAACGGCGCGCGGTGCGTCGGGGCCACCGGTTTCCATACCCGCACCGGAGCGTTCCATGTGTTCTCCGCCAAGGCGTCGGTAATGGCCATGTCCCGTCCGGCGCGGGTGTGGCTGTTCTCCTCCGCCCACCCGGGGCTGTGCGAGTTCCGGCCCCTCCAGTGCATCGGGGACGGGCACGCCATGGGCTGGCGCGCGGGGGCGGAGTTCAATATGATGGAGAAGTCGGTCCGGGCGGAGTTCTCCTCCGCTGGGCGCTCCTTCCCGCCCTACAGCGCCGGGAACAACCACAACACCTGGTATCCCGCCTCCCTGGTCGACGCGGAGGGCCGGGAGATTCCCTACGCAGACCGGGACGGCAATCTCCTGGAGACGGTCAGTCAGCGCTTCCGGCCCGCCCCGGGACAGCGGTTCTTCCTCAAGGGCGGCAACATCGAGCAAGCCAAATACGAATTCGACGGCCCGGAGACCCTGCCCTACGAGGAGCTGAGCAGGCGGGGCTACAAGCTGCCCTTTTACGCTGACCTCTCCAATATGCCGGAGCTGGAGAGGAAGGTCATCTGGGGCATGATGGTGGGCCAGGAGGGCAAGACCAACGTGCCGGTCTACCGCAATTTCACCAAGGCGGGCTTTGACCCGGAGCGGGACGTGCTCCAGTGCTACGGCGTGGGCTGGACCAGCGCGGAGTTCCTGCCCCAGGAGCGGCAGCTCTTCGGGATGCCGGGGGGCTTTATGAACGACTGGAATCTGATGAGCAGCATCGAGGGCCTTTTCGTGGGCGGGGACGCGTTGTTCTCCTCCAACTGCTTCGGCCACGCGGCCTCCACCGGCTCCTACGCCGGGCGGAAGGCGGCGGCCTATGCCGCGAAGCGGGAGCACATCACCGCCCCCTGGGAGCCCCAGGTGAAGCGGGAGCGCCGGCGGGTCTGTGCGCCGCTCCAGGCGGACCCGGAGGGGTCTGTCAGCTGGAAGGAGCTCAACGAGGCCATCGCCAAGGCCATGCAGAACTACTGCGGGGAGCAGAAGCGGGACGAGCTGCTGCTCTCCGGCGTGGAGCTGCTGGAGCGCTATGAGCGGGAGGCCGTGCCCAGGGCCTACGCCGCCAATCCCCACGAGCTGATGCGGCTGCTGGAGGTATTTGACATCCTGACGGTGGCCCAGATCATCCTTCAGGCGTGTCTGGCCCGGCGGGAGAGCTGTGAAAAGCTGGAGTTTTTCCGCACGGACAGCTGCGGCGGGGAGATGGAGCCCTTCATCTGCATCCGCCACGACGGGGAGAAGGTGGTCCGCCGGGAGGTGCCCCTGGACTACGCCGGGGACGTCAAGGAAAACTATGAGAAGTACAACCGGGACTACATCGCTGAAAAAGCGGGGGAGGTGCGCCCATGAGCGAATTTGTCTTCCGCCGGACACCGCCGGCGGACCCTATCCGGTTTGACGCGGACAAATGCGTCGGATGCCGCCGCTGCATGGAGGCGTGCATGATTGACGTGATGCTCCCCGGAGAGCCCGGGAAGCACCCGGCGGTGGCCTATCCGGACGAGTGCTGGTACTGCGGCTGCTGCGTGATGGAGTGCCCTGCCGGGGCCATCAGCCTGCACCATCCTTTGATGAATCAGACCCGGTGGGTGGCGAAGGCGAGCTTGGGAAAAAACAAGGAGGCATGATGATGGCAAATTTTGAACTGCTGAAGGAGCTGACCCAGGCATGGGGCGTAGCCGGACGGGAGAAGCAGGTCCGCGCAATCATCCTGCGGGAGCTGGAGGGACTGGCTGACCAGGCGTATGTGGACAGCATCGGGAACGTCATCGCCCTCAGGCGGGGCCAGGGCGGTCCGGAGAGCAAAAAGATCATGCTCTCCGCCCACATGGACGAGATCGGCCTTCAGGTAAAGAAGATTGAGAGTGACGGACGCATCCGGGTACGCAATGTAGGCTGGGTGTGGACCTCCGCGCTGTATAACGATCATGTGGTGTTCCAGAACGGCGTGACCGGCGTCGTGGGCTGCTGCGGGAAGATTGAAGAGGCTAAGAACGACAGCGGCAAGCTGTATATCGACATCGGCTGCACCACCAGGGAGGACGCGGAGAAGTATGTCAAGCCCGGCGACTACTGCGGCTTTGTGGGACCTTACTACGAGCTCCAGAATGACCGTATCAGCGCCAAGACCTTCGACGACCGGGTGGGGTGCTTCCTGCTGCTGGAGGCGATCAGGCGGAACAAGGGGGAGGGCCCCAACGACATCTACTATGTGTTCTCCGTTCAGGAGGAGGTGGGCTGCCGGGGCGCGACGGCTGCCGCGGCCCAGGTAAAGCCGGACATCGGCATCTCCGTGGATGTGACGCCGGACCATTTTTACCCCTGCGACCTGGAGGGCTGCAACGCCGTGGGCGACGGCGTCAGCGTCACCCTGGGGGACCCCAGCGCCATGCTGGACGAATATCTGGTGGATGAGATGCTGGCCTGCTGCGAGGAGAACGGCATCCCCTGCCAGCGGGGCGTCATGGACCGGGGCGGCACGGACGCCGGCAGCATGAACCTCTCCAACGAGGGCGTCCGGGTGGCTGGCATCGCCATCGTGGACCGCTATCCCCACAGCAAATGCTCCGTCATCTCCAAGAAGGATGTGCTGGCGGGCATTGACCTCATCGACCGATATACCCACCGGGTATTCCGGTTTGAAGAGACCGGGCGCTTATAGAAGGGCTTGCACGGCCCCCGGAGCGAAAACGCTCCGGGGGCCGCTGCTTTATCCCTTTTTCTCCGCCGTGACGCGCACCCTTCCCCCGCCCAGGGCGGTAACGGTCACGCCGTCCCGGCTGGCCGACTGTCCGGTACGGATCAGGCCATCCGGCGCGGAGTGGTCCAGCTTCAGGTACTTTTCCTCCTCCGGCGGGATGATTGTAAGGCATCCCATGCCGCCGTCCACCGTGGCGTCCAGCCGGTAGAAGAGGAGACCGTCCTCCGGCAGCGCGGCGTCCAGGCCGGCGGGCATCCGGTACTCCACCGCGTACCCGTGGTAGTCGTCCAGGGGGACCACTACCAGTTTCAGTCCCTCCGCCGTCTCTACAGGGGCCAGCGTATACTCGCCTTCTCCGCAGGCAACCTGGCTGTCCTCAATCCAGCCCAGCCGCCACTTGCTGTAGGCCAGGTAATCCGGGGCCATCCCCTCAATCCAGCCCATCAGATCCCAGGTCCCGCAATGGGAGAACCCGTCCTGCGCGCCCTCCGTCACCTTGTAGGTGTAGAGGTCCGGCAGGCCCAGGATATGCCCGTTCTCATGGGCGAAGAGCTTCCCCTTCCGGGAGTACATGTCGGCTCCGAAGGTCACGGCCAGCCCCAGCGCCCCAGAGGCGCAGGAGATGGGATTGTCCTTCCTCACCCGGGTGGGCGAGTAGGGGATCGCGCTGCCGTGAACCGGGACTATGTAGAGAATGTCGAACTGGGAGTAGTCCACCGCCGGGCAGGAGACGTCCATGGCGTCCTGGATATATGCGCCGTGGATCTCATCGGTGGTCTCCCGCTCCAGATGGTACGCCTCGTCGTCCTTGGGCATGGTGAACCACTGGTCGAACAGCACGACCTCCAGATCCAGCTTCCCGTAGGAGATCTGCCGGAAGACCTCCAGCCCGTCCCGGGCCAGCAGGTCATAGTAGAAGGACGGATCCGGATGCTGGGAGTCCGGCCCCCGCTTGTTGGGGAAGTCCACGCAGATGAAAGCGGCCTTCAGCTGCGTGCGGCTGTCGGCGGCCTGCCGGCAGTCGATGGCGTAGCCGGAGTTCAGGTCCTCCACAGGGGACCCCAGCTTGGCGGGTTCCTTCTCCTCCAGCAGGCTGGGGAAGGCGTGGAAGTACCGCTCCCGCTCCTCCGGGGTGAGCCGCAGCAGCGCTCCGAAGGTCTCGATGCCGATGTATCCGGCGGAAAACAGAAGCTCCGTGTAGTCCCACTTGGTGAACCCGTATTCCTGTTCCCAGGCGCACAGCTTCCTCATGCCATAGTAGTAGCAGGTGAAATACCCCGGCATGTTCTGGTGGGCCTGGACCTGGGCCCGCGCGGTCACATGGTCGAACCCCAGCTCCTCCTGGTAGACCTTGATGGCCTCCTCCAGGGCCGCGCCCTCGTAGAACAGCATCAGGTCCACCCGGATGCGCACGGCCCCGTGGTGCCGCCGGTAGGCCACGAACAGCGGGAAAAACGGATCCTCCGCAAAGAGGAACTGGAACGCCCGCTCCGTGCGCAGGCAGGTCCCCTCCAGCACCGGGATCAGCTTCGCGCCCAGCTTGACGGTCTCCGGCGTTTCGGCCATCGCCGTGCGCACGTACTGCACATGGTGGCCGGGGTACGCCTCGTGGAGGGCGTTGAGTTTGATCCAACCGTCGGTGACATTCCGGTAGTTGTACTGGTTCAGGAACATCTGGCCCCGGTAGGGCTTGAACCGGAAGTCGCCTCCCTCATAGCCTCCCCAGGGATAGGAGTCCTTGCAGGATTCCGGCAGGGGGACGCATTTGCACTGCTCGTCCTCCGGGAGACGCACATACTCGTGGGCGATGGCACGGGTGCGCTTCAGATACTCGTTGGCCCGGCGGAACATCTCCTCCGCGCTGTCGCAGGGGCCCTCATACCGGAAGAGGATATCGTTGACGTCCTCCATGGTTTTGATTTTGTCCTCCCACCGCTCCGGGATATCCAGCCCCCTGGCGATCCGGAACACCTCCCGGCGGGTATTTTCGATCTCCTCCTTGTGCCATGCCAGCAGCTCATCCAGGGAGACGCCCATCTGCTGACCCAACAGGGCGCGGTAATCCTCCGGGGCCATTTGGACCGTGATGCTCAGATCGTCCTCCGGCGGCTCCTTCGGCGCTGCCTCCTCGCCGGGGAGGCTGTCCGCCATACCCTCCAGCAGGGCGCGGACTCGCTCCAGAACCCTTGCCGTCCGCCCCCTCTGGGTCACGGAGAAGGAGGGGAAGAGCTCCGCCAGCCGCGTCCCGTCCCTCTCCGCAGTACGCGCGGTCCGGCGCAGGGAGGCGGCGGCCCGCTCCGCCTCCGGCCCCGCCTGGACCAGCGCCAGGAGCTGGTCACTGGACTTTTCCAGCAGCGCCGCCAGCTCCTCCAGGGAGGCGCAGCGCGTCTCGTCCGCCCTCCGGTCGCACCGGGCCGTGTGCTCCAGGGTATAGGGGAACCCAAGGTACGCCTGGAGCGGATTTTTCTCCGCGTCGTTGATGGCGTATTCCAGGGAGTCCAGAAAATCCGCCAGGTGCCGCCGGACCAGGGCGTATACGGCGTCGGGGGCCTCCAGCGCCTCCAGACGGCGGCACAGCGCCTGACGGTCCTCTCTGGCTTGGGCGGCTGCCGCCTCATCGGGAATGAACAGCTGCGGAAAATAGCGGTTCGGGCTGTTGATGCGGTAGGAGAGCAGTGCGCAGTCCCGGTCTAGCTCCCGGTATCGCATGGTGAGTTCGGTCTGTTCCATATGAAATTCCTCCTTTGAAAGAAGCGGCCCGGATTACCGGACCGCTTCGCAATTCGCTTTTCGGATGATTGCGTGTTGGGCTCCGCCCAAGCCCGCCGGGGCCTCTGTCCCCGGAACCTGCCGCCTTTGACGGTTGTGCAGTGACCCCAGCGGTCATGCGCCATCAGATTTTGCGCAGCCCCTCGACGCGGCAGCCGCACAACCGCGGCGGGCGAAATTTTATTCTGTTCAGCGCGGATCAGAGCTGGGACATTTCACGGTCGGAGAGATATACGAAATGGTGTCCCTCGCCCACCTTGTGCATACTGGGCTGTTCCTTGCTGTAGTCGTGAATGGACGGGTCGTAGGTCACGTAGCTCCTCCACTTCTCATAGCCGGGGTCCGGCACGGGGATCGCGGAGAGCAGCGCCCTGGTGTAGGGGTGAACCGGGTTGGAGTAGATTTCGTCCGGGGTACCCTCCTCAACCAGCTTGCCCTTGTTCATTACCCCCACATAGTCGGAGAAGTATTTTACCACAGACAGGTCGTGGGCAATGAAGAGGATTGTCAGCCCCAGCTCCTTCTTCAAGTCGTTGAGCAGGTTCAGTACCTGGGCCTGAATGGACACGTCCAGGGCGGAAACCGGCTCGTCGGCGATAATCAGGCTGGGCTTGGAGGCCAGGGTACGGGCGATGCCGATGCGCTGGCGCTGGCCGCCCGAGAACTCGTGGGGGTAGCGGCTCAGGTGGTCCTCGCTGAGGCCCACCAGCTTGATCATTTCCAGCGCGCGGGCGTACAGCTCGTCCTCGCTGGACACCAGCTTGTTGATCAGCAGGCCCTCGCCGATGATCTCCTTGATGGTCATGCGGGGGTTCAGAGAGGAGATGGGGTCCTGGAAGATCATCTGGATCTGCTGGTGGACCATCCGCTTGTCCTCCGGGGACAGCTTGCCGGAGATCAGCTTGCCGTTGAAATAAACCTCTCCGCCTGTGGGCTTGTAGAGGCGGATGATAGTCCGGCCTGTGGTGGTCTTGCCGCAGCCGGACTCTCCCACCAGACCGAAGGTCTGGCCCCGGGGAATCTGGAAGCTGACGTCGTCCACGGCTTTGACCACGACCTTGCTCTTGCCGAAGCCGCTTTTGAAGTGCTGCTGCAAATGCCGGACATCCAGCACAATGTCCTTTTTTCCTTTATCAGCCACGGGCCAGATCCTCCTTCCGCTTCAGGCTGTTGGCGATCCTGCGCTCCAGAACCTTTGGCCGCTCCACCGCGGGGGCGGAGGGGTGGAGCATCCAGGTCGCCGCGTAGTGGGTGTCGCTGACCTTGAACATGGGGGGCTGCCGCTGCTGGTCGATCTTCAGCGCCCAGGGGTTCCGCTCCGCGAAGGCGTCCCCCTCCGGCGGGGCCAGCATGTTGGGCGGCGCGCCGTGGAGGGCGCTCAGCTCGTCTCCCGGCTCCAGGTCCATGTCCGGCATGGAGGCCATCAGGCTCCAGGTATAGGGATGCCGGGGATCATAGAAGATATCCTCCGCCGTGCCGTACTCAATGATCTTGCCCGCGTACATCACGGCCACCCGGTCCGCCACATGAGCCACCACGCCCAGGTCGTGGGTGATGAAGATGGTGGACACGCCACGCTTCTTCTGCAGTTCCCCGATCAGGGAGAGCACCTGGGCCTGGATGGTCACATCCAGCGCCGTGGTGGGCTCGTCGCAGATCAGGATCTTCGGTTTGGAGGCCAGGGCGATGGCGATGACAATGCGCTGGCGCATCCCGCCGGAGAAGTGGAAGGGATACTGGCTGTACCGCTGGGCCGGGTCCGGGATGCCCACCGCGTCCATCAGTTCAATGCTCCGCTTTTTTGCCTCCGCCCTTGGCATTTTGTGCAGAATGGTGAATATTTCCGAGATCTGCTTCCCCACCTTCTTGATGGGGTTCAGGGAGCTCAGCGGGTCCTGGAAAATCATGGCGATCTCCCGTCCCCGGATCTTCTCCCAGTCCTTTTCCTTGCATTTCAGCAGGTCCTGGCCCTCGTACATGGCCGTCCCCTTGTCAATAGTGGCCGTGGGGCCCAGAAGGCCCATCAGCGTCTTGACGGTGACGGACTTTCCTGAGCCGGACTCGCCCACGATGGCCAGCGTCTCGCCCCGGTAGAGGTCAAAGCTGCTGGTGCGCACGGCCTGTACGTTGCCCGCGTAGGTATGGAAGGTAACGGTCAGATCCTTCACTTCCAGGATCTTTTCTTTCTCCCCGCTCATCGGCAATGCCACATCCTTTCTATTGAGTTCCATCATACGCTCACTGCCGGAGCGAAGGGTTGAAGGCGTCCCGCAGGCCGTTGCCCAGGAGGTTGAAGGCCAGCATCAGCAAAACAATCACGACGCCGGGGAACACCAGTTGGCTGGGGTAGTCCAGCAGTACCTTCTGCCCGTCGGACAGCATCATACCGATGGAGGGATTGGGTGCCTGAATGCCCAGACCCAGGTAGGCAAGGCCCGCCTCCTGGAAGACCACGCCGGGAACCGACAGCGCGCAGCTGGTAATCAGCGTGCCGATGGCGTTGGGCAGGATGTGCCGGAACATCAGGCGCATGTCGCTGGCGCCCATGGTCCGGGAGGCCAGCACGTACTCACGGCCCTTGTACCGGTAGAACTGCATACGCACCGAGTTGGCGGTGCCCATCCACCCCGTCAGGCAGAAGGCCAGCGCCAGCGGCAGGAGGCCGGAGCCGAAGAGCATAATCAGCAGGATCGTCAGCGGCAGGGACGGGATGTTCCAGATGATGTCCATCAGGCGTTGGATGACCATGTCGATCCATCCGCCGTAATAACCGCAGATGGCACCCACGATGAGGCCCACGCTCAGGTTCACCGCCACCACCACCAGGGCCAGGATCAGGGAGATCCGGGTGCCCTGCCACAGGCGGGCGAAGATGTCGCGCCCCAGAACGTCGGAGCCGAACCAGAAGTATTGATCCGGAATGCCCTTATAGGCGTACATGTCCACTTTCACCCGGTACATGGTGGATGTGCCGAAGGCGGAGGACGTCGTCGTCTCGCCCAGACTCTCCTTGATGTAAGGGCCGTACTCCTCCATGCTCGACTTTTTGATATTCAGCACCCGTGTGCCGTCGCAGATTCCAATGTTCTCCAGCACAGGAATCCGGGGCGGCATATTCTGCATCTCCCGGTTCTGCTCCAGGTAAGTGTAGGGGCTGATATTGGGGCCAATCAGGGCCATCGCCACGATGACCAGAATGATGACCGCCGCCGTTACCGTGACCCTGTCCCGGAGGAACCGGCGCAGCACGTCCTTGCCGTAGGACACCGACTCCGTGCGGAAATCCGCGTCCACAATCTTCGCCTCGCGCTCGATTATCTCGAACTGCTCCGGGGCTATATTCAGCAGCTCCTCGCCAAGAGGCTGGCCATTTTCCATAAATACTGTCCCGTTACGCATCCTTGCCACCTCCCATTCGGATTCTTGGGTCCACGACGCCGTAGGAAAGATCCGCCACAATGGCCATCAGCAGGCCGATGAGGGTATAGAAAATGATACATCCCATGGTCAGCCAGTGATCCTTGCCGTTGATGGCGGCCATCATCGTCTTGCTCATGCCGGGAACACTGAAGATCTGCTCAATGACCAGAGAGCTGCCCAGCACGCCCAAGAACAGGTACAGAAACGTACTGGCCAGAGGCACGCAGGAGTTGCGCAGGGCGTGGCGTGTGATGGTCTGCCCGTAGCTGAGGCCCTTGGCCTTGGCCAGCTGCATGAAGTCCATGGTCAGCACCTCCGCCAGCTCCGCCCGCAGGGTACGGGCGATACTGGCGATGCCGCCGAAGCTCAGGGCCAGGATCGGCATAATCATAGAGTAGAATTTCGTCCATGACAGGCTCTCCTCCGCCTCCAGAATCAGGGGGAACCAGCCGAATTTGAACCCTAACAGGTATTGCATCAGCGCCGCCAAGACGAAGGATGGAACGGATATGGTCAGGATAATCAGGCTGCTCATGACGTTGTCATACAGGCTGTCCTTCTTCACGGCCATGCTAATGCCCAGAAACAGTCCGAAGGGCAGGATGACGAAAGCCGAGAAGTAGTTCAGCTGGACGGTCACGGCCAGCCGGCTCAGAATGATGTCCAGCACCGGAGAACCGGGATTCACCTTCAGGGAATAGCCCAGGTCCAGGCTCATATAGTCCCGGATCGCGTAGCCGAACTGCACGATGAGGGGGTCGTTGAGGTGGTACTTGTCCATCATGGCCTGATAGATGGCAGGGTCCAGCCTCGGAGAGGGCTCGATCACGCTGCCCGGCATCAGGCGCAGGACGAAGAAGACCACGGTGATGATTGCGAGAAATGTAAAGAACGCTGCTATCAGTCTCTGAATGACGTATTTTACCACAGGATCACCTCTCTCTTAACGTTTGACGGTCCGGTGTGGTCCCGGAAAAGGCCGGAAGGGAGGCCGGGACGGGGGCCGTTGTCCCGGGTCCTGGCCTCCCCTCCGTTACAGGGCGGGGTTACTGCTTAAAAATGCGTATGAAACTGTCAGTTGAACTTGCACTGCAGGAGCGCGAACTCCAGATCGGGGTCGCCGGTCTCCATCAGCGGCTGGATGCGGGAGCTGAAGAAGTAGCGGGTGCCGCTGATGTGGGTGGGGATAAAGGTGCAGTCCTCGTACAGGATCTCCTCCATCCGGGCGGTAGCCTCCAGGGTGCCCTGCGGATCAAACTTCAGATCGCCGGAGGCGCATCTGTAGTACAGGTCGCTCCACTCCTTCTGTCTGGCCTCGTCGGTGATGATGCAGTACTGGGTGGGATACTCAGCCGTGCCCTCGGCATAGGGGTTATCGCCATAGACGAAGTTGCTGCTGTTCCAGGGCTCCTTGGAGTTGTTCCAGATGCTGGAGGAGAGGGCGATGTCATA
The DNA here is from genome assembly GCA_022800525.1 of Oscillospiraceae bacterium. Taxonomy (GTDB): domain Bacteria; phylum Bacillota; class Clostridia; order Oscillospirales; family Oscillospiraceae; genus Pelethomonas. The sequence continues at coordinate 30,764 of JAAWQM010000008.1, forward strand.
TTCCATCATGCTGCGCTGGATCTGCTCGCTCATGACGGCCCAGGGGGAAGCCTGGAGGGCCAGCTCGAGGCGGTCCGTTCCAAACAGCTGCTCGTAGTGGTCCTTGATGGCCTCCGGGATGTCCTTGGCATTGGCGCTGCCGTTGCCGTCATAGTAGAGTACCGTAATGGTGATCTTCTGGTTCCCGTTGGCCTCATATGCCTTGTTGAAGTACTCCAGGGCCAGATCGGGGTCGTAGCAGATACCGTCCTGAATCTCGTGGCCGTCCATACGGATGGCCTTGTACTCGGAAGTATCCATATACCGGATGCTCTCGCCCTCGTTGTTGGGATCGGGGATCACGGCGTGGGGCAGGTTGTGGCAGGCGGTGGGCAGGCTGGTCCGCGCAACGGCGGCGGCAATGCCCTCCCGGTCATAGCCCCAGAACAGGGCGTAGCGGAAGTTGACGTCCTTCAGCACCTCCGCAGTGGGGGAAATGCTGTTGATGAAAATACCCTGGGTGAAATCCTGGTAGAGGTAGCGGCCGCCCTCGTACTCGTCAAAGGCCTCGCCGTTGCCGTCCACCATGTCCAGCTTGCCCTGCTCGAAGAGCTGGATGCGGGTGTTCTTGTCGGACACGACGCTCCACTCCATACGCTCGGTGGTGTAAACGTCCATCAGGGGCGCGCCGCCGTCGGTACGCTTGCTGATCTCAAAATACTGTCCGGGAATCAGCTTGCTGATGCGGTAGGGGCCGGAGCTGACAATGGTTTCGGCGGTGGTGCCGTAGGTGGTCTGGCTGCCGTCATCGCTCAGGCAGGACTCGAACATCTCAGGATGGACCAGGCCCGTGCCGATAGTCTCATATGCCAGTTTGGCGTCCAGCAGGCTCTTGGGCTCATAGCCGGGGGCGAAGGTGACCTGGAATGTGTAGTCATCAATGACCTTCCAGCCCACTTCCTCCCACTCGCATTCGCCGGACAGATACTTCACACCGTTGACGTAGCCGGAGGCATCTGTGTTGCGGTTGGCCAGCTTGGGATCGTTCAGCATTTTGATGCTGTACTCAAAGGTATGGGCATCGATCGGGGTGCCGTCCTCAAACGTGTAGCCCTGGGCGACCTTGTAGGTCCACACGGCGTTGTTGCGCAAGTCCTCGTTCTCGGGAACGGGATCGCCGTCCGCCAGCTCTTCCACCAGCACGCGGGCGCCGGCAGCTTCGTCCCAGATATAGCGGTACAGCTTGCCGGACCAGTTGGATACCAGCTCGTAGCTGGAGGAGGTGGTCTGGCAGTTGAAGGTATCAGGGGTATCGCCCATGGTAAAGCGGACAACCTTGCCCAGGTCATCGCCGGACTGGCTGTCGTCCGGGGTCTGGGTGTCGCCGGGGGTATTGGCGTCGCCGCCGGAGGGGGTGGGGTCAGGCGGGGTGGCCGGGTCGTTCTGGTTGCCGCCGCAGGCTGTCAGCATAGACAGGGCCATCAGCGCGGCAAGGAGACCCGCCAAAAGACGTGACTTCTTCATGCTTGAATCCTCCATTTTTTAATATAATTATAATAATATATCCGCCGGTCCGGCGCAGCTTCAGCGGAACGGGCAAGGGAGTATGCCAGGGCGCCTGCTCCCTGGCATACAAGGGGCCCCTTGTATGCAAAACCGTTTGCATACATCCGCACTGGCGCTGCGCCGCGCCGTCAGATACACTATCCAATTGATTCATTGCTTCACACAGCCAGCGCAGCCAGCAGCAGGGATCCTGCGCACCAGATGAGCCCCGCAGCCAAGGGCCATCCCACAGGACGCTGCCGGGCGTCGTCCAGAATCACGTTCTGGGTATACTCCGCCAGACTCATAGGCCGGGTCTCGCCGGCGGGGTGGCCGTGCTTCTTCCAGCGCCGCTTGTAGGCGGAATAGGAGAAGGTTTTGAACAGTCCTACGTTGTGGACATACCGGGTCGCGCCCACGAAGATATGTACGATCCCCGCCACAAAGCAGAAATCGGACAGGTTCCTCACGACGCCCGGCACCCGCCGCACCGCCAGGCAGACAGCTGACAGCAGAACGGCGGCCAGCAGGAGCCTGATTCTGTCATTTTTCAAGGCGCGTTTGATCCGGAACATATGTGGTTCTCCTGTCGGGAGCGATCCGCTGTTTTGACCAATCTCCCATTTTGGTATATCAATTATTATAGGCGAAATTTTCCATAACCGCCACAATAATTTTTAACGATTCATATCAATATCAACCATTTTTTCACAGATATGATAAAAACTTAACAAGAATGCCAGTTATCACCCATAAAAATTCATTGGTATGAACAGATTTCACCTGAGTTGTTCGCCCAACAGCAACAGCGCCGCGGACAAGGGGATGTCCAGGCGCTCCGACAGTTTCCTGTCAGAATCTACGTACTGTCCGGACACGCGGGGCCGCATCTGCTTCCGGTCGGTTTATTCCCTGGGTTCACAGCACAGCCCGGACGGCATAGCAGCGATCATCCCCCTTGTATGCCAGTATATCACGCAGAAGCGTCAGCCACTCGCTGGCATAATAATGTACCTTATGCTCCCGGTCATATTCCGCGGCTGAATGCAGTCCTTTGGCTTCGCAGACCTGCTGGAACTTCTCAAACGCCTCACAAAGCAGATTCTGCGCTTCCGTATGGGCCTTCCGGACTTCCTTATTCTGCCGGTTGGCGGGATAGTCCAGTATAAACAGGGCCTGGTAAACCAGCCAGTCCACCTCAATGGCGTCTCTATTGTAAAACTCTGACAGGCCGGGCCGGTCCCCCCGCCGGTCAACCGGCGGATACCTGTCTAAGCCGCTTTCGAAGCTGTGCTGGCTGTCGTACTTGAATTCCCATTCTTCCTTTATGCGCAGACAGCACTTTTTGAACTTCTTCCCGCTGCCGCAGGGGCATGGATCATTTCTTCCCACATCCCAGCTCAATATTTCGCTGATATGTGGTTCGCTGGTCGCGCCGCTCTCGAAGCAGGCCCATTTCTCCAATTCCTCCGCTGTATTTGAGATCAGGCGCACATGCTCCGCATATTTGGTTTCATTGTAGAGGTAATCGAAAAAACGGTCAAAATCACCCAAACGCATCCTGTCAATCTTTTTCAGACGGTACGCTTCCCGGACGTCCTCCGCCAATTCATAAAAATCGCTGTCCGCAATCAGGTTTGCCAGCGCACCGCCGAAAATCGCTTCATCATCGCCCTCCCCCAGCGAGGCCAGATGTTCACGAAGGAGTGAGATCAGCTCTTCTCTCGGTAAGCGGCCGTCCCGGAAGAGTCCAAGCATAAAATTCAGAACCTCTTCTCTGGCGAACGGGTACAGATTGCGGTTGGACAGAATTTCCTTCGCCCCGGACAAGTCCCCATTATAGGTGCTGTAAAGGATGCTTCCCATGTGGGAGAGCTCATCTCCCAGCACAAGGTCCAAGTCGTCGCTGTCCAGCGTCAGCAGCCGAAGCAGCTTCGGAAAAGCCTGCTGCTCCCGCAGCTCAGCCAGCAGGAAAATTGCGTATGCGGCCAGCTCATAGGCGGGGATGTCACAGACGCCCTCCCCCTCCGACAGTACCTTCTCATATACCATATCCAACGACTCCAGCAGGATGGGCGTGATCTCTTCCTTATGCCGGACCGCTTCCGCAAGGGCCTCTTTGGGGACAGGCAGGTCATCTCCGAATATGGATAGCTCTTCTAAGATTTCTTTGAGTTCCATGGCAGTTGATTCTCCTTGCAATCCATCAGAATACCTTCATTTTATCAGATAATTCTCCTGATTACAATTCTCTTCTTCGCATTTTGTCATAAAGTGCGTCCGCTGCGGCAGGGAAATCAAATTTCACGGCATGAGATTTGCGGAGGCGCACAATGTGCGCCCCTGCACGGATTCCGCTGTTCAGAAATTGCGCGTTGGAAATTGATTTCCGCGACACAGCAATTCTGCCTGTTGCAGCTCTTCCATTTTTAGTATATAGTAGAGCCGTACTCGGAATTGTCTGATCCACACAAAATTTATCATCCAAACAACTTATGGGAGGTATTATCACCATGGAACTGAAAAACACCAAAACGGCGGAAAATCTCCAGAAAGCCTTGGCCGGGGAATCGATTGCCCGCAATAAATATACTTATTTTGCGGCGGCGGCCCGCGCGAACGGAGACGCTGAAATTGCGGAGGCCTTTGAGCGTATGGCCAAAAATGAGATGATGCACGCTAAATTCTGGTTTGAGCAGCTTTACGGCAAGCCCGATGATACCCGGGAATGTCTGCTGCAGGCTGCCCAGGGCGAATACAGCGAATGGCACAGCATGTATCCGGAATTTGCCCGGCAGGCCCGCGAGGAGGGGCTGGAGGAGCTGGCCGTCATGTTTGAAAAGGTCGCCGCGATTGAGCGCAGCCATGAGAACGCTTTCATGGTGCTCCTGGCAAAAATGGGCCAGAAGCCAGAGGCTTCCGTTCAGCAGACTTCCGCCCAGCCCCCTGTTCAGAAGCAGAAAAAGGAGGGCTATCGCTGCCAGTTCTGCGGCGCGGTCTTTCAAGCCCGTCCCGACGTGTGCGACACCTGTGGGGCAATCGGCGCCTTTGATTATATAGAGTACTACGAATAATGGCTGGCATTCCCTGAAGGAACCGCTCCCGTCAAGAGGGCAGAGAAAAAGCCAAAAATTTTCCCGGCCAGCAGCAAGAAGACTGCTGGCCGTTTCTGCCCTTGCCCTGTTTTGAACCTGTTATCCTCTGGTCAAAACTTGTTCACTCACTCAGGAATCCTGCGTCCAGCCTGATTTTGTCCTGGAATACAGCGCAGAGTTGCTCGTGTATGGGCAACTCTGCCCCTGTTTTGTACCCAGGCATAGGAGGTGCAATGCACATGTTTGAATTTTTTGTGGACAAAAACAGGTTGACCATGCAGCGGAAGGAGCCTGTTACCAGCGGCAGCGTCAATACATACCGGGTCCGGTTCCTGTTCTCCCGGGACTGGGAGGGCCTTACGCGTACGGCGGTATTCAAGGGCGGCGGGGAGACGCGGTCGGTGCTGCTGGATGAAGCGGGCGAGTGCGCCATCCCGTGGGAGGTACTGCAAAAGCCGTTGGGATTGCTGGAGGCCGGGGTATATGGAACCTGCGGCGGCAGGACCGCGCTGCCTACCGTCTGGGCGAGCCTGGGGATCATTCTTCCAGGGGCCGTACCGGGCGAGGAAACCCAGCCGCCTACGCCGGATGCCTACCAGCAGATCCTGGCGCAGACGCAGGAGGCCTGGGAGGGCGCCGCCCAAAGCGCGGCGGAGGCCGCGCGTCTGGCCCAGGACGCGGACATGGCATCCAAAGCGGCGGCGCAGTCCGTTCAGCAGCTCCAGGCTGTGCAGGAGGCGTCCGAGGCTGCGGCCCGGACCGCCGCCGCCGCCCGGACCGCTGCGGAATCGGCGGCGGCGCAGGCGGCGGACTGCGCACAGGCGGCCTCCGGCGCGGCGGACAGCGCACAGGCCGCGTCGGAGGCGGCGGCGCAAAGGGCGGAGCAGGCGGCGGCGCTGACCGCCCGAATGCCCGTCATCCGGGACGGCGTGTGGTGGGTCTATGACCCAGAGCAGGGGGAATATGTCAGCGGCGGACAGCCAGCCCAGGGCGAAAAGGGCGACGTTGGGGAAACCGGTCCAGCCGGTAAAACCGGAGAGCGGGGCGAACGCGGCGAAACCGGCGCAGTGCCGGAGCTTGCTATCGGTGATGTGGCGACGCTGCCCGCCGGGGAGTCCGCCGCCGCCGCAATCACTGGTACGCCGGAACACCCGGTGCTGCATCTCAGCCTTCCGGAGGGAAGACCGGGGAACAACGCGGTCATTGACCCCACGCTGTCACGTCCCGGCGAAGCGGCGGACGCCGCGTCTGTGGGAATCGCCGTGGCCGGAAGGGCGGGCGCGGTTTTCGACGCCTGCGGCCCGTCGCCGGTGGTGGCTGTGGACATGGCGGAGCCTGACACGCCCCTCCAGCCAGTCAGCGAGATCAAGCCGGTCCAGGCGGGCAATACGAAGAATTCCCTCCATCCGGCAGGCTGGGACGGTGTGGAGCTGAGGGTGAGCGGAAAGAATCTGGTGGATGAAAAGGAAATGCTGAATCCTGATAATTGGCTGCTGATACCGTCGGCGCTGTTTTATTACCGCCTTCCCTGCAAGGAAAACAAAACCTACACGATCTCCATCGGCAAAGATATCGGACTTGATGAGATCGGGGTGGATTTTGTACTTGCCCTGGCCACTTATGACGGCGGCTCATATGCGCTGAAGCGGACCCTGCTGATTGTGCAGCACGCTTCGGACAGGCATGAATATAACCCGACGTTCACCTTTACCGCCGAGCCGGGAACCGCGTATTTCCTGCGGGCGCTCAGTATTACGGACCCGCCGGTGCATTCCGCTCTGGCCAGTGTTGTGCGCACGCTTCAGCTGGAGCTTGGCGGCCAGGCGACGGAATATGAGCCCTATCGCGGAGGCGTATACACTGCGGCGTTCCCGGAAACCGTCTGCGGCGGGACCTATGACTGGGCCAAGGGCGTGCTGACGGTCACGCACGAAATGACGGAGCTGGCAATCTCTCCTCTCCAGGAGCCCCGGACGCTCCAGCTCACGCCCCAGAGAAGCCTCGCCGTCTCCGGAGACAACATCATTTTCAGCGATACCGGCGATACGTCTGTCACCTTCCAGGCGGATTTGAAGAAGTACGTGGACCGAAGAATCAGCGAGGCGGTCAAGGCCGTTGCCGCCGTCCGGCAGGCGGAAGAATAACGAGGAACCCCGGCTTGTCAAAGCGATGCTTTGGCAGGCCGGGGTTTCGGCTCTGTACGGCCCCGGCCGCGGATCGCCGCTCCCGGGCTTCAGATCAATAAGTAAGATTTTGTCAAAAATAAGCGGTTCAATCGGTTGACAATAAAATGCACAAATGGTATAGTAGAGATGGCATAATTATCCTGAGCGTATGCGGTACAGGCAGGCTGAGACCCCGGCATCAGGAAGATCGGGGGGCGCGGAGAGGGACATTTATCACAATACATGGAAAGCATTCAGACCTATTTGAAGAAGGCTGTGGACAGCGATTGCTCCGATCTCTTCATTATCGCCGGCAAGGCCGTGTCCGTCCAAAAGGGCGGTGAACTCACGCCTCTTGAAGCCAGGGCGCTTACGCCGGAGGGGGCGTCCGCCCTGCTCCGGGAGCTGTACCGCCTGGCAAACCGCCCAACGGAGCGGTTTCTTATGGAGAAGGACGACGACTTCTCCCTGGCAATACCCGGGCTTGCCCGCTTCCGGGTCAACGCCTACCGGCAGAGGGGGTCCCGCGCGGCGGTCATCCGTATTGTAAATTTCGGCATTCCGGATTGGAGGCAGATGAATATTCCGCAGCCGGTCATGGACATCGCCGGTATGACGCATGGACTGGTTCTGGTGACCGGTCCCGCCGGCAGCGGCAAATCCACCACATTGGCCTGCATTCTGGATGCAATCAACTCCACGCGCAGCGCGCACATCATTACGATTGAGGACCCCATCGAGTATCTGCACAGAAACAAGAAGGGCGTTGTCAGCCAGCGGGAGCTGGATGTGGATACGGACAGCGGACTGACCGCGCTGCGGGCCAGCCTCCGTCAATCGCCCCAGGTCATTCTGATGGAGGAGCTGCGTGATCCGGACACTATCCAGACTGTTCTCTCAGCGGCGGAGACAGGGCGGCTGGTGATTTCGACGCTGTATACCATGGGCGCAGCCAGCGCGATCGACCGCGTGACCGGCAGCTTCCCGCCCGCGAAGCAGCCCCAGATCCGCGTCCAGCTCGCCCAGACGCTTCAGGCGGTCATATCCCAGCAGCTGCTGCCCGCCGCGGACGGCGGACAGGTTCCCGCCTTTGAGGTCATGCATGTGAACGGCGCTGTGCGCGCCATGATCCGGGAGGGCCGGACGGAGCAGATTGATACGGTGCTCCAGAGTCTGGCGATGGATGGCATGACCAGCATGGACGAGGCTCTTCTGCGGCTATGGAAGGCCGGGCAGATTACAAAAGAAACCGCGCTGTGCGCCGCCATGAACGCGGAACAGCTTCAGAGGAAGAGCAGGCTGCACGTGACCTGACGCTTCCCGCCGGGGCGGCTCCGATTGACACAAAGGGCGAATGGGACAAGCATTCCGGCATCCTCCGGAGATTTTTTATCAGGAGGGAATCGGAAAGAGCGCGCTCTTTCCGCGTTTGCGGTACCGCAAACGCGATATGTCTGTCCGCCTGATATAAAAATGAAGCGAGGCGGGACCAATGAGGGCGGACGCTCAGAAAGATGACTATATCGAGATCGACCTGCTCCGTCTGGCGAAGGCGCTGTGGCATCGGGGGTGGGCGGTCGTTCTGGCAATGCTTCTCTGCGGGGCGGCGGCATTTTCCTGCACATACTTCCTCATAACGCCCTTATACAAATCCAGCGCGCTGATGTACGTCAACAACAGCTCCTTCACTGTGGGCAGCACATCGGTCAGTCTGGCGGACCTGTCCGCTTCCAAGACGCTGGTTGACACCTATATCGTTATCCTGAAGACAAGGCTGACGCTCAACGAGGTGATTGAGCAGGCGGGGCTGGGCTGCTCCTACGAAGAGCTGCGGGATATGATCAGCGCCGCGCCTGTCAATTCCACCGAAATTTTTGAAATTACAGTCACCAGCCCCAGTCCGGCGGAGGCTGAGCGGATTGCCAATACAATCGTAAGAGTCCTTCCGGAGAAGATTTCCGAAATTATGGACGGCAGCTCTGTCCGCACTGTGGATTTCGCGGTACAGCCGTCCAGCAAAAGCTCCCCCAGCTTCACGAAGAACGTCGCCTTGGGGCTTGTTGCCGGTATGGTCCTCAGCTGCGGGGTGATCGTCCTGCTGGAGCTGCTGGATGAGCAGCTCCGGGACGAGGAGTATCTGACGCAGACCTATGACCTGCCAGTGCTGGCGGCGGTTCCGGACCTGCTGAAGTCCGGGGAACCCTCCCGGTACGGCTATGGCGGCGATTACGCGGCGGCGTGGAGGGGGAAGAGTTAAGGCCATGGTGAGAAGCCAGAAAGGGCGCAAGAGGGCGCTGCTGCAAAATACGGAAAAGGCCATTTGCGGCAAGGAGCTCAGCTTTGCCGCCGCGGAGGCCTACAGGCTGTTGCGGACCAATATCCTGTTTGCGCTGCCTGACGAGCGGAAATGCAGAGTCGTCGGCGTGACCAGCGCCAGCAGCGACGAAGGGAAGAGCACAACGGCGCTGAATCTTTCCTATATGCTGGCGGAGGCCGGGGAGCGGGTGCTTCTGATCGAAGGGGATATGCGCCTGCCCACCATCTCCGGGCGGCTGGAGCTGCGGGCGTCGCCCGGGCTGTCCAACGTACTGGCCGGGCTCAGCGGAGTCAGGGAGGCCCTGCAGGATTCAGGACTCCACAAGCGTCTTCAAATCATCAGTTCAGGCGATATTCCACCGAACCCTTCGGAACTGCTCGGCGGAAAAGCGGCCGGCATTCTGGTCGAAGTTCTCTCTGGGGACTTCGATTTTATCGTATTTGATCTGCCTCCGGTCACTGAGGTGGCGGACGCGCTGGTGGCGTCACGGCTGACCGACGGCATGATCGTGGTCGTGCGGCAGGACTACACAAACCGCCGCGCCCTGGCGGACACGATGCGGCAGCTTAACTATGTTGACGCGAAGGTCCTGGGCTTTGTCATGACCCGCGCCGGCGGAGGCAAGGGGAGAAAGTATTATTCCCGCGTATAAAATTCGGAAATAATACAATTTGACATGAGCCGCTTTGCCCGCCGCAAGAGGAAAAAGCCGTGATTGATTTTCATTCTCATGTGCTGCCTGGGATCGACGACGGCAGCAGAAGCGTGGAGGAAAGCCGGAGGATGCTGGCCGCCTCCGCCGGACAGGGCATTACGCACATGGCCGCAACGCCCCATTTCTATCCCACGGAAAACAGTCCGGAGCAGTTCCTGGCCCGCCGCGGTCAGGCTGCCGCCCGGCTGCGGGCTGTTTGGCAGCCGGAATTTCCCAGACTGTTGATGGGAGCGGAGGTCTGCTACTTCGACGGAATCAGCCGGAGCGGAGGCCTGGAGGCGCTGCGCATAGAGGGAACCTCCCTGCTTTTATTGGAAATGCCCGTTCAGACCTGGTCCGATCGGATGGCGGCGGAGATCAAAGCCCTCCACAGCCGCCCGGGCTTTACGGTCCTGCTGGCGCATATTGAGCGGTACCTCCGTCTCCAGCGGGGAGCGGTGTGGGACGGCTTGCTGGCGGCGGGCGTCCTGATGCAGAGCAACGCCTCCTTCTTCCTGCGCTGGAGCACGAGACGCAGGGCGGTACATATGCTTGAGGCCGGACGGATCCATCTGCTGGGCTCCGATTGCCACAACATGGCGGACCGCGCCCCGCGCATGGGAGGCGCGCTGGCGGTCATCGGGGAAAAAAGGCGGCGGCTGGTGGAGGGCAGATGCCGGACGCTGCTGGAGCTGGAGGAGGAGGTCCGTTGAAAAAGAAGCGTCAGGCCGGCGCCGCCGCCATCGCCCTGCTGTGCGCCCTGTGCGCGGCAGCCCTGCTTTGGCCGGAGGGGATCTGGGTCATTGAGGAGGCAAGAGCCGCCGTGGAGAGCGCTCCGCCGGACGGGGCCGGAGGCTATGTCTGCCCGGTGGATTTTGCCGCGTTACAGAATGTGAACAAGGACATCTACGCCTGGCTGTATATTCCCGGCGCGGGGATCAACGAGCCCTTGGTACAAAGGGAAGATGACAGCTATTACTATCTGACCCACAACAGCGCCGGCAGGGAGGAGGCGTCAGGCGCGCTTTTTACGGAGAGCGCGTATAACAGCAGGGACTTTTCTGACCCTGCCACTGTCATATATGGAAAAAATACGGCGCGGAAGCGGCTGTTCGCGGAGCTTCAGGCGGCGTATTCCTCCGCAGAGGGACTGGAGGAATACGCCGAGATCATCATTTATCTGCCGGAGGAGGAGCTCCGCTATCAGGTCTTTGCCGCCGCGCCCTTCCGGAGCTACCACCTGCTGCACTATTTCAACTTCAGCAATGAAGACCGCCGCCGGGTTTTTTTGCAGGCTGTGGATTCCGTCAGGACCGTGGACGCAAACTGGAACGAGGCCGTCGGCGTCGCGCCGGGGGATTCCCTGCTGATTCTCTCCACAACCCGGTCCGGCAATTCCGCCATGAGCTATCTTGTCCTCGCAAGGAGGGCTTGAGATAGGAGCTTTTGTAGAAAGGAGGAACCCGAATGAAGCGGAAACTGCTCCTGGCGTTCGCTGCGCTCCTGCTGCTGGCCGCGTATTCGCCGTCCGCTTACGCCGCCGGCGGCCTGCCCAGCCGGGAACGCGGCGATGGGGAGACCGTCATTGATGAGGACGCGGTACCACTTATCGAGTTTCCCACAGCCGAAATCACAGCCGCAGCCGCAGCGGACGAAAACGGATCCGCCGCCGTTGCGCTGGAGGCGGATCAAATTCTGGAAGCGGTTGAGTCCGTCGTCAGAGGCGACGCGGTACGCATCACGGTTACTGTCACAGCGGAGGCGGAGAAGGTCAGCGCCGCTCTGCCCAGGGAAGCGCTCAAGGCCGTGGCGGAGCGGACCGGCGCGGAGTTGGAGATCGTCTCCGGTGTTGGAAGTCTGACGCTGCCCAATCAAGCCGTCGCTTCGATTGTGGAGAAGGCCGGGGGTGAGGACGTCACCTTCCAGATGACAAGGCAGGGAGCGGAGTTCGGCAAGGAGCTGCTGGAGAAGGTCCAGGGCGCCGGGGCGGACGTGGCGGAGGACCGGATCAGGAACGGTTCCGTCACCGAAATCAGCATTCTCTCCGGCGGCAGGCACATCACCAGCTGGGATGGCAGCGCCGCTGCCCTGCGGCTGCCTGCCGGCTCCGGCGGTTTTGAGCCGGACAAAGGCTATCAGGTCATTCAGGTCAGCGGCGACATGTCCAGGACCGAGCACACCGGCCGCTGCGTAATGGGCGGCGGGGGACTGTGCGTTGAGATTTCCATTACCCACCTGAGCGTCTTTCTGACGCTAGCTGACGCGGTGGAGGAGGTGGTGGACGGCGGCAGCATCCCCATGGTGGTATCCCCCCTGGCGGCCAGAACCGACGGCGGCGGCATGACGCGGCTGTGGCTTGCCGCCGGGCTGGCGGTGATTGCCGGTGCGCTGGCTGGAGCCGCCCTCAAGCGCCGCCGGAAATTTTAAAGGCGGTGGGAAAAGGCTGTGAACAGGAACAGAACTGCGGTCAGACCTGACAAGGGAACCATCAAGGCGGCGGCGGTCCTGACCGCGCTTGCGCTCCTTTTTCTTGCGGGGCTGCTTTTGCTCCGCGCCTGGGAGGAGAACGCGGGCGCGGTCCGGGACGGCGCGCCCGCCGCCCCGGAGGAGGCGCTGACCTACTATAACGGCGCCTGGTACCGGCCACGCAGGGGGCTGGAGACCGTGCTGGTCATCGGCGTGGATCAGGCGGCGGTGGACGGCGCGCTGCGTAGGGATAAGAAATATGAGCAGTCCGACTTTCTTCTTCTGCTGGTTATTGATAAGGGGCGCGAGCGATGTACCGCGGTCCACATCAACCGCGACACAATGACGGAAATCCAGGCGCTGGACGACGATACCAACGCGCTCCTTGGGACCATGACCGGGCAGCTGTCTCTGGCCCACGCCTATGGCAGCAGGCCGGAGGCCCGATGCAGGAATACGGTGGAGGCGGTGTCCGCTCTTCTCTACGGCGTTGAGATCGGCCACTACCTCTCCCTGACCATGGACGGCGTGGTGGTCCTGAATGATCTGGCGGGCGGTGTGACATTGGAGGTTATGGACGACCTCACCGCGCAGGACAGCGCCCTTGTCCAGGGAGCGTCCGTTACCTTGAAGGGCCGTCAGGCGCTGGCCTATGTCCAGGCCCGGATGGGGCTGGACGATCCCAGCAACATCCGCCGCATGGAGCGGCAGAAGCAGTACCTGGAGGCGCTTCAGGAGAAGCTGCTTGCCTGTATGGACGCGGAGGAGGAATTCGTCCTGTCCGCGCTCCTGGAGCTCAATGCGTATATGGTCTCGGACTGTCCGGCGGAGAAGCTCTCCGAGCTGGCGGGCATCCTGGCGGAGCGCGGCGTGACGGAGTACCGCGTATTGGAGGGCGAGGCGGTTGAAGGAGAAGAATACATGGAGTACCATGTGGATGAGCCTGCGGCGCGGGAGCTGGTGATGGAGCTGTTCTACGAACAGGCGGAGAGCGGGCAGTCCAAATGAGCCTGGAGGCTTCCAGGCGGCAATATTGCGCCAGGGCGGGTACCGGCGCATCAGAATGGGATGAACAGAATGAAAAGGCACGGGAGCGGAAGAGACCGGTACTGCCCGAAGGGAAGTACAAATCCAAGCCGTCCGCAGGGGATTCAGAACAGACAAGTCATTACCCTCCTCCTGATCCTTTATGACGCGGCGGCAGTGAACATCTCCTATTTCGGAGCTCTGTGGCTTCGCTTTGAATGCCGGGTATCCATGATACCAGGGAACGACCTGTCCGCGTTCCTCAGCTTCGCGCCGGTTTATACGGCTGGCGCAATCTGCATATTCGGGGCCTGCAGGCTTTACAGGAGCATCTGGCAGTTTGCCAGCTTTCATGAGCTGCTGCATGTAATGATTGCGGCTGTGATCGCGTTTATCCTTCAGACCGTTGGGATCACCGCGCTGTTCCAGCGGATGCCGCTTTCCTACTATGCCTTTGGCAGCGTGATGCAGTTCATTATGGTGGCCGCCGCCCGGTTCTGCTGCCGCTTTGCGCTGCTGCTGAGAAGCGAGCGAGAAACCAGCGGGACGCCGGAAAGCCGGGTCATGCTGATTGGCGCCGGCGCCGCCGGACAGCTCATCCTGCGCGATACCAGGAAAAGCCCGGTTGTTCATGACAGGATTTGCTGCATTATCGATGACAATCCCAATAAATGGAACCGCTATATCGACGGCGTGCTTGTCGCCGGCGGGCGGGATTCTATTCTTCTGAATGTCGAAAAATATCGAATAGACAAGATTTTTGTCGCAATCCCCAGCGCGGCGGTGGAGGACCGGCGGGAAATCCTGAATATTTGCAGCGAGACCAGTTGCGAACTGAAAAATTTGCCTGGAATGTACCAGTTCCTGACAGGCGAGGTCTCCGTAACGGCGATGAAGAATGTCTCCGTGGAGGATCTGCTGGGGCGGGAACCCATTGAGGTCAGAATGGACGGCATATTCCAGGCCCTCAACGGCAAGGTGATTATGGTCACCGGCGGCGGCGGGTCAATCGGCAGCGAGCTGTGCCGCCAGATCGCCGCCTGCGGGCCGAAGCAACTCATTATTTTTGATATATACGAAAACAACGCCTATGAGATCCAGATGGAGCTGAGGGAAAAGTACCCCGGGTTGGATCTGGTTGCCCTGATCGGCTCTGTGCGGGACAGCAGGCGGCTCTGTCAGGTATTTGGGAGATACAGGCCCGAGGTCGTCTATCACGCTGCCGCGCACAAGCACGTCCCGCTGATGGAGGACAGCCCCTGCGAGGCTGTCAAGAACAACGCCATCGGCACATACAAGACGGCCTACGCCGCCATGTCCTTCGGCTGCCGCAGGTTCGTGCTGGTCAGTACGGACAAGGCGGTGAATCCGACCAATATCATGGGCGCATCAAAGCGCCTGTGCGAAATGGTGATCCAGTCCTTTGACCGGAAGATCAAGGATCAGAAGACACATCAGCTTCCCCCTCTTTTTACACACAGCGAAGGGGAGGGCGGCAGTCCGCTCCTGCGGTCCGCAGACGCGGCGGCGGAGTTTGTCGCGGTACGGTTTGGCAACGTGCTTGGCAGCAACGGCTCGGTCGTCCCGCTGTTTCAGAAGCAGATCAGTCATGGCGGCCCCGTGACCGTTACGCATCCGGATATTGTCCGGTACTTTATGACGGTCCCGGAGGCGGTGAGCCTTGTGCTGCAGGCCGGGACCTATGCCAGCGGCGGCGAGATATACGTCCTGGACATGGGCAGCCCGGTGAAGATCGACGCGCTGGCCAGGAATCTGATCCGGCTTTCCGGCTACCGGCCGGATGTGGATATTGAGATCATATACACTGGCCTGCGCCCCGGCGAAAAGCTGTATGAGGAGAAGCTGATGCGCGAGGAGGGGCTGAAGCGCACGCAAAGCAGGCTGATTCATATTGGCAGCCCCGTTCCGTTCGATACGGACGTGTTTCTGGAAAAGCTGGAGCGGTTGATGGCAGCCGCCTATGACAACGATGAGGAGGAGACCATCAGCATCGTTGCGGAGCTTGTGCCGTCGTACCGTCCCGAAAAGAGGACCGGAACGGCTGAAACGCCAGGCGTGTCCCGGACTCAGGCCGGGGAGCGGAAAGTCCGGCTGGCCTAGACGCCCGCAGGCCGGGGCGCATGCGGAAAGCGAGGAGGAGCGGTTTCTATGAATGTTCAGGCGGACCCCAGGTTTGCAGGGATTGTCCCATTTTCTTCCAAAATCTGGCTGGCGTCCCCCACTATGCACGGCGGCGAGCAAAAGTATGTGGAGGAAGCCCTCCGGACCAATTGGGTCTCCACTGTCGGCGCAAATATCCGTGAGGCCGAGGCGGCTATTGAGCGGAAGACTGGCCGGAAGTACGCGGTCGCGCTCTCCACAGGCACTGCGGCCCTTCATCTGGCGGTCAGGCTGTGCGGGGAAAAGCTCTATGGCCGGCCGAAGGCGGGACACGGCGCGCTGGAAGGCCGCAGGGTATTCTGCTCTGATATGACCTTCGGCGCAACGGTAAACCCGGTTGCTTATGAAGGCGGGGAGGCGGTTCTGATTGACACGGAGTACGACACCTGGAACATGGACCCAGCGGCTCTGGAAAAGGCGTTTGCGCTTTATCCGGAGGTCCGTCTGATTGTCGTGGCGCACCTGTACGGGACGCCGGGAAAGATCGGCGAGATCCGCGCGATTGCCGGTAAGCATGGAGCCCTGATTGTTGAGGACGCCGCCGAGTCCTTCGGCGCCGCCTATAAAGGGGTGCAGACCGGCATGTTCGGCACAGAGTCCGTCACCTCCTTCAACGGGAACAAAATCGTCACCGGAAGCAGCGGCGGAATGCTTCTGACGGATACGGAGGAAGATGCCAACAGGGTCCGGAAATGGGCCGCGCAGAGCCGGGAAAACGCGCCCTGGTACCAGCACGAGGAGCTGGGCTACAATTACCGCATGAGCAATATCGTCGCCGGCGTCCTTCGGGGCCAGCTTCCCTATCTGGAGGAGCATATCGCCCGGAAGAAGGCCGTCTATGAGCGGTACAGGGACGGGCTGAAGGGCCTGCCGGTCTCTATGAATCCCTTTGACGGGGAGAATTCCACGCCGAACTACTGGCTCAGCTGTATGCTTCTGGACCGGAGCGCCATGTGCCGCCAGGTCCGGGGAGAGCGGGAATCACTGTATCGCAGCGAACCCGGCAAGAGCTGCCCCGAAGAGATTCTGGCAGCCCTGGCCGCGTTCAATGCGGAGGGCCGCCCTATCTGGAAGCCGATGCATATGCAGCCCGTATACCGGATGAACCCCTTCGTCACCGCAGGCGGCGATGGGCGCGTTGCCCATATTGCCGGAAACGGAGATGATGTTGGGATGGATATTTTTGACCGGGGGCTCTGCCTGCCCAGCGACAACAAGATGACGCCCGGGGACCAGGATATCATTATTCAGATCATCAGATCGTGCTTTGATTGAGGATACATCATGTATGCCAGATTTTGGAAGCGTCTTTTTGACATCATCCTGTCATTGTTTGGGTTGATCGCCCTGTCGCCGCTGCTGCTGGGCTTGACGGCGGCTGGCGCGGCAGTTATGCGGGGAAATCCCTTTTTCATCCAGAAGCGCCCCGGAATGATCAATCCGGAAACGGGGGAGGAGCGCATCATATCTCTTTTGAAGTTCCGGACGATGACAGATGAGCGGGATCACGAGGGGAATTTGCTGCCAGATGAGAAGAGGCTGAACCGTTATGGCCGCTTTCTGCGGACCTTTTCCCTTGATGAGCTTATCTCCCTGGTGAATATTCTGGTTGGGGATATTTCCATTGTGGGGCCGAGACCTCTTCTGGTCAAATATCTGCCTCTCTACTCTGAGGAGCAGCGCCACAGGCACGACGTCCGTCCAGGGCTGACCGGTTACGCGCAGGCCCATGGCCGGAATGCGGTGCAGTGGGAGGACCGGTTCGCTATGGATGTCTGGTACACGAAGCACATCACGCTGCGGAATGATATCGATATCCTGATTACTACGGTAAAAATTGTAATCAAGCGCGATGGAATCCATTCGGAGACCTCGGCGACAATGGAGGAGTTCAAAGGCTCGACGGAGGATTCCGTCATCACGTGGGAGGTGCCGGTATGAAACAGGTAATTGTGATCGGTGCAGGCGGCCACGGCAGGGTGGCCGCTGATATTGTCAGAGCTGCCGGAGATACATTCCTCGGATTTCTGGACGACGATCCGTCCAAGGGGGCTCTTGGCGCGGTCTCCGGTTATTTGAACTATCCGGAGGCGGAGTTTTTAATCGGCGTTGGGGACGCGGCGGTGAGAGAACGGCTCAGCGCGATGGACTGCAAGTGGTATACGGCGGTACATCCCTCAGCGGTGGTCTCCCCCTCGGCATCCGTCGGCGAAGGGACGGCGGTCATGGCCCATGCCGTAATCAACGCGGACGCAGTCGTCGGAAAGCATTGCGTCGTCAACACGGCCGCCGTTGTGGAACACGACTGCCGTATCTCCGATTACGCGCATATCTCGGTTGGAGCGAAGCTGGGGGGAGCCGTAAGCGTCGGAGCATCCGCTTGGATTGGAATTGGAGCGGCTGTCCGCAACAATATCAATATCTGCGGCGGATGCGTGGTCGGCGCGGGAGCCGTGGTGGTGAAGGATATCGTCCGGCGGGGAACATATGCGGGCGTACCGGCCCGAAGAATTCACGCTGGGGAGATGAAATGAAAATTTGGCTGCTGAACCATTATGCCGGTGAGATGCTGTCCGCAAAGGGAGGCCGCCATTACTATTTTTCGGAGTATCTGAAGCGCATGGGGCATGAGCCTGTGGTGTTCTGCTGCAATATCAGGCACTGGGGCGGCGGGACATATATCGGAACCAATGCGCTCTGGACGGAAAAAGCTGCGGAAAATATCCGCGTCCCCTTCATCTTCGTAAAGGCGAGGGAGTACAGCGGCAACGGAGCCGGTCGGGTCATCAACATGGCCGGGTTCTGCCGCAATGTAAAGAAGGCCGCCATAGAATACAGCGCCGCCGCCGGCGCGCCGGACATCATCCTGGCCTCATCCGTCCATCCGCTGACATTGATTGCCGGGATTCAGCTGGCAAAGCGTTTTGGGGTAAAGTGCATCTGTGAAATTCGTGATCTGTGGCCTGAAAGCATTATTGCCTACTCCTCGCGGTGGACAAAAAGAAGTCTTTTCATGAAGCTCCTTTACTGCGGAGAAAAGAAGCTATACGAGAAGTCGGATGCTGTCGTCATGACATGGCCGGGCGGCTATGAATACATCTGTGAGCAGGGCTGGGAAAAGGCTGTCCCAAGGGACAAGGTGTTTCATATCAGCAACGGCGTGGATCTGGCGGAGTACCGGAGATTGGCGGAGGAAAATGTCTTTGAGGATGCCGGCATGCGGCGGGAAACGCGGAAAAAATTCGTTTATACCGGTTCCGTCCGGAAGGTGAACAATCTGCGGCTGCTGGTCGGGGCCGCCAGGGTCCTGAAACGGAGAGGCTTTCAGGACGCGGTCATATTCGTATTCGGCGGCGGAGACGAGCGGGAGGCGCTGGAGCGGATTGTGCGGGAGGAAAGTCTGGATAACATCATTTTCAAGGGAAGGATAGACCGGACGCTTGTTCCGTCCGTGCTTGCGCAGGCTGATTTTACGGTGCTGCACAATACAAGCACCATACTGGACCGGTATGGTCAGAGCCAGAATAAGCTGTTTGAATATCTTGCGTCTGGAAAACCAATTCTGATGACCTATTCTGCGGGGCACAGTATCATTAAAAAGTACCGGTGCGGTATGGAGCTTGCCGTCCAGACGCCGGAGCATATCGCAGACGGCATTATGGCGATGTGCGGATACAGCCAGGAGGAATATGATGAGCAGAAGCGCGGCGCGGGAGAGGCTGCCAAAGAATTTGATTATCCCTTGCTTGCAGAAAAATTGGAGTCGGTCATCCAGTTCGTACGGACCGCTTAGGCGGTCTGGGCCGGCCGGCTCAGACCGGGGGAGAGAACATGTCGCTGTATGAGCAATTGGCCGCCGGCAAGGAAAACCTTGCGCTGGTAGGGCTTGGCTACGTCGGTATGCCGCTGGCGGCGGCGTTTGCCAGAAAGGGTCTTCATGTAATTGGCTTTGATCTTGACAGGGACAAGATTGAACAGTATAAAAGCGGCGTCGATCCCACTGGGGAGGTTGGCGGTGAAGCGATCAGGAGAACCACGGTTCAATTTACCAGCGATGAAACGGAGCTGCGAAAGGCGAAGTTTATCATCGTCGCGGTTCCTACGCCGGTCAACCTGGATCATACGCCGGACCTGTCGCCTGTTACCGGCGCTTCCGAAATAATTGGCCGCAATCTGACCAAGGGCGCGATTGTTGTCTATGAATCGACGGTTTACCCCGGCTGTACCGAGGATGTCTGCCTCCCAATCCTCGAAAGGCAGTCGGGAATGAGGTGCGGCGCCGGCTTCCGGGTCGGGTATTCACCCGAGCGCATCAACCCGGGAGATAAGGTCCACAGGCTGGAAACAATCCGCAAAATCGTTTCGGGCTGTGACAGGGAATCCCTGGAGGAGATCCGGAATGTGTACGAGCTTGTGATTGATGCCGGAACCTACCCCGTCTCCAATATCAGAACGGCGGAGGCTGTAAAGGTGGTTGAGAACAGCCAGCGCGACATCAATATTGCGTTCATGAACGAGCTGGCAATGGTATTCGACCGCATGGATATTGACACCAATGAGGTCGTTGACGGCATGAACACCAAGTGGAACGCCCTCGGCTTCCGTCCGGGGCTGGTGGGAGGACACTGCATCGGCGTCGATCCGTACTACTTTACCTACGAGGCCGAAAAGCTGGGATACCACAGCCAGATTATCCTGAATGGACGCATTGTCAATGACGGCATGGGGGCCTATGTCGCGGACGCCGCCGTCCGGGAGATGATCTCCGCCGGGCTGGCTCCAAAGCGGGCCAGGGTTGCGGTTCTCGGCCTGACGTTCAAGGAGAACTGTCCGGATATCAGAAACAGCAAGGTCAGCGACATCATCAGGCAGTTGAACGCCTATGGGATTGAACCGGTTGTCGTCGACCCGTGGGCAAGCGGGCAGGACGCCATGCGTGAATACGGCGTGACCCTGACGAAAATGGAGGATGTCAGGGATATGGACTGCGTTATCACAGCGGTTGCGCACGACGGCTTCAGGGCCCTTGGGCTTTCCGGTCTCAGGAAACTCTTCAAGGACTCCGCAGATGGGGAAAAGGTCCTGATTGACGTCAAGGGGCTGTACAAAATTGACGAGCTCAGGGCGTCCGGTATGAGGTGGTGGAGGCTGTAGGGGCGGCTCAGAGGAACCAGGCCCTGCGCGGCAGGGAGACTGGAGATATACGGGAACAGCAATGAAGGTATTACATATCAATTGTAACTATTTGGGATCGGCGCTCCATCAGGCGATGATAGAAAAGCTGGATTCGCTGGGGATTGAAAACACCGTGTTTGTTCCCGTATACAGCGGTACGGAAGCGGTTATCACGCCAAACAATCATGTCGTTGTTTCCGACTGCTTCAGAAAACGGGACCGTCTGCTCTTTGATTACAAACAGAAAAAGATCATCGTCGCCATTGAAAAGCGGTATGATGTTTCACGCTTTGACCTGATTCACGCCTATACACTCTTTACGGACGGAAACGCGGCGAGAGTACTTGCCGGAAAATACGGCGTCCCCTTCCTGGCTGCGGTGCGCAACACGGATGTGAACATATTTTTCAAAAAGATGATCCATCTGAGGAGGCGCGGCCTGTTGACCATGAAAAACGCCTCACGAATCTTTTTTCTCTCGCGGGCGTATCGGAATCAGGTCCTTGAAAGATATGTGCCCGCGTCATGGAGGGCGGATTTGCAGGATCGGTGCCGTTTGATCCCCAATGGCATTGATGATTTCTGGATAAAAAACCGATATTGGTCCAGACCGGTCGAGTCTATTGAAAAACGGATTGGAGAAAAGAAGCTGAGATTGGTCTACGCCGGAGGCATTGACAAAAACAAGAATATACCGCTCACTTGCGCGGCGGCGGAAATTCTTCGGAAGAATGGGTGGTCAGTGGAATTTGATGTGATCGGTTCGGTCAGGGACATTGCTGAGTATGCAAAAATTGCGGGCAGCCCGCATTGCCATTACCATGAGGCGTGTTCAAAGGAGTCTTTGATTGAATTTTACAGGTCAGCGGATATTTTTGTGATGGCGTCCCATACGGAGTCCTTTGGCCTGGTCTATGCCGAGGCGATGAGCCAGGGGCTGCCTGTTATCTATACGAGAGGCCAGGGATTTGACGGGCAGTTTGAAGATGGATTGATTGGCTGCTCGGTGTCCGGGGCCTCTGCGGATGAAATGGCGCAAAAAATACGGACGATCTGCCGGAATTACAGAACGCTGTCAAGCAGCTGCGTACAATGCGCGGAGAAATTCCAATGGGACCGGATTGCGGACGAATATCACCAGATCTACAGGACAGTCGCGGAGAACCGACTGTCCCATCGGTGAAGAGACGCAGACCGCCGCGCAGGACGGTTGACCATCCAGAAAACGGGAGGACGCCGGAGATCATGAAGCTGTATATTGACAGGTCTCCAGAGACAAGATTGTGCAAATTTGTTTCTGCTGTGATACTGTGTGTCTTTCTGACAAATATCTCCTATGGAATATCCGGAGCCATGGGATTTCATCCATCGTTGATCTCCGGTTTTTTGAAGATGGTCATGGCGCTGCTCTTTCTCTTCAGAGCCGGAATCATCCTGAAACGCATGGATCAACGCCTGCTGCTCTTTCTTGGCACGGCAATATGCGTTGTCACGGCGGACTACATCGCCTTCCCCGCGCTTGAGGCATATTTCACAGACACGCTCATTACTTTTTTCTCATTCTGCCTGACAACATATATTGTCTGTTATCAAATCAGGGACCATAAGAAACTGAAAATTGAGATCACAAGAGCTTCCTATTTGATCGCCGCAATGGCGGGCCTTTTGTTGGCCGGTATTTTCAGCGGAAGGCTTCCGTCCTTCAACAACGGCGGATATAGCATGGGTTTTGGGTATTCATGTGTGGTTCCCGCTATTTTCCTTTCAGCGGAGGCGGTTCAGCACAGGCGAAAAGCGGCGGCAGTTGGGGCTGCCGTACTCACAATCGCAATTGTCGCTTTTGGCTCGCGCGGACCGCTGATTGAGCTGTTTCTGTTCACCGCGTTCCTTGCCGTCAGGGATGCCTTTGAGAAGCGGAAATATGTTCGGGGCGGTCTGATAACTGCGGGAATTGGGGCGCTGCTGTTGGCCTATAAGGACCTCCTGATGCTTTTGGGGGAATTTTTGCAGCGGTATGGCCTGCAGAGCAGGACGATTCAGACGCTCACGGCGGAAACGGTCCATCTCTCGGGCCGGGACCGGCTCTTTGAACGGCTGCTCCCCGCAATCATGGAGGCTCCCTTCGCCGTCCGGGGAATCAACGCGGAGTGGGCTGTGATCGGGATTTATGCCCACAACATTGCTGTAGAACTGCTCTATCAGCTTGGCTGTGTTGCAGGCGGAGCCGTCATCCTGTTTATACTTGGGCGAATCATCCGGACGTTGACGCTGACGGAATTGGACGATCAGAAGCTCCTGTGCATGATATTTATGTTTGCGTCGATTCCACAGTTAATGGTCAGCGGTTCCCTGTGGACAAATTACGTATTCTGGATGTGGTCCGCATTTATGTCCCGGCTCATACAGGACCAGAGGAGAGACCGCAGGAGGCGGGCGGGAGGATATGGGCGGTAAAAAGAAAATTGCCATAGACATGCTGCTGAATATCGCCGCAAACGCCATACCGGTATTCGCGCTCCAGCTGCTGATTCTCCCTTCTCTGTCCAATTATATGGGTGCAGACGCATACGGGCTGTTGGTAACGGTTTTGGCGCTGCTGAACGTTGTTTCCGCCGCGATTGGCAATGCGCTGAATAACATCAGGCTGATTTGCGGAGACCAGGGAGCCGCCCCGGATAAAAAGACTGCGGATTATCAGATGCTGCTCCTGCTGATGGCGCTGGCAAATCTAATCATTGTCGCGATTGCGGCTTGCGTCTATGAGAAGGACATCTCACCGGTTGGTCTGCTCCTGACGCTGACCGCCTCTGTCCTATGGCTGTTCCGGGAGTATTACATCGTTGCCTTTCGCATCAAGATCAACTATATCGGCATCGTTATCAGCAACCTGCTTCTGACTGCCGGATATCTGACCGGATTTGGTGTGTTTTGCATGACCCGTCGTTGGCAGGCGATTTATATTTCCGGATACCTTTTCAGTCTGCTGTTCATCCTCGCAAGGAGCGATTTGTGGAAAGAGCCCTTATCCGTAAGCCCACGCTTTAAGGAAATCAGCTGGCAGGCTGCGCTCCTTCTTGCGTCCGGGATGCTGGCGCGAGTCACCACATATGCGGATAAACTGCTGATTTTTCCCATACTGGGTGGCGCCGCTGTTTCCGTGTACTATGCGGCGACGCTGTTTGGGAAAGTCGTATCTATGGTCATTACCCCGGTAAGCGGCGTTATGCTGTCCTATCTTGCAGGGGCGTCAAAAAAGAACGACGGCGTGTTCAAGCGGGTATTCTCCGCCAGCCTGCTGGTATGCGTTGTGGGATACTGTGTGTGCATAGCGGCCAGCAGGCCCGTCCTGATGCTGCTGCATCCGGAGTATGCCGCAGGAGCGATGGAATATATTTTCCTGACAACAGCGACAGCGGTTCTCTCGGCCCTGACCTCAGCAGTCAATCCATTTGTGCTGAAATTTTTTGACATGAAATGGCAGGCGTCCATCAACGCCGCGCACGCGGCTATATATGTGACGGTATCCATGCCGCTGCTGTCCGTATGGGGATTATATGGATTTTGTATCGGCGCGCTGGCCTCCGCGGTCATAAAATTGCTGTTTATGCTTGCGGTCTACTTTAAATGCCATGAAAAAAGTAGAATTTAGAAGCTGTATTCACAGCCGGCGAAAGCCGTCCATGCATACAGCTTCTGAACTTCACACAGCCGTCCCTAAGCGTTATCGTCCTTCTCCTGCTTCGGCGGCGTGGGCTGTCCCGGGAACGGAGGAGGCGGGAAAGGATGCTGCCGCCGTTTTCTGTTGTGCCGCCGGATCAGCAGGACGGCCGCCGCGATAACCGCCGCCCAGAGCAGCAGGGACACCCAGTTCCGGGCCACGCTGATGGTAAGGTCCTCCAGGTTGTCGATGCCCCGCTGGAGTCCGGTAATGAAGGCGTCGCCCAGCCGCTGGCCGAAGGTCAGGGGAACCTCCTGGTCCGTGGACAGACGGTAGACCTCGCGGAGCGACAGGTTGACGGTGGAGTAGTTCACCAGGCTGTCGTACTTCCGCAGGCTTCCGGTCAGGTACTCAATCTGTAATTCCGTTTCGCTGATGGCGGACTCCAGGGCGATGATGTCCTCCATGCTCTCCGCCTGGGCCAGAAGGGTCTGGAGCCGCTCCAGCTTGGTGCGCTGGGTGCTCAGCCGGGCCTCGCTGTCGTAGTAGACCTCACTGATGTCCTGCTGGCCGTCGTTGGCGCTGACCTTGTGGGCGGCCTCCCCTGCCCGGTCCATCAGAGCGCTGAAGTTTTGCGCGGGGACGCGGATGGTGGCGTAGACGCTGCGGTATCGGCTTCCCTGATTGACGCTGCGGCTCTCGTACCAGCCGCCCAGCTCCGTCACAAGCTCGTCCAGCGCCTGGACAGCGTCGTCAAACTCCTTGGTCTCCAGCTCCAGCTCACCTGTGAGAATCACCTTGGTATTGGCGGGCAGAGCGCTGCCGGAGGCGTCCTGCGGCGCGTCGAAGGCTACGCTCTCCCCCCAACCGCCCTCCTCCGGCAATGGCACAGGAGCCTGCGGCGCTGAATCCGTATTTGCAGAGGCGTAGTTGGCGTCGGAGGGGGCGCGGTCGCTGCCAACGCTGCCGCAGGCGGTCAGCAGCAGGAGAAGAAGCGCGGTCAACAGGGCAAGCAGTTTCTTTTTCATCTGATATTCCTCCTTTACAGTCGTTGGGGCTTCTGTAAAGATAGACGCAAAATCCAGAGAGATGTTCCGGGAGATGTGAAATTATAGCAAAATTCAGAACAAGCGGTAAATGGGAGACAGGCCGCCTCCCCTCGGCGGCCCGCCGCGCTTCAGATCACCCAGCGTACCAACCGCGCGATTGTGCGTTCTCTTGCGCAACGCGAGGAATTTCTGTGATTCCTGACAAATTCCGCTTGCGGATGAGCGAAATTTATGGTATACTGACAACAGAAAAGCACAGCTCATATAATTTCGCGGAGATGGCGCGAAAGTTTCTACGGGACCGCCCTCGGTCCTGCTATGGGTGTTCGGGCAGTCCAGGGACTGTCTGGGCGCTTTTTTCATTCTCACCAACGAAAGGAGCTTACCGCCATGACAACCATCTTACACGGAAACCTCATCCACACCCCGGCCTTCGGAAAGCTGGAGACCATCCACGGCGGATACCTGGTGCTGGAGGATGGCGTTATCCAGGGCGTTTATCGCGTTCTGCCGGAGCAATACGCCGCCTGCCCGGCGGAGGACTACGGTGAGGGACTCATCATGCCCTCCTTCGCGGACCTGCACCTCCACGCGCCCCAGTACCCCATGCTGGGCATGGGCATGGACCTGCCACTGCTGGATTGGCTGGATACATACACCTTCCGCACGGAAGCCCGGTTTGAGGATACTGCGTACGCCCGCCGGGTTTACCGTGCGCTGGCCCGGGAACTGATTGCCTGCGGGACCACACGGGTGGCCATGTTTTCCTCCCGGCACACCGACGCAACCCTGGTCCTGATGGAGGAGCTGGAGCGGGCAGGTGTAACGGGGTATGTGGGCAAGGTAAACATGGACCGCAACGGCGGACCCGTCCAGGAAACCACAGAGGACTCCGTGGCGGAGACCCTGCGCTGGCTGGAGGGCTGCCGGTTTGCGCATATAAAACCCATTCTGACGCCCCGGTTCACGCCGTCCTGCACCAATGAACTCATGGCGGAGCTGGGGAAGCTGGCGCTGGAGCGGGGACTGCCGGTACAGTCCCACCTGTCGGAGAACGACGGAGAGGTGGCCTGGGTGAAGGCGCTGCATCCGGACTGCGGACAGTACTGGGAGACCTACCAGAAATACGGCTTGTGGAAGTCCGGCGCCCTGATGGCCCACTGCGTCCACAGCGGCCGCAGGGAGCAGGAGGCGATGGCGGAGGCTGGCGTGTGGGCGGTCCACTGCGCAGCGTCCAACGTGAACCTGTGCAGCGGCACGGCGCCGGTGCGAGAGCTGCTTGAGAGGGGCGTTCATGTGGCCCTGGGCAGCGACATCGCCGGAGGCGACCAGCTGGCGATGAACAAGGTAGTTGTCATGTCCATCCGAGCCTCCAAGATCAAGCGGATGGAGACCGGCGCGGCGTTCCTCACGGTGCCGGAGGCGTACTATCTGGGCTCCGCCGCAGGGCACCTTTACTTTGGCGGCGGCGCTGGTTTCCAGGCGGGACACCTCCTCCACGCTGTTGTGGTGGACGACAGCGCAATGCCGGAACCCACTCGGGAACTGACGCTGGCGGAGCGGTTCGAACGGGCGGTCTATCTGATGGACCGGCGGCACATCAAGGCGGTATACAGCGAGGGGATTGAGCGGCTGCGGCAGATTCCAGGCCCGGAAAAAAGATAGAAAAAAGTGTAAAAGGGGCTTGACAAATGAGCGAAAGTGCGGTATCATATCAACGTTCCGCAGATGGACGCTTAGCTCAGCTGGCTAGAGCACCTGCTTGACGTGCAGGGGGTCAGCGGTTCAAGTCCGTTAGCGTCCACCAGATTGTCGTTATTCAAACCATGTCCAAAAAAATGCGAGATGCGGTTTGCGATGACGGAGAAGATGTCCGTGAGTGCTTCGGCACCACGGGCTTTTTCTTTGTTGTAGTGGGCAATTTCGCCTTTAATGGGGCCTATTAGCATATTGAAGGGTTCCCGGAACTCAGCCGTAACGTTGCCGTCTTCACCCACCCATAATTTCGAGAAAATGGCTTGGTTGAGCATCTTCTTATACCGATCATCTACCAAGCGGTAAGTCAACCCACAGTCCTCAATCAGTTCCAGTGCTTTTGAGATACTCTCCGAGACACCAGCGAAAGTCTGCCCGTATATTTTTATTTGGTGTTCTATCGCCGCCAGCTGTTTGGCAATTTTTTGCTGTTCACTCTTCATGAGGTCGAGCGGAATCGCATCGTTATAGTGTGCCTCCAGCAGTTTCTTACGTTTACGTTCCAGTTTGTCCTTCTCCCGGCGCAGTCCATCCAATTCTGTCTCGTATTTTTCCTGCTCGGCTTTGATGTTGGCCTGGAGATATTTCTCCAAGTATTTGCGGAGTTCTGGCGACAAAGAGTAGCGGTCATAAATCTGTTCTACCTGTCGCTCAACTTCGTCAATGAGAACGGCTTTTTGCTTACAGTCTTTCTCTCGCTTGCTATGCCTCCCAGCGCAAATAAAATAGGGGTAGCGGACGCCAGAACGGGCTTTGGCATAGGTCACAATCATCCGCGACCCGCATTGGCGACAATAGAGGCTCCCTTTGAGGAAATGCGGATGTTCACGGGTGCGTTCACCGTTGACGTGCGAGGCTAAAACATCCTGAACCTGTTGCCAGACATCCGTAGCTACCAAAGCTGGGTGGTTTCCGGCATATTCCACCCCTTTGTATGTCACCACCCCTTTATAATAAGGGTTTACAAGGACTGTGTTCAGCACTCGCTTATCGACAGGAACGGAAGGGATTCTGGGCGTGGCACGAGTCGTAAGACCGCAAGCTGCCAAGTGCTCCGCGAGATCATTCACCGTCCAATTTCCGGTGGCATATTCCTCAAACGCCAGCTTTATCAGCGGAGCGCGTTCCTCGTCCAGCACAACTGTCCGCTCTTCGCGCCCCTTATCGTCCATCCGGCGGATATTGAGGTAACCGAGAGGTGCGCGGGTTGGCGTCCCGCCGCTTTTGACTTTTTCACCCATCCCCTTTTTGACTTCGTTCGCCAGATTTTGCGAGTAGAACTCAGCAATAGAGCTCATGATGCCATGGAGCAACATTCCCGCCGGGGTGTCGTCGATACTCTCCGAGGCAGATACCAACTGGACACCGCACTCTCGGAGCGTCCGCATAATGTCGATGTCGTCGCCCCGGTTTCGAGCCAGTCGGTCAACCTTATGGACGATGACATAGTCCACTCGGTCAGCGTTTTCTTTGACATACTCCAGCATCTTCTGGAGTTCCGGGCGGTCGGCAGACTTGGCGGACGCGCCCCGATCGACAAACTCTTTGCCAACAATCGCCCCCATGGAGAGGGCTTTTCTTTTGTTCGCCTCCCGCTGGGCGGGGATGGAAAATCCCTCGTCCGCACCGCCGCCGCGCTCCGCCTGTCCCCGTGTCGATACACGCAAGTAGGATACGGCGAACTTTGGCGACATATCAGCGACGAACGCTTCCATCATATTGTTTGTAGAAAAACTCACCTAAAAGGCCTCCTTTCGCAGTTTTTCATAACCATTATAACTCTGGTGACCCCTATAAGCAAGGGACGCCAGCCATCGTTATCTCTTTGTTAATATATACATAATTCCGTGGTGTTCCTTTGAAGCCAGCCCGCCGGAGCGGGCTGGTATTGCGGCAAAATCGCCGCTATAAGGTGCTACGCCTGTTCAATTTTACAGGTCATTCCGTCCACTTGGATAATACGGTAGTTTTGGTTTTGCCAGCGCACTGTCACAATACGAACGCCAGTATATTCGTTACTGCGCTGTTCGTCCGACAGAATTGTGCCAGAAGAAGTGAGCCATGCGGCGAGTCCCTCCAGAAGATTACAGCCTTTCGCAAACGGAAGTGTCGGACTCAGCGGTGGCGGTGGCACCCGTTTCCGGTTTCTCCTGCGCGACCTCCGCTCTGGGGGAGGCCCCGCCAGCCAACTGCTGTTCCCGGTGAGATTGCGGAGCAGGAGCGTCCGCGCTGTCTGGTATTCCGGGCCGATAAAGCCCAGCCGGATCAGGAACACCCGCATCGTGAACTTGTCGTTCGTGATGGTGCGTTCTCTGGCGACCACCCGCTTCTGGCGCTTTGCCATGTCGCAGATACCGACAATCAGCTTAGTGTAAGCATCGACCTCGCCCTCCAGCCCATCTAGCGTGAACCACGGGAACCGCAGCTTGTTCTCCAGCACTTCCACGTCTACTGTGTCCGTGCCGAGTGCCCGCTTGAACAACTCCGCTTTGCTGGCGATGATTTTCTGGAGGTTGTCTAGTGCCGTGGCGGAGAACCCCGCCCTCGGCAGCTCCACCGTGAAGCATTGTCATTCTCAGGCGTGTAACCGCGCTCCCGGAGCCGGGAAACCAACTGCCGCACATCTTCCGGACTGATATTATCAGGGTAGCTCAAGGTGCCGTTTTTGTCCACGCTGTAAAAGTCGATGGCATAGGCGAAAGTGGGTGCGCCCTGATAGACGGCAGGCTTACCCAAAATCTCGCTGATGGTCTGAACCAGGGCTTTTCTGGCTGCGCCGGTGAGGTTGTAAGGGACACTCATTCCGCTCCCTCCTCTCCAGCGTCTCCGGTGTGGATAAAGTTTACATATCCCCGCCGATACTCCTCCAGATAAATCACCAACTCGTAGAATCCCATGCGGCTGGCAATCACCTGCACTGTGCGGGTGTCGAGCATATTCGTCTCGCCAGTAGCCCGCACCGCCAAAATCTGCTTTCTCACAGTTTTGTCCATTCTGCTGCCTCCTTCGAGTCGCTCACGGCTTTCGCCAAAATGCTGCCGTCGAACCCCGCGCTCTTATAGCCTTCGCGGATGGTGTTGAGGTAGCCCAGAGAGGGCGTGCCGTAAGGATGTCCGGCCTCGTTCATGATGTAGACCATGGCGTAGACCCGTCTGCCATTCACAGTGAGCCGCAGAGTTTCTTTGTGGTAGAGATGCGGCCACCCTTCATAGCGATCAAGCGCCCGCTCATCCTGGGGCTGAATCCGCCAGATGAGCACTGGGACTTCACAGCCCCGCTCCCGCTCGACTGTCGCCACGGCTCCGC
Organism: Oscillospiraceae bacterium; assembly: GCA_022800525.1. Classification (GTDB taxonomy): domain Bacteria; phylum Bacillota; class Clostridia; order Oscillospirales; family Oscillospiraceae; genus Pelethomonas. The sequence continues at coordinate 61,175 of JAAWQM010000008.1, forward strand.
CGTTCCCGCCCCGGAACCACAGCCGCCAGCCACGCAAAGTAGCCGTTCCCACCACTTCCGCTGTCGGACAGCGGTGCGCCATCTGCTCCAGATTGAGGTTGGAGCCGTAGGCGATGTAAAGCCTGTCTTTAGGTTTCATTATTCTGTCCTCCATTTCTGATGTGGCTGCGCACATTCTCGCGGGAACCATATCGCCAGGCGGCGTTGCCAGACAAATGCTGGTAAAGATGTTCCCGACAGTTCTTGAACTCATCGCCAATAAAACCGATCCGGTTGAGATAAGTTCTCATGGCGAACCGTTCGTTTTCTTCCTGGACTTTCCGGTAGCTGGCGCTCTTTTGCGTTAGTGCCTGATGATTGAGCGCCAGGGCTAACACGACATACGCCCGGATTTTCCCAGCGTGAAGTGTGCCGTTGAACCCTCTGAGCTCCACCGTGTAATGTCCGTGGAAGAAACTGTGGAGATTGAGAAAATGGTAGCGGCTGTTGTGGTAGTGCTGGTTGCGGTTTTCCCGATAGCCCTCATACCAGATATTCTCTATATCGGCAAAGGTTTTGGGCTTCGTCTGATTCAGCCGATGAACCAGCCAGGTGTCCATTTTCTTACAGTAGCGCATCCGCTCCGGTTCAATCTGTAAAGCCTTGTAGAACAAATCGTTATGACTGGCGATAATGTTCACGAAGTTGCGAATGCTCCGAGGCGTATGGTTGGAGCCGTCCAGATGGATGTGGATGCCGCAGGACGGGTTGGCAAACCCGCCAGCTTTGCGGAGCCTTCGCACCAGCCCTTGTAGCGTGTCGATGTCCTCCCGGTAAAGTAACACCGGGCTAACCAGTTCCACGCTATACTTTCTGGATGCGTCGACGATACGGCCTTCGCTCCGATGCTGACAGGTGAGACTGCCGTCATACATGAACTTCCAGACCCGCCCGTCCCGCGCTATGATTTGATAGGTGTCGTAGTAGTCGCCAAGTTTGGAGATGGTGCCGCCCAGATATTTCGCGGCAACCTTCGCCGCTTGGCAGCGGGTAATGCCCGTGAACTCAATTTCGATGCCAAAATGATTGGTAAACAACTGTTTTGCCCTCCTTTCGTTCTTGTGCGTGTGGTTGTTCAGAGGACATCCACGGATGCGCCTCTGAACGAATGTGCACCGTGGTTGCCAGATTTGTTTACCGAGTTAGCCTCCTTTCTTGTGTTATGTGTTTCCGCTGGCAGTGGTCATCTGTTGGCGATACGGATAACCACTGCGTTACGGAAACACTTGGAAGGTGTATGACCGACCCACAGATGGGCGGCGCGATCAGGCCATATCGTCCCTCTTGGTCTCTTCTAACTTTTTCTGCTCCAGAAGTTGTTTGGCGGCAGCTATAAACACCAGTCCCATTTTCTTGATGTCAGGGTCCTCCCTAAACTCTGGTGTGACTTTAACCGGATGAGATCCTCGCGGTCGTCCCCGCTTTCTTTTCTCCATCACGCCTCCTCCTTTTCCACCTTTTCTGGCGATTCTGGAGCATTTTGGGCAGCTTTATCTGTGGAGGCAGATACTTTAGCGGAATCTTCCTGCCGCGCCCCGTTCGGCTTTCTATGCGCTTCAGCGGCTATCCGGTCCTCCGCCAGCTTACAAAACACCGGGTTGATCTCCACACCGATATAGTGTCTGTCGTTGCGTTTGGCGGCGAGACCAGTGGTGCCGCTGCCAAAGAACGGGTCGAGCACCGCCCCTCCAACCGGACAGCCCGCCAGAATACAAGTTTCTGCCAGCTGCGGCGGAAAGGTCGCAAAGTGTGCGCCAGAGTAGGACGAGGTGTTAATGTGCCAGACATCCCGCTTGTTGCGGTGGGTCGGCAGTTCTTCCTCAGAAACACCAGCCTCACGAGGGCGATTGATAGCCTGTAAGGTCTGCCCCGGCACCCGTTCAGCATATTTATTGCTGCCGCTGCGTCCACTGCGCATCCTGACCAGTGTCGAGGGCGCGATTGGTTCGGCAATAGCGGCGCGGTCAAAATAATAGTTCTTGGATTTGCTCAGTTGGAAAATGTGTTCATAACTTCGGCTACAGCGGTCGGTGACGCTCTCTGGCATGGCGTTGCCCTTCTCCCAAATGATGTTGCTGCGCAGATACCAGCCATCGCTCCGAAGCGCCAAGGCCAGCCGCCACGGGAT
>JAAWQM010000064.1 GCA_022800525.1 Oscillospiraceae bacterium
GATGGTCAAGACCCACCTGTCCCTGAGCCACGAGCCCAGCTGGAAGGGCGTGCCCAAGGGCTGGCGCCTGCCCATCCGGGACATCCTGGAGTACGGCGGCGCGAAGTTCCTGTGCCCCATGGCCGGTACCATCTCCATGATGCCCGGTACCAGCTCCGACCCGGCCTACCGCCGGATCGACGTGGACACCGAGACCGGCAAGGTTTCCGGATTGTTCTAAGGCGTTTTTTCCGGTGGATGCGGCGTGAGCCGGGAAAGGATGGAAGTGATGAATATGACGGAAGTTGCCAGGCTTCTTCTTGGATTGAAGGCAGCCGGATGGACCGACAAGGAGATCATTGACTTTGTCCTTTATATAGAGACCGGAGAAGATCGGTATATGCCTAAACCGAAGCAGGAGAATTGACGCAGTCCCGGCGGCGGGTTCCGCCGCCGGGATTTTCTTGTATGGGAAGAGATGCTTTTCATGTCTATGTACGAAGGAAAACATAACAGTCCCCAGCGTTGATGGCTGGTCCGTAAAGCTCCGGAGTGTGTAGGGGCGAGCATTGCTCGCCCGCACGTCAGCGCAATTTATGTCGATAGACCGGCGGGCCGAGTCGTCCCGCCGCCAGGAGAACATCCCGTAGGGCGCGACGACCCCGGCGCGCTGTCCTCAGGGCAACTCAGCGGTTCCGGTAGAGCGGGCGAGCAATGCTCGCCCCTACACTGGATTGTGCGTTTCGACGGTTTGTGCGTTACAGCCGTTCCATCATCAAGGATATTCCCAGGCGGAAGCCCTCGCGGAAGTTGATGTAATCGCGAAATGCCTGAACGTCACCCAGGTTGTCCCAGAGTTTTGCGATGAACTCCTCACCCATTGCTTTCTCTACTTCATTGTAGAATTCCTGCTGTTTTTGGCAGAGGTCAAAGGGCATCTCATCCAGCGGTTCACTGGGGAAATACTCGTGATAGTAGATGTCTTGCAGGATGCTCATTTTGATGGTCCTCCTTCTTATCACTTTAGGTGAAGTATGATGTTTTCAGTATATCACGAATAGTGAATCTATCAAGAGGTTTTTATGTTTTCAAAGCAAGTATTTGCGCAAAGGTTGATCGAACTCAGAAAACTACATCATGAGACACAAGGTGAGTTAGGCGGGGCGCTTGGAGTGAAGCAAACGGCGATTTGTGAAATGGAGCGAGGCCGAAAAACCACGACAGCGGAAAAGATTGCGCTGCTGTGCCGTCACTACCACGTCTCAGCCGACTACCTGCTGGGTTTGTCCGACGATATGAACGGAGGCTGCGAGCGGTGGACGGAGGAGGAATAGGGGAAAGTCTGCGGTGTCTGGCTGCATGACCGGCGATGGATGAGACTTGTCATAGAAGCGGCGCAGCAGTAAGCATTTCCGATAGAACATGTGGGTAGAAGCAGGAGACTGGCGCACCAACGAAGGGGTTGGGGGCAGGACCCCCCAGGCACGTCGGAGGGAAAATAAACTCCCCCGTCATTTCAAGGAGTCCAGAACCTTGGTTCTGGCACGTTTTTGCCTACTTTTGCCGTGGGGCAAAAGTAGGCCGCCGTCCGGGCGCGGGAGCCCGGGCTATCAAAACGAAACAAGCCCTCTCGCGCCCGCAGGGCGCGAAGAAAGGAGTACCGCAATGGATTTCGCGCAAGCAAGCTGCACTGAATTTGTAACCGTTCTGGCCTCCAACGCGCCGGTGCCCGGCGGCGGCGGGGCCTCCGCCCTGGTGGGCGCCATCGGCACCGCCCTGGGCAACATGGTGGGTTCCCTCACCGTGGGCAAGAAGAAGTACGCCGATGTGGAGGAGGAGATCATCGCCCTCAAGGCCAAGTGCGACCAGCTCCAGAAGGACCTGCTGGAGCAGATCGCCCAGGACGCCATCGGCTTCGAACCGCTGTCCAAGGCCTACGGCATCCCCAAGGACAACCCCGACCGGGATAAGATTCTGGAGGAAGCCACCATCGTGGCCTGCCAGGTACCCGTGAAGATCATGGAGCTGTGCTGCGAGTCTCTGGAGGCCATCAAGGTCTTTGCGGAGAAGGGCAGCCGTCTGGCGGTCAGCGACGCGGGCTGCGGCGCTGTCTGCGTCAAGGCCGCGCTCCAGGCCGCGTCCCTCAACGTGTTCATCAACACCAAGACGCTCCAGAACCGTGAGCTGGCTGAGGAGATGAACAGGAAGTGCCTGGGGATGCTGGACAAGTACTGCGCTATGGCCGACGAGATTTTCAACACCGTCAAGGCCGGATTTTTCAAGTAAGAGAGGATATTTACCATGGCGAAACAGCTTTTAGGAAAAGAAGTCAACGCGGCGCTGAACGCCCGCATTATTGCCGACTGCGAGGCTGTCAAGGCCAAGGGGGTTGTTCCCACATTGGCGATTGTCCGCTGCGGCGAGCGGCCCGACGACCTCAGCTACGAGCGGGGGGCCACCAAGCGGGCCGAGACCCTGGGCGTGGCGGTGGAGAAATTCGTCCTGCCTGAGACCGTCACCAAGGAGGAGCTGCTGAAAGTCATCGACGACATCAACGCCAACGACAAGATTCACGGCGTCCTCCTCTTCCGCCCCCTGCCCAAGCACCTCAAGGCCGACCAGGATTATATCTGCAACCGCCTGGACCCCCGCAAGGATGTGGACGGCATGACCGACCTGAGCAACGCGGGCGTGTTCATGGGCAAGCAGCTGGGCTTCGCCCCCTGCACCCCCGCCGCCTGCATGGAGATTCTGGACTACTACGGCATCGACTGCACCGGCAGGAAGGCAGTGGTCATCGGCCGCAGCCTGGTCGTCGGCAAGCCCGCAGGCATCATGCTCATGGGCAAGAACGCCACCGTCACCACCTGCCACACCCGCACCAAGGACGTGCCCGCCGTGGCCCGTGAGGCGGACATCCTGGTGTCCGCCGCCGGTGTGCTGCGCAGCCTCACCAAGGAATACGTCCGTCCCGGTCAGATCGTCATTGACGTGTCCATCAACTGGGATGAGGAGAAGGGCGGCATCGCGGGCGACGCGGTGTACGACGAGGTGGAGCCCATTGTGGAGGCCATCACGCCCGTACCCGGCGGTGTGGGGGCCGTCACGACTTCCGTGCTGATTGGGCACGTGGTGGAGGCGGCCAAGCGCACGCTCGGTTGATCGGGGGCGTTTTGATTGACGAATCAGAAAACTGACTCCGTTAAGGTGATCCGGCTGTTCCTGCTGGCGTCCTCGGCGGCGTTCCTGATCGCCGCCGGGCTGGCCCCTGACCGGGGGCAGATGATGTCTGGGCTGGCGGAGATTCTCATGTCCCCCGCCCAGCTGACCAAGGACTACTTTGCCGTCGGCAGCATCTCCGGAACCTTTCTGAACGTGTCCCTGGTGGGCTGGGTGTGCGCGGCCATGGCCTGTCTGCCCGGCGCGGCGGTCAACGGACTGACCATCGCCGCCTATTTCCTCACCACGGGATTCTCCTTCTGGGGCATCAATTTCCTGAACATGTGGCCCTTCTTCCTGGGCGTGATGCTGTACACCCTGGTGAAGCGGGAGCCCTTCCCCAAGTATGTGAACATTGCCATGTTCTCCACAGCCCTGTGCCCACTGGCCAGCGAGCTGCTGTTGCGCTACCCCAACAGCGATGAGGTCCACGGCGTGACCCTCTCCAGCGCGGCGCTGATGCTGGCGGCGGGGATGCTCATTGGCTTTCTGACCCCCGCCATGGCAGCCCATTCCCCCAACGTCCACAAGGGGTACGACCTGTACTCCGCCGCGCTGCCGGGGGTGCTGCTGGGACTGTTCGCGGTGGCTGTGCTGTACAAGACTCTGGGCCATGACGTGCCCGCCATCGCCGCCACCCTTGGCGGCAGCCACCCGGAGGTGGTGTGGACCTTCTGCGGGATCTTTTTTGTTCTGTGCGTTCTGGCGGGCTGGTGGCTCAACGGCAAGAGTTTCCATGGCTATCAGGACCTGCTGAAGGACACAGGCCACAAGGCGGATTTCGTGTCCAGGTACGGCCCCGGTCTGGCGCTGATGAATTTCGGCCTCTACGGGCTAATGATCGTGCTGTACTACATCGCCGTAGGCGGGTCTTTCAACTCCGTGACCATGGGCATCATCTTCTGCATGGTGTGCTTCGGCGCGGCGGGGGCCCATCCCGGCAACATCTGGCCTATCATGGTGGGCTATGCAGCGTTCTCCTTCGTCGCCGCCAACCTTCTGGGCGGCGTGTTCCCGGTGAACAATCAGGCTATCCTGGTAGGGCTGTGCTTCGCCAGCGGGCTGGCCCCCATCGCCGGGGACTACGGCTGGTGGGCCGGCGTCCTGGCCGGCGGGATGCACTATTTCCTGGTGACCTCCATCCCGGCCATCCACGGCGGCTTCAGCCTCTACAACGGCGGCTTCACCTCCCTGGTGATCGCTACCATCCTGGTCCCCCAGCTGGAGACCTTCTGCAAGAACAAGGCCCAGCGGCTGGCGGCCGGAAAATCCTGAAAACCTCTCAATCCAACCCAATAAGGAGCGATGCGCAATGACCAAGCAGACCCTCCGCGCCGACATAGCCGCGCGGGTAAAAAACCTTTCTCCTGTCTACTGCCGGGAAGCGGACGAAGCGATCTGCCGCTGGGTGGTCCGGACCGACGTCTATGAGAAGGCTCAGACCATTTTCTGCTATATCGGGACGGACCGTGAGATCGACACCCTGCGCCTGATTCACGTCATGATGCGGGATGGGAAGAGCGTGGCGGTTCCGCTGTGTGTGGGAGAGGGCGTGATGGAGGCGCGGCAGATCGCCGGAGTAGGCAATCTGGTCACGGGACGCTACGGTATCCTGGAGCCGCGGCTGGAGTGTCCGGTGGTGCAGCCGGAGGAGTTGGACCTGATTATCGTCCCCTGCTGCACCGGCAGCGCCAGGGGAGAACGGCTGGGCTACGGCGGCGGGTATTATGACCGCTATCTGCCGAAAGTCAGGTGCCCCACCATGCTGTTGTGCCGCCACCAGCTGGAGCGGGAGGAGATTCCCACACAGCCTCATGACGTGCTCATGGACTATTTTGTCAGCGAGCGGGGCGTGGTGGATTGCAGGGCGGCCAGAGAATAGCGCAAAGGGGCGGGATGCAGCAAGCATCCCGCCCTTTCCGCAGCGGCAACCACAAAGCATGGCAAATATTTCTTCCGACCTTCCGGTTCGGAAGTAATAATACCCGCCCCTACACAGTCTGGTGCTATTGGGGAGATGGTTCTTCTGAAAATTGATTTCCCTGACGCGCCGGAAATTCCTCTTGCTATTTAAATGGGGTTGGGATATAATATGCTCTGCATGATATGCTTTCTGGAAAAATGCGGTATAGCGCTAGAAAAATTGGTATTTATGAACCTGTGCAAGGAGGATAACATGGAAAAAGTATTGATTGTGGACGACAGCATTGTACAGGCCGCCCAACTGAAATCGATTCTGGAGGACGACTACGACGTCACTACCGTACAGACGCCCCAGGCCGGACTGGACGCCGCCAGCTCGGGGGATTTTTCCCTGATCCTGCTGGACGTGGTCATGCCGGAGATGGACGGGTTCATGCTGCTGAAAAAGTTGCAGGAGGAGGTCTTTACCCAGCACCTGCCCGTAATCCTCATCACCAGCCTGACCGATATTGAGCATGAGCAGAAGGGCCTGACCCTGGGAGCCGTGGACTACATCACCAAGCCCTTCCACCCTCTTATTGTCAAGGCCAGGGTCCAGACCCATATCAAGCTCTATCAGTACCGCCAGCAGGTGGAGTACCAGTCCATGACTGACCAGCTCACCGGCGTGGCCAACCGGCGGCGGCACGACCGCGTCAGCGCCGGCAAGTGGCAGGAGGCTGTGCGCCTCCAGGTCCCCTTCTCCCTGTGTATGTTCGACATTGACAAGTTCAAGGTCTACAACGACACCTTCGGCCACCCCGCCGGGGACAAGGTCATCTCCGCCGTGGCCCGGACCGCCTCTGCCCACCTGCGGCGCAGCACGGACTTTTTTGCCCGCTACGGCGGGGAGGAGTTCGTGGCGTTCCTTCTGGGCGGCGCTGCCGAAGACGCCTTCGAACACCTGAAGAAGATCCGGCAGGCCGTGGAGGATCTTCACATCCCCCACAACCCCAAGGTCTCCCGGTGGGTCACCATCAGCATCGGCGGCGTGACCGTGGTGCCCCAGCGGGGGCAGTCCTACGATACATACCTGAAGGTGGCGGACACCATGCTGTACGACGCGAAGCGGTTTGGCCGCAACCAGGTGGTCTGGGCCAACGAGGGGATGCAGCTGTGGCGGGAGAAAGAAAGCCAATAGGAGAGCACATGGGATTAATTGAGTTTTTTAAAAAGAAGCCGGCGGCAGAGGAGGCTCCGCCTCCCGCCCCGGAGACGCCGGAGCTGACGGCCTATTCCGGTATGCGGGTGGAGACCACCGGCTTTGACGGGCGGCTGCTGTTCGTAGCCAAGCTGATGAACCTGCGGGGGGACCAGGCGGAGCTGCACCAGTACTCCGAAACCACCCTGTCCCAGGACCAGGAGCCCCTCCGGGCACGTATCCGGGGCTACCATGACCACGAGCGGAAGGCCGTTTACATGGAGGGCACCATCTCCCCCCTGCCCCACCGTATCTGGAAGGTAGAGGAGCTGACGGTGACCAAAATTGGGAACGACCGGGCCTTTTTCCGCCTGGATACCGACCTGGAGGCTTCGGCCACGTCCTTCAGCGGCCTGAACGCCGGGGAGCGTGCCTGCCGCCTGCTGAACATCAGTGTGGGCGGGGCACGCATCCGCTCCGAGTACAGCTATCAGGCGGGAGACAAATTCATGCTGAAGGCCCAGCTTCTGGAGAACCGGGAGCCCTCCGCCATCTTCTGTCAAGTGCTGCGGGTCATTGAGCGGGAGGGGGCCGCCAACGAGTACGGCTGCCAGTTCCTGGAGCTGAACACGGCCGACCAGGACCGGATCACGGAAAACATCTTCACCGCGCAGCGCAAGAAGCGGAACGGCCGCTTTTGAGCACGGGGAAACCCGCTTTCCGCACTGCGGCAATAAGCGCCCGCGCCTTCCGGAGGCGTGGGCGCTCCTCATTCCGCCGGCCAGGATTGACACGGCTGGTCCAATAGGGTATACTGAAACTGATTTCAGAGAAACGAGGCGTTTTATGAACAGAAAACTGATTTTCCTGGACATCGACGGAACCCTGATCGCGTTCAAGGCGCAGCCCTCCGCGCTGGTGGCTGCGGCGGTGCGGGGCGCGAGGGCGGAGGGCCACGGCGTGTTCCTGTGTACGGGGCGGAACATGCCCATCATCAGCCGGGAGCTTCTGGACCTGGGCTTCGACGGCGTCATCGCCAGCGCGGGCAGCCACATCGAGGTGGGCGGACAGGTGCTGTTGGACTGCCAGCTTCCGGAGGAGCTGGTTCAGGAGTGCCTGGATGTGTTCCACCGCAACGGCGTCTACTGCCGCATCGAGACCCGGGAGGGTGTCTACACCGACCCCCAGATGGAGGAACTGGTGCGCTCCGCCATCCCAGCTCCCGGCAATTTCGAGCTGGTGCGGATGCAGCGGGAGATGACCTCCGCGCTTGGAATGCGGCCCTATGGGGAGTATCCCCGGCAGGGGGCCTACAAGCTCTGCTTCACCAGCGTGAAGCCCGGCGCGGTGGAGCGGGCCCAGGAGGTCCTGGGCGACCGGTTCGACTTCGTGGTACATCCCTTCGGGAAGCTGGGCAGCTTCCGCAACGGCGAAATCATCCGCAAGGACGCGGACAAGGGCTCAGGGGTGGAGCTGGTGTGCCGTCATCTGGGCGTGGACCTGTCGGACACCGTGGCCTTCGGAGACAGCATGAACGACTACGCCATGCTTCGCAGGGCAGGGACCAGCGTAGCCATGGGCAACGCCTGCCAGGAGCTGAAGGAGATCTGTGACGTGGTGTGCGAGGACGTGAAGCACGACGGGGTCTATCACGAGCTGGTGCGGATGGGGCTGTGCAAGCCGGTTCAGAAAGCTGTGCGCACAGGAGCTTGAACGCCGTCTGTGAATACAGCCTCCAGGAGACATAACAGGGACAAGCGGTGCATAGGATGTGGTAACGACTGGGGGAGGTCTTACGAATGGGAAAGCATTTGATTGCATCGCTGCTGCTGATATTTCTGCTGTTTTTTCTGCCCTGGCTGTGGGGCGAACCCTCCGCTGCCACTCCAGCGGAGGACCTGGACACGCCTCCCGCCGGGGACGCGCCCGCCCAGGACCCGGCCCTGCCTCCCGCGCCGGAGGCCAAGACCAGCGTGGATCAGCTCACACCCCTGAACGTCCTGATCGGCGGAAGGCTCCAGCAGGTGGACATGCGGTCCTATCTGATTGGCGTGGTCCGGGCGGAGATGCCCGCCTCCTTTGAGGAGGAGGCTCTGAAGGCCCAGGCGGTGGCAGCCCGGACCTATGTGCTCCACAAAATCGCCGGAGGTGGCAGCGCCAATCACCCGGAGGCCGACGCCTGCGACGATATCACCTGCTGTCAGGCGTACAAGAGCGAGGAGGACGCGGCTGCGGACTGGGGAGAGCAGACCGCGGAGTACGAGGCCAAGGTCCGCCGTGCCGTGGAGGAGACGGACGGGGAGTGCGTGCTCTATGAGGGCGCGCCGGTGCTGGCGGTGTTTCACTCCTCCTCCGCAGGCGTTACCCAGGACGCGGCCTCCGTGTGGAGCGCCAGTCTGCCCTATCTCACCTCTGTGGAGACCCCGGAGGGGGAGGACACGGTACCGGGCTACCGAAGCGCCGCCCGTTTCCCGGCGGCGGAGCTGAAGGAGCGGCTGCAGGCCGCTCTGCCGGAGGCCAATCTGGAGGGCCGCGCCTCCAACTGGTTCACCAATATCCAGCAGCAGCCCAACGGAACCGTGACCAGCCTGTCTGTGGGCGGCGTGGAGGTGGGGGGAAACCAGCTTCGGACCATCCTGGATCTGCGCAGCGCCTGCTTCACCATCTCCTTCGAGGAGGAGGCGGTGGTGTTCTCCGTCACCGGGTACGGCCACGGCGTAGGCATGAGCCAGTATGGGGCCAACGTGCTGGCCGGCAGCGGAATGGGGTACCGGGAAATTCTGGAGTGGTACTACACCGGGGCGCAGGTGGGCCTGCTGGGAGAATAAGAGGCTGTATTCAACGCCTGTGAATACAGCCTGCAAAGGGGAAAGCCGCCGTATTCACAGCGAATATGGCGGCTTTCTCCGGCTGGGGCCGGAGGTTATTTCATGTGGGTCTGGAAGAACCTCCAGGCGTTATTGAAGCAGATGTCCTCCGCAGTCCCCGCAGGGATGCCGTGGGCGGTGAGATAAGCGCCGATGCCCAGGCTCTTCTCCACGCTGTCCAGGTCCTCGTGCATCCCCGCGCCGTCGTAGTCAGACCCCAAGGCAAGGCACTTCTCCGCGCCCAGCTCAAGGAAGCGGTCCACGTGGCGGCGGAGATCGTCCAGGTTCCCCCGCTCATCACCGGAGAGGAAGGCGTTGCAGTAGTTCAGGCCGATAAGCCCGCCCCGGCGCACCATCTCTTTGATAAACTCGTCGGGCAGGTTCCTGCGGTGGCCGCAGACAGCGCGGGCGTTGGAGTGGGAGGCCGCAAAGGGCTTTTTCGCGAAACCCAGCAGTTCCTCAAAGCCCCGGTCGTTGAGGTGGGACACGTCCACCAGAACGCCCAGCCGTTCCATCTCCGCCACGGCCTCCCGCCCAAAGGAGGTGAAGCCGTTGGGGGTATCGTGGCCGGAGGCCATCTCGTTGGGGCCATTCCAGGTGAGGGTCATCATCCGCACCCCGGCATCATGGATGGTCCCGACCCGCTCCAGGCGTCCCGCCAGGACCGCGCCGCCCTCCACCGTGAGGATTCCGGCGAATTTTCCGGCGGACAGAGCGGCCTCCAGGTCCTGGGGTGTGCGGCAGGCGGCGAAGCGGTCCGCACGATCCTCCGCCTGACGGTGGAAGCTGGCCGCATAGCGGTCGAAGAAGGCGACGGCGTCCTCGCCCCGGAGGTTGTCTGGGACGAAAATGGCAAAGCACTGGACCCATTTTGTCCCGGCGGGGACCTTGCTCAGGGAGAGTTGGAATGCCGGGTTGTCCAGCGTGTTGTCCGCCCCCTCGTGGGGCGGATAGCTGTTTCGCGTAAGGGTGTCGCAGTGGAGATCAAATAATGGCTGCATGGTTTTGTTTCCTTTCTTTCTTCACGCCCTCCGGGGCAGGAGGGTACCGTTTCTACTCGATGGCCCGGGCTTGCGCAGCCCGGACCTGCGGTTACTTTTTGCTTGTGCAAAAAGTAACCAAAAACACACCAGAACCTGCGGTTCTGGACTCCCTTCTCGGTGATGCCTCCGGCATGACCTCGGCGGGGGATTTTCGGACACGCCTGCAAATAAAGAGCTGCGCTGCCCCATGAACGAATGGTCCTTCGGGTATCTGATCCAGGAGAATGGCAATCTTCCGGCTCCGGCTGACGCCCTGTTAAAGGGACAGAGCCTGCAATGGGGGACGTTCTGTTGAAACATTCTTCTGAACCGATACATCTGTGCGCCCACAGACCTGCTTCGCGGTCACGACAGTGCACCGCAGGGACCGCCGGGGACGGCAGCCCGCGCCTTTCTCACATCAGCGGCGCAACCGGCCTCAGCAACCAGCCAGTCATCCGCCGGGACAGCTTGTCCCTCCGGCAGTCCTCCAGGGTAATTTCCCGGCACTTGGCCAGCGTCTCCTGGAAATCCTGCTCCACCGCCCCCACGGCAGGGGCGTGGATCATCAGCGCCGCACATTCAAAGTGCAGGTACAGGCTCCGGTAGTCCAGGTTGATGCTCCCCACCACAGCGGCGGAACCGTCGCTGACGAACAGCTTGGCGTGGACAAACCCCGGCGTATACTCATAGATCTGGACCCCACCCTCAATCAGCTCCTTATAATAGGACCGGCTGACGGCAAATACCGTCTTCTTGTCCGGATGGGACGGCATAATCAGCTTCACATCCACCCCGCGCTTGGCTGCGAAGGTCAGCGCCGTTGCCATCTCCTGGTCAATAATCAGATAGGGCGTCATGATATGCACATACCGGCGCGCCCGGTTGAGGATGTCGATATAAGTCATCTCCCCCACACGCTCATCGTCAAAAGGGCTGTCCCCATAGGGCACAATCCAGCCCTCCGCCTTCACCGGCGCGGAGGCGGCCAGATACTTCCTGTACTCGATCTCCGCTGTCTCCCCCACGTTCCACATCTGGAGGAACATCAGCGTGAAGGAGGCCACCGCCTCCCCCGTAATCTGGACGGCCACGTCCTTCCAGTGGCCGTGGAGGGTTTTCCGGTTGATGTACTCGTCCGCCAGATTGATTCCGCCCGTAAAGGCACAGCGTCCATCTGCAACCAGAATCTTCCGGTGGTCCCGGTTGTTGTAGTGGGTGGACACCAGGGGCCTCAGCGGCGCGTACATCTGGCACTGGATTCCCAGCGCCTCCAGCTTCCTGGGGTACTGGTAGGGCAGCTTGTACAGCGCGCAGGTGCCGTCATACAGCACCCGTACCTCCACGCCCTGCTTGATCTTCCGCTCCAGTACGCTGAGGACCCGGCCCCACATATAGCCCTCCTCCACAATGAAGTACTCCATGAAAATAAAGTCCTTCGCGCTCTCTAGGGCCTCCAGCATGGCGGCGAAAGCCTTCTCGCCAACCGGGTAGTAGACCGCGCCGGAATTGCGGTACGCCGGATGGCTTCCCATCCGTCCCAGGTAGGACGCCAGCCCCGCCGCGCCAGGGTCCGCCTCCGCCAAGGCCTCCATGTCCTCCGGACGCTCCGGCAGAAATCCTGTAGTTTTCTTGCCGATCTCCTCCAGCCGGGCGCGGGTCAGCCGGTGCCCCCACTCCATATTCACAAAGAGGTAGAAGGGCACGGCAAAGATCGGAAACAGCATAATCAGCATGATCCAGGTAAGCTTCGCCGCCGGGTTGCCCTTCCGGTTCACCACCATCAACGCCACAACCAGCCCCACCAGCATGGACCCGCCGTAGTAGGTATAATCCCGCAGGTGGTAAAACCCGATGAACAGCAGGATGAACTGCGCCGCCAGCAGTAAAATCACCACTGTGGTCCGCCCGAAAATCAGCCGGAAAAATCCCCGCTTGCCCTTGTTCAGCAGCAGTACCGCGTCCTCCTCCCAGGCCCCCCGGTTTTCCTTTGCCATACGTCTGTAAGCCTCCTTTCTGTCCATGGATACGATCATACCATATCCGCCCTTGTAATTCAATCCATTTTTAGGAACCGAAACATGCCGTTAATCAATGAATCTGTAAAGAGGCGCACATGATACGCCCCTGCAAGGCAGAACCGAGCTGTTGGCAACTCTCCTATGCCTTTTAAAAAAGCACTGAAAGCTCCGTGCGCTGATGTGTCCTTACCTGACCATCTGGTGGGGACTGACTGTCAACGCCAACCAGAAAATGAGATTTTCGCCGGGATGGAATGTCATTTTTCGCCAGTCAGCATGGGATGGCTATGCAGCCTTGATTACCCGTTACTTGCCGGCTTGAAGCCCGTCAAGTCCTGATTTATCAGTGCATTTCAGGCTTGACGGGCAAAAGTGGTGGGGGCCTTTCCAGATGGGAATTCTGCCCTCATGCTGGTCTGTGCACGGCTCCGTTATGTGGCTGGCACGCAATGGGGCAACAAGAAGTACATGAATATGAAACACCTAGAGGCTGCCTTGGAAAAGGCTGACCTCGCTGGCTAACTGCATTCAATTCAGATATTTGCA
>JAAWQM010000065.1 GCA_022800525.1 Oscillospiraceae bacterium
GAGGTCATGCCGGAGGCATCACCGAGAAGGGAGTCCAGAACCGTAGGTTCTGGTGTGTTTTTGGTTACTTTTGTCACAAGACAAAAGTAACCGCAGGTCTGGGCTGCGTAAGCCCAGGCTATCAGACAGAAACAACACCCCCTGCCGCGCGGAGCGCGGCACAACACAGCAGCCTGAATCCGTTCACCCCCCATAAGAAAGGAGCAAAGCAATGGGTAAGGAAAAAGTAACAGAAATATTCGGCAGTATGGTCTTCAACGAGGAGGTCATGAAGCAGCGCCTGTCCACCACCTGCTACAGGGCGTGGAAAAAATGCGTGGACGAGGGCACGCCCCTCTCCCTGGAGACCGCCCACGAGATGGCGGCGGAAATGAAGAACTGGGCCATGGACCATGGGGCTACCCACTTCACCCACTGGTTCCAGCCGATGACCGGCGTCACCGCCGAGAAGCACGACAGCTTCATCTCCCCTGAGAGCCCCAGCCAAGTGCTCATGGGCTTCTCCGGCAAGGAGCTGGTCCGGGGCGAGCCGGACGCGTCCTCCTTCCCCTCCGGCGGCCTGCGGGCCACCTTCGAGGCCAGGGGCTACACCGCCTGGGATCCCACCTCCTTCGCGTTCATCAAGGACGGGAGCCTCTGCATCCCCACCATTTTCTGCTCCTACAGCGGACAGGCCCTGGACAAAAAGACCCCCCTGCTGCGCTCCCAGGAGGAGCTGAGCCGTCAGGCGGTGCGGGTGCTGAGACTCTTCGGCGACAAGGACGTGAAGAAGGTTATCAGCCAAGTGGGTCCCGAGCAGGAGTATTTCCTCATCGACAAGGACGTTTACAACAAGCGGGAGGACCTGATCCTCACCGGCCGGACCCTCTTCGGAGCCAAGCCCCCCAAGGGCCAGGAGCTGGAGGACCACTACTTCGGCACCATCAAGCCCCGGGTGGCCGCTTATATGAAGGAGCTGGACGAGGAGCTGTGGAGGCTGGGTATCCTGGCCAAAACCAAGCACAACGAGGTGGCCCCTGCCCAGCATGAGCTGGCCCCCATCTTCAACGACGCCAACACCGCCTGCGACCACAACCAGCTGACTATGGAGATCATGAAAAAGGTGGCCGGACGGCACAACATGGTGTGCCTGCTCCATGAAAAGCCCTTTGCCGGCGTCAACGGCTCCGGCAAGCACGACAACTGGTCCCTCTCCACTGATGCCGGGGCCAACCTCTTCAAGCCCGGCTCCACCCCCAGCCAGAACGCCCGGTTTCTGCTGTTCCTGGCGGCGTTCATCAAGGGCGTGGACGAGTACCAGGACCTGCTGCGCTGCTCCGTGGCCAACCCCGGCAACGACCACCGCCTGGGTGCCCAGGAGGCGCCTCCGGCCATTATCTCCATCTTCCTGGGCGACGAGCTGACCGCTATTGTGGATTCCATCATCCACGGCACCAGCTATGTGGAACAGAACATGAAGAGCCTGTCCATCGGCGTGGACGCCCTGCCCGCCATCCCCCAGGATACCACGGACCGCAACCGCACCTCCCCCCTGGCCTTCACCGGCAATAAGTTTGAATTCCGGATGCTGGGGTCCAGCCAGTCCATCTCCGGCCCCAACACCGCCCTGAACACCATCATGGCTGAGGAGCTCAGCCAGTTCGCCGACGCCCTGGAGGGCGCGGAGGACTTCAACGCCGCCCTTCATGAGCTGGTGAAGAAGACCCTTACCAGCCACCAGCGGATCATCTTTAACGGCAATGGCTATGAGGAGTCTTGGGTGGAGGAGGCGCGGAAGCGGGGACTGAGCAATCTGACCTGCACCGCCGACGCCCTCCAGACCTACCTGCAGCCCAAGCACGTCGAGCTGTTCAGCAAGCACCGCGTGTTTACAAAGGAGGAGCTGGTCGCGCGGAACGAGATCCACCTGGAGAACTACTGCCAGGTTATCGGCATCGAGGCCCGTACCATGGTCGACATGGTGAAACGGAACATCTTCCCTGCTGTCTGCCGGTTCTCCGGGGCCACTGCCTCCGGCGTGGCCGCCAAAAAGGCCGTTCTGGCCGATCTGGACTGCGGCGACGAGGAAAATCTGCTGCGGAAGCTCAGCGGCCTGTCCGCTGAGATGATGCGCCAGACCGCCGCTCTGGAGGAGGCCCTGGCCGCTCCCAAGGGCAAGGACGCATATGAGGCCGCTCTCTATTACCGTTACAATGTGTTTGATATTATGTGCAGGCTGCGCTCCGCGGTGGATGAGCTGGAGACCATCACCGCCCGGGAGGACTGGCCCTATCCCAGTTATACCGAGCTGCTGTTTTCCGTGAAGTAAAACAAATACCCCGCCCCCGGATTGCGCCGGAGGGCGGGGTTGTGTTTTTCAGATGGTGATGATAAGCTGACGGTATCAGGAATCGAAAAGAGGGGGGTCTATGAATGCGAAGCAACGGTTTCTTTCCCTGCCCGCGCTGCTCCTTCTCTCCGCCTGTGGGAGCAAGGACGGCGGCGCGGTTGACAGGCGGCATGATTTATCAGCCGCAGTATCTGGAATTGACCATGAACGGGGACACGCGGTTTGACGAGCTGCGGGACGCCCGGGCAGGCGGGGAAGGCCCCGGACATCATGAGCCTGGGCATCTCTTCGCCGGTATACCCTATCATCAGATGGTGGAAAAGGGTTATCTGGAGGACCTGCTTTCTTACATCGACAGCGACCCGGTCCTGCGCCGGGAGGACCTGATGGAAGCGCCGCTGAACGCGGTCCTGTTTTCTGGCTGCCAGAACAAGGAGGCGGCCTGGAACTTCATCCGGGAGAGCCGCTTCCATGCGGAGAACCCCCGGCTGGCATATGAACGGCCAGCCGGGGGTTCCCTATTTTAATCAGGAGAAAAGCAATTCTTAAAGGGTATAGGAGGCGGCGTTGATTCTGACGGTGTACACGTCCTCGCTGTCCTGGCCGGACTCATCGTCCTCTTCATCCTCTTCGCCGCCGCAGACGATGGCGGCCACCTCTCTGGCCAGTTCCTCAATTACCGGACGCTGCGCCTCGGTACACAGGACAGAGGCGCAGGACGAGATGCTTACCAGCTTCTCACGCAGCAGCTCCGGGGTAATATCCTCCGCGATGGACACGCTGGCGCAGTTCGCAACGCTCAGGCCGTCTTCCGCATTCTCCAGCATGGCGGCGCTGATCTCCGTGCTGGCTCGGTCGCTGACCAGGACGCCGCCGACGGCATACAGGTCCTCATACTCCGCATCCAGGGCCAATACCTGGTCCTTCAGGCTCCTGCACACATACAGCCCGCCGCGGACCCGCAGGAAGGACACCTGTCCCAGCGCAGCGGCGCTGTCCGGGCCGATGGTCAGGTCGCCGCTGATATACAGCTTCCCGCCGTGGCGCCTCACCAGTGTTTCGTCCAACCGGACATCGCCGTCCACACAGGCGCAGCCGTCGGGCAGAATGATGATATCCGCCTTTTCATCAAAGAGCGGCACTGCGGCTTCCGCCAGGGATTCAGAGACCAGCAGCGTCCGGGTCACAAAGCGGACGTTCTTCTCCGCCAGCTTGTCGAAGGCGGCGTCAGGGGAGAGGGCGATGACCTTGCTGGCGGCGTAGTAGAGCGCGTCCTGCTTCGCCCGGAGGTGGAAGAGACGGTCCAGCACAACGGTCTTCTTCAGGATAATCGCGCCGTCAGGATAGGTACTGATGGGGCCGTTGATGCAAAAGGCTGCCAGCAAGCCCGTTACGCTGTCCGGACAGGTGACGGGACCGTTGACCGACATCCCGGCGTAGTTTTTCAGCGTCTCCTCGCTGCCAGGCTCGATGAAGACGGGACCGTTGACAGCCATATACAGCTTCTCCTCTGTTGCAGGCTGCTTGGCTGTGATGGTCAAGGGACCGTTGATGACGGAAAAATGGATGTTCTCCGCAAGGCTGACCGTCTGGGCGCAGTTGATGCGTACTGCAAACCTGCCCAGCAGAGCCTGGGCGGCCTGATTGGTGACAAGAGAGGCCGCATTGATCCTCACCTCGCCGTAGGTGTTCAGCAGCTCCTCGCTGACATTGCGGACGTCGCAGATGGCGCAGTTGATGCACAGGTTTTTCTTGTTCTCCATAGCTTCATTCCTCCATAAAATATAGTTGATTGGAAACGGGGTTACAGTCTGCTGCGGTAGATGCGCCAGTAGGATTCCAGCAGGGTGCGGCCCTCCCGGTCGGCGGCCATCTGTCCGAGGCTGCCCTCCCAGGGCCTGCGGCGGGAGTCCTTGGCCGCTGGGTTGTACCACAGCGGGGTCTTCTTCGTATGCTTCATAATGAATTCCTCCATTCTTATGCTTCAATCATTTTCAACCCACTCCCTGAGCCGCCGTCTGGCGGAGGCCAGACGGGACCGCACGGTGGCGGGGGACAGGGCGAACAGCTCTCCCAGCTCCTTGGAGTTGTAGCCCTCGAAGTACCGCATGGTAAAGAGGCTGCGCTCCGTATTGGGCAGGCGGGCGATGAGCTGGAGCACGGCGGCCCTGCTGAGGTCCTCCTCGAAGGAGGCCAGCGCCAGGGTATCTTCTCCGGCGGGGGTCTCCCGGGCCTGCTCCCGGAGCTGGTCGATGAAGAGGTTCCGGGCGGTCTTGTAGAGCCACGCGCGGCACTGGCCGGAGGACAGGTTCCCTACGTCCTCCCAGTGGGTGAAGGCCCGCAGCCAGGTCTCCTGGACCAAATCCTCGGCGGAGGCCCTGGACTTCGTCATGGCCTTGCAGTAGGTGAGCAGTTCCCTATAGAAGTTTGTATACAGGTCTTGGATCTCCATCGCGGCGGCTCCTCTCTTGCTGTGTTCAACTATATAACGGATGAGCGGCGGGAAGTGTTGACGGAATTTATAAAAAATTTTGGGGAGCCTGGGCGCACGCCGCCTCCGGCTCCTGACCTGCGGCGCCGGTCTTCCCAGGAAAGGACAGCCTGTTGGCCGGGTTTTACGCTTTTTGCCTGCGCAATTCCGTGCGCGGGCGTTTCTTTTGTGGAATTAGATATTGAAATGGGGAACAATTTACAGTATACTCAAGCATAGAGGATTTCAACGACTACCCACAGGAGGCGACATGGGCAATACAATCACATCCATCGACCGCCGCTCCCCGGCGGAGCGGGCAGGGGTCCGGACGGGGGAAAAGCTGGTCTCCATCGGCGGGCACACCGTGGAGGACGTGCTGGATTACCGCTTCTTCGGCTATGACCGGGACCCGGAGCTGGTGCTGGAGGCCCCTGACGGCGCACGGCGCGCGCTGCGGGTGAAAAAGGCGGAGGCCGAGGACCTGGGGCTGAATTTCGAGACCTACCTCATGGACGAGCCCCGGCCATGCGCCAACCACTGCCTGTTCTGTTTCGTGGACCAGATGGCCCCCGGCTGCCGGGAGACGCTGTACTTCAAGGACGACGACGCCCGGCTCAGCTTCCTTATGGGCAACTATATCACCCTCACCAACCTCTCCCCAAGGGAGGCCAGGCGGATCATCGACCTGCGCATCAGCCCCATCAATGTCTCCGTCCACGCCACGGACCCCAAGCTGCGTTCCGTGCTTCTGGGCAGCAAGGCCGGAGCGGAGAGCCTGGAGTATATGAAGGACTTCGGCAGGGCGGGCATTGTGATGAACGGGCAGATTGTCCTGTGTCCCGGCTGGAACGACGGGGACCAGCTCCAGCGGACCATGGAGGACATGACCGCCTGGGGGTTCGCAAGCTGCTCGGTTGTGCCGGTGGGTCTGACGAAATACCGGGAGGGCCTGTCCAGGCTCAGGCCCGTGGACCGGGAGACCGCGGGCGCGGTCATCGACAAGGTGAACGCCTTCGGGGCGGCGTGTCTGGAGCGGTACGGGTCCCGGAGGTTCTTCTGCTCCGACGAGCTGTATATCAGGGCGGGGCGGGATCTGCCGGGAGAGGACTACTATGAGGACTATGTACAGATCGAAAACGGCGTGGGGATGCTGCGCAGCCTCATCTCCGAATTCGAGGCGGGACTGCGGCTGGAGGACGGACCGGCGGAGGCGTCCTTCTATACCGTCGCCACCGGTGTCAGCGCACGGCCCTGGCTGCAGGAGCTGGCGGACAAGGCCAGAGAGAAAACCGGCGCGGCCGGGCAGGTAATTGCAATCGCCAATGACTTTTTTGGGCATACCATCGACGTGGCGGGGCTGATCACCGGGCGGGATCTGATTGCCCAGCTCAGAGGAAAGGACCTGGGTGGGCGGCTGCTGATTCCGGTCAACATGCTTCGCCACGGCGGGGATGTTTTTCTGGACGATCTTCATGTCAGCGATGTTGAAAAGGCCCTGGGGGTCCCGGTGACGGTGGTGGAGCAAGACGGGTTCGACCTGCTGGACGCTATGCTGGGGCGGAAATGACGCAGGTTACAATTGCTATAGAAGGGGCTGCTGAAGAGTTCTTTCAGAATATCCGTCATCGGGGAGCCTCCTAATAAAAAGATAATCACACTTTATAACAAAAATTTATAGCAGTCGACACAGGTGCACAAAAGTTTTGCGCACAAAAAGGCTCAAATCGAATATATGATTTCCGAATTTTAAATCCGGAAATCATAACGGCAGGGACCTGGGAACCTACAGCCTGCGCAGGGGCGCACATTGTGCGCACGTACAGGGTGTATATGCCCTGCAGCCCTCAGCCTCTGAATACCCACATTTCCCAATAAGACACGAAACGGAGTACAACCATGCCAAAACCCATCATTGCCATCGTAGGCAGGCCCAACGTGGGCAAATCGGCTCTTTTCAACAAGCTCGTCGGGCAGCGGCTGTCCATCGTGGAGGACACCCCCGGCGTCACCCGGGACCGTATCTACGGCGAATCCGACTGGAATGGCCGCCGCTTCACCCTCATCGACACCGGCGGCATCGAGCCCCGCACCGACAGCGAAATCCTGACCTTCATGCGGGAGCAGGCGGAAATCGCCATCAGCCACGCGGACGTAATCGTCTTCCTCACCGACATCAGGACGGGCCTCACCGCCTCCGACCAGGAGGTGGCGGGGATGCTGCAAAGAAGCGGCAAGCCCATTGTCCTGGCGGTGAACAAGATGGACTCCACCGGAGCTGTGGACCCGGATTTCTATGAATTCTACAACCTGGGTCTGGGGGACCCCGTCGCGGTGTCGGCGCTCCACGGCCACGGCACCGGGGACCTGCTGGATGAGTGCGTGAAGTACTTCCCCCCGCCGGAGGATGAGGACGAGGAGGATGACCGTATCCAAGTGGCGATCATCGGCAAGCCCAATGTGGGCAAGTCCTCCCTGACCAATAAAATCCTGGGCCAGCAGCGCACTATCGTCAGCGACGTGGCGGGCACCACCCGGGACGCCATCGACAGCTACTTCGAGAACGAGACCGGAAAGTATGTCTTTATCGATACTGCCGGAATGAGGAAGAAATCAAAGGTGGACGAGGCCGTTGAGCGTTACAGCGTCCTGCGGGCGCAGATGGCCATTGAGCGGGCCGACGTGTGCCTCATCCTCATCGACGCCCAGGAGGGCGTCACCGAGCAGGATACCAAGGTGGCCGGGCTGGCTCATGAGGCGGGCAAGGCCAGCATCATTGTGGTCAACAAGTGGGACCTGATCGAAAAGGACGGCAAGACCATGGACAGGATGCGGGAGGACATCCGCCGGGACCTGAGCTATATGACCTATGCTCCTGTTCTGTTTATCTCCGCCGCCACGGGCCAGCGGGTGGACCGGCTCTTTGAGCTGATTCAGTATGTGAACAACCAGGCGGCGACGCGTATTACGACCGGGATGCTGAACTCCGTTCTGGCGGACGCACAGACCCGGGTCCAGCCGCCTACGGACAAGGGGCGGCGGCTGAAAATCTACTATATGACCCAGGCGGGCGTCAAGCCGCCCCATTTCATTTGCTTCTGCAACGACGCAAGGCTGTTTCACTTCTCCTATCAGAGATATCTGGAGAATCAGATACGCACAGTATTCGGTTTGGAGGGTACGCCCATCAAAATGACTATACGCCAGAAAGGCGATAAGGAGGATTGAAGGATGACGACTATTCCAGGGCCTTTTCTCTGCACGCTCCCTGTGACCGCTGTAGTGTCCTATTTTCTGGGCTGCTTTAACGGGGCGGTCATCGTCTCCAAATACATTCTGCGGGACGATATCCGCAATCATGGCAGCGGCAATGCAGGACTGACAAATTTTTACCGAACCTTTGGCGGACCGCTGACCGCCGCTGTCATTCTCTGCGATGTGCTCAAGGCGGTGCTGGCCGTCTTTTTCGGCGTCCTGGCAGCGAAATATTTTATGGATGTGGAGATGGACGACGCTGCACTCATCGTTTTGTCCAAGTACTGGGCGGCGCTGTTCTGCCTGCTGGGGCATATGTTCCCCTGCATGTTTCACTTCAAGGGCGGCAAAGGCATCCTCTCCGGCGGTGCGGTGGCTTTCATGATCGACTGGCGGATTGCGCTGGTGGTCTGGGGCGGGTTCCTGGTGTTGGCGGTATTGACGAAGTATGTGTCTCTGGGGTCCGTGTGGGCCGGGGCCAGCTTCCCCTTTGCCAGCTGGTTCTGCTACCCGGATCAGCCGTTGGTCATTGCGCTGGCCTTTCTCACCGGCGCATTGGTGCTGTGGCAGCACCGCGCCAACATTCACCGGCTGCTGACGGGGACGGAGAATAAATTCTCCCTGCATAAAAAGAAAGGTTAGGAGGTCCGCCGTGAAGATCACTGTTTTAGGCGCCGGCGGCTGGGGCACCGCACTGGCGGTACTGCTGGCGGGCAACGGGCACCAGACCGCCCTCTGGTCCCACGCGCCGGGCCGCAGCGCCCGGATACGGCTGGCCGGAGAGAATCCCAGGCTGCCCGGCGTTCCCCTGCCGCCGGAGCTGGAGCTGACGGACTCCATGGAGCCTGTGAGGGACAGCGGGCTGGTGGTTGTTGCGACGCCCTCCTATGCCGTGCGGGAGACGGTGCGAAGGGCGGCTCCCCTGCTGCAGGAGGGTGTGGTGGTCGTTTCCGCCGCCAAGGGCATCGAAAAGGACACCTCCCTGTGCCTTACCCAGGTCATCGAGGAGGAGCTGGGCGGCAGGGGGAAGGCAGCTGTCCTCTCCGGTCCGTCCCACGCCGAGGAGGTGGGCAGCGGGGCGCCTGCGGGCTGCGTGGCGGCCTCCCGGGACCAGGGGGCGGCGGAGTTGGTTCAGGACGTGTTCATGAGCCCCCGGTTCCGGGTGTATACCAACAGCGACGTGCTGGGCGTGGAGCTGGGGGCGGCGTTGAAGAATGTGCTGGCCCTGTGCTGCGGCGTCAGCGACGGCATGGGCCTGGGGGACAGCGCCAAGGCTCTGCTCATGACCCGCGGCATGACGGAGATGGCCCGCCTTGGGGTGGCCCTGGGCGGGCGGAAGGAGACCTTCGCCGGACTCAGCGGCATGGGGGACCTGATCGTGACGTGTACCTCCATACACTCCCGCAACCGCCGCTGCGGCATCCTCATCGGCCAGGGCAGGAGCGTCCGGGAGGCCATGCGGGAGGTTGGGGCCACTGTGGAGGGCTATTACGCGGCCCTCAGCGCCCACCAGCTTGCGGAGAAGGCGGGGGTGGAGATGCCTGTCTGCCAGAGCGCTTACCGCGTGCTGTACGAGGGCGAGAGCGTCCAGGCTGTGGCAGACCGGCTCATGACCCGGAATAGAAAGAGGGAAGTGGATGAGAGCTGGATCTGAGCGCGGAAACGGATTTCATCCGTTGGCTGTATGCGGAAATTATTGCGGAAGGAGGAACCTGACTATGTTAAGAAGAGCGCGTATCATTTCAATGATTATCCTGGCGGCGTCCATCGTGTTTGCCGCCGGCATGGCGGTGGAGAATCTGGTCCTGGCCAGCATCGCCCTGGCCAGAAAGCGGGAGCGGCGCTGAGCCGGAAATATGACAGCACACCTCCCACACCGCTGCGCATGGTGTGGGAGGTGTGCTGTCGTATGGATGGACGCGTGATCTGGCCGTCTCCCTTCCTCTTGATATCCAACCGCGCGGCGCAGGGCGCGGCGGTCCGGGCCGTCAGGCAGTTGTGATCTTCAGCTTCAGCCGGATCCGGTCGCTGATCATGGCGATGAATTCTGAATTGGTGGGCTTGCCCTTGGCGTTGCTGACGGTGTAACCGAAGAATTTCTGCAGGGTCTCCAGGTCGCCCCGGTCCCAGGCGACCTCGATGGCGTGCCGGATGGCGCGTTCCACCCGGCTGGGCGTGGTGTGGTACTTCTTGGCGACCTCGGGGTAGAGCACCTTGGTCACAGAGTTGATGACGTCCAGATTTTCCACGGTAATCATGATCGCCTCCCGGACATACTGGTAGCCCTTGATATGGGCGGGGACGCCCACCTCGTGGATGATGGAGGTCACCAGCTCCTCCAGGCCGGAGGCGTGGTCCTGGGACAGCTCCTCGGCCTTTTCCGCCAGACGGAGCAGGTGGTCGATCATGGCGGACTCGTTGTAGGGCTTGCAGAGGAACATGGAAGCGCCCAGCATTCCAGCCTCCGCCGCTGTTGACTGATTGACGAAGGTAGAGGTCATCAGGATCTGTGGCCGGTCCTCCTTTTTCATCTGCCGCAGGATTGCCAGTCCGTCCAGTCCGGGGAGGAGATAATCCAGAACCAGGAGGTCCGGCTTGGTATCGTCAATAAGCTGGAGCACGTCGCTGCCATTGCCCGTGGAGGCAGTGACAACAAAACGCCCTGTCTGCTCCAGCGCGTCCCGCAGCATGTCGCGGGCGTCTTCATTGGCGTCCGTCAACATGATCTTGATTTTGTTGTCCATGTGCGTAGATCCTTTCAAAGAAGTGTATGTCGACATGAATAGAGGGCCATCCGTCTGTTTAGACGAAAAATTGAAGCTTCGTTGCACCTTGCTTACAAATTACCATATTCAGACAGAAAACTCAAGTCGAATCTTGAAATTTTGCGGAGTTACCCACAATAAAGTTTTCGACAGGAGAGGAAAAAATTGGATTATATAGATAATTATGGAAAACACGCGGCCCGGTATCTGCCTTTGGCCTGGGCAGGAGCCGGAGAGGGAGTGGGCAGGGGGGATTGGAGAGGTAAAAATTTTTTTGGGATTTTGAAAATTTCCTGTTGACAAACAGGACAAAATCTGTTAATATACATCTTGTCTGTTGAACAGGACAGCGGCAAGCAAATCATGGGGGTATAGCTCAGCTGGGAGAGCGCTTGAATGGCATTCAAGAGGTCAGCGGTTCGATCCCGCTTATCTCCACCATGGGAACTCGTTAGAGAGTGATGAAAGAGACTTCAAATCGAAAGATTTGGGGTCTTTTTCGTTTTATTTGTTAGAATTTGTTCAAAGCCATATCGAGCTGTTTCTCACCTGTTTAACAAAATCAGGAGTTTTTAAAAATGTTCCCCATCGCCTGTGGGGTTGCCCTTTTACCCTCGAAGTCAATATGGGCATAAATGTCAAGGGTGGTAGAAACTTTTTCATGCCCAAGGTATTCTGCAATCTGTTTGACAGACATACCGTTGTTCAGAAGCAGACTCCCCGCTGTGTGCCGCAACTCATGAAACCGGATATAGGGTAAGCCGTGACGCTTCAATAAGCTACCGAATCCGTGGGAAACATAGTCCGGGGAAAACAGTTTGCCATTTTTGTTTGTACAAACGTGGCCTTGCGGGTCTGGATCGTAATTGATGCAACGTCCGCTCATGTTCAATCAGCGTCTTTGTCTTGGCAACCGTGTTGCGGATTTGGAAGGTGCCAGACAAAATATCAACTCCTATCTTCTATGAAAATTATTAAAAGGGCTTTAGCCCGAACTTTGTTGCTGTTGCGCCCAGGCGCATAAGGCAGCACTCTCTTTGCTTGCAAGTAGCAAGCGGACTATTCCGGTGATAGATGTAGTCATGCTTACGCATGAGAGGGTGTCGGCTTGCGCCGGGAGTAATAATGCAGTTGTGTGAATGGCATGGATAAGTGGCTCCCTATCTTTTATTGTTAGAAGTTCCTTTCCAGTAATTGAATCAAGAAAAGCTGTCAAATCATCACTCTCCTTCGACATAAAATCATATTCACATTGTCCTGACATTGGATAGGAAAAATGAAACAGTTTGGCAATGTACTTTCTATACCCAATATTATGGACTTCAGGATATAGGCTATTGGCTATAGCAACCATCAAAAAATCGCCAAGGGTTGACAGAGGTGGTATAACAGAATCAGGAGATGATACTATGCTGCACAACGAAGCACGAGAATTACTGGTGCAAGGCTATGAAGCGACCCATGATGCGAAAGGGATCGCAAAGGCGTACTCGGTGAGCAAGTGGACAGTGTACCGGCTGGCGGAACAGAAGCGGAAAACTGGCCTCGTTGCTCTGCGGACCAGCCAGCGAGGCCGGAAACCGGTCCTGACAGCGGAGGACAAAGAAAATATCCAGCGCTGTATAGATAAAAGCCCGGACATCACCATAGAAGAGATACGGGAGAAACTGCATCTTTCTGCCAGCTATTCAACAGTGGAACGGGCAATAGCCGCAATGGGCTATACGCTGAAAAAGAAATCACTC
>JAAWQM010000066.1 GCA_022800525.1 Oscillospiraceae bacterium
GGCGGTATCCATGGCGATCATCAGCTCCTCGTTGGTGGGGATGATGAAGATCCTGACTTTGGAATCGGGAGCGGAGACGTCCAGCTCCTTGCCGCGGACGTTGTTCTTCTCCACGTCCATCTTCACGCCCATGTACTCCAGGCCCTCGCAGATCTTCGCCCGCAAGTCGCAGGAGTTCTCGCCGATACCGGCGGTAAAGACGATGGCGTCCGCTCCGCCCATGGCGGCGGCGTAAGCGCCGATGAACTTGTGAACCTCATAGATGAACTTCTCCAAAGCCAGGGCGGCGCGCTCGTTGCCCTTACCGGCGGCGTCCTCCAGGTCGCGGAAGTCGGAGCTGACGCCGGAGATGCCCAGCACGCCGGACTTCTTGTTGAGGATGTTCAGCATCTCCTTGATGTCGTAGCCATAGCGGCCCATCAGGTACTCCAGGATGGTGGCGTCCACGTCGCCGGAGCGGGTGCCCATGGGGAATCCAGCCAAGGGCCCCAGGCCCATGGTAGTGTCCACACACTTGCCGTCCACCACGGCGGACAGGGAGGAGCCGTTGCCCAGGTGGCAGCAGATCACCTTGCTGTGTGCGGGGTTGCCCAGCATGTCGATGGCGCGGGCGGAGACATAGCGGTGGCTGGTTCCGTGGAATCCATAGCGGCGCACGTCGTCCTTCTCATAGTACTCATAGGGGATGGCGTAAATGTACGCCTTGGGGGGCATGGTCATGTGGAAGGCGGTGTCGAACACTGCCACCTGGGGCGTTTTAGGCATGATCTTCTGGCAGGCTTCGATGCCCATGAGGTTGGCGGGGTTGTGGAGGGGTCCCAGGGGGATGCACTTCTTGATGGCCTCGATGCAGGCGCCGTCGATGATGCAGCTCTTGGTGAAGGCCATGCCGCCGTGGAGCACGCGATGGCCGACAGCGGCGATCTCATCGGTGGACTTGATGACGCCGTTGACGGGGTCCACCATGATGTCCAGCACGGACTGAATGGCCTCATTGTGGGTGGGCATGGGGATGTCGCGCTTGACGTCCTCGCGGCCGGGAACCTTGTGGGTCAGGCGGCCGTCGATGCCGATACGTTCACACAGACCCTTGGCGAACACCTCGCCGCCCTCGGACTCCATGAACTGGTACTTCAGGGAAGAGCTGCCCGCATTGATAATCAGAATCTTCATACTTGCGTCTCCTTGTATTCTTTGTAATATTTGTAACTTTTTTGTTTCCGGACTGTAGCTTGTAATTCCGACCGGATACGGCTAAAATATTGCCATCCATATTGTAGACTATTTACGCCGGTAAGACAACCATTTTTTCGGAAGTTTTCCTAAAAATTTTCTGTCAGGACGTTCAGGAGGGGGCGGAGCCATGGCTGCGGCGGGCATCATCGCGGAATATAACCCCTTCCATTGGGGCCATGCGTGGCAGGTTGGGGAACTCCGCCGCCGTCTGGGGGCGGAAACGGCGGTGGTGGCCTGCATGAGCGGGAGCTTTGTCCAGCGGGGGGACTTCGCCATCCTGGGCAAGCGCGCCCGGGCGGAGATGGCCCTGCGCGGCGGCGTGGACCTGGTGCTGGAGCTGCCGTCGCCCTGGTCCGCCGCTGCGGCGGAGCGGTTCGCCCAGGGGGGCGCGGCGGCGTTGACCGCGACGGGAGTGGTGACCCATCTGGCGTTCGGCTGCGAGTGCGGGGAGCTGGAGCCGCTGCAAAGAATTGCGGACTGTCTGGACAGCGAGGCATACCATGCCGGACTGCGGCAGTTTATGGATGAGGGCATGACCTACGCCGCCGCGCGGCAGGGCGCGGTGCGGCGGCTGACGGACCGGGAGACGGCGGACTGCCTGTCCAGCCCCAACAACGCCCTGGCGGTGGAGTACCTGCGGGCCTTGAAGACGCAGGGGAGCGGGATGATTCCCCTGGCCCTGCCAAGAACCGGCGCGGCTCACGACAGCAGGGAGGAGAGCGCTTATCCCTCCGCCTCCGCCATCCGGGAGGAGCTTTTGAGCGGCGGGAACTGGCGGGAGATGCTGCCGGAGGCGTCGGCGGAGATTCTTTCCCGGGAAATGGAAGCCGGACGGGCTCCGGTGCGCATGGACAACTGCAAACGAGCTGTTCTGGCCCGGCTGCGCCGGATGAAGGAGGAGGAGCTCCTTCCCTACGACGGCGGGAAGGAGGGGCTGTACCACCGCTTTTACGCCGCCGTCCATTCCGCTGTATCCCTGGAGGAAATACTGGAGGCCGCGAAGACCAAACGCTACCCGCTGGCCCGCCTGCGGCGGATGCTGCTGCAGGCGTACCTGGGAGTCCCCCAGGCCGCCCAGGGCGAAACGCCGCTCTATCTGCGGGTGCTGGGAGCAAACGAGCGGGGGAGAGCGCTGCTGGGGCGGATGCGGAAGGCTGCATCCCTGCCGGTAATTGTCAAGCCCGGCCACGTCCGGCGGCTGGCCCCCGGAATCCAGCGTGCATTCGACCAGGAGGCCCGGTGTACGGACCTGTATGTCCTGGCGTATCCGGACCTGGGGCAGGCCTGGCCGGAGAGCGAGTACGCCGCTGGTCCGGTGATGCTGCAGGGGTCCCCGCCGAAGGGCTGAGTAAATGGAGAATGCTTTATGAAGAATCATACCATGGCGATATTTTTTGCGGCTTACCTGCTGTTTCTGGCGGCTCACGCGGGATTCAGCGGTACGCCGCCAGAGCCGTTGGCTCTGGAGCCGGAGGCGACGGGGCCGGTCTACCAGTTGGAGCCGGTGGCTGTGAGCGGGTCCGTGCGCTCCGGCGATAAAGCGGACAAGGAGCTGGCAGGCTATAATTACCAGCTTCTCACCCTCTCTGTGGCGAATCCGGAGGCGCTGCCCCCTGCGGAAGCGGAGGCGGCGGAACGAATCACAGAGGTTTTCAACGCCAGGATGTCCGGCATGATGGAGGAGTTTGAGGCCTACGGCGCTGCCCTGGGCCGCGACGCGAAGAATGCGTATAAGGGCGGGTATCTGCACGAGGCGTATTATGATGAGGTGACAGCATCCGGCGCGGTTGTGGGAGAGGTGGTCAGCATCCGGATTGACCGGAGCAGCTATACCGGCGGAGCCCATCCCAGCGGTTATGCCTCCGGGTGCCTTTTTGACCTGGCAGCGGGGCAGTTCATTCCGGACCCCAGCCAGCTGGCGGACGACCCGGCGGCTTTTCTGGCGGGCGCGGCGGAAAAACTGACCAGGAGAGCGGAGGCCATCCGGGAAAACCGGGACTTCTACTGGCAGGACTATGCGGAAATCATCTCCCGATGGAACGAGGGAACAGTTCTCTTTGATGAAGAGGGGATGCTGGCGGTTTACTCCACCTATGAGCTGGGACCCTACGTTATGGGCGAGGTGGAGCTGCGGCTGGACTGGGAGGAGCTGGCGGAGCTGATGGGACCCGGCGGCCTGGCAAGGCTGGGCGCGGACCTGCCGGGGCTGGCTGGATGATATTGTTTCCGAATTTAAAATTTGAAAACAATGCGTTTGATTTGAGCCGCTCTGCTCGCCGCCGCAAGCGGCGGCAACCGCAAAGCATGGCAAATATTACTTCCGGCCTCTCGGTTCGGAAGTAATATTCTGATGCGGAGAAAAGGCTCTTTTCCTGGATAAACGGGAAGGGGGCTTTCTTTTTCGGAAAGAAATTTCAAATCAGGCGTTGCGTAATGGGAAACAAGACGCTATAATAGACCAGTGTATTTTGCTGCCATGATTTGCTGCGGCTTTCCCGGCAGATAAGTGCATTTAATGGATAAATCTCTCTATTCCACTTCAGAGGAGAAATGGATAGAATAAAGATACAGGCAAAAAAACAACAACGATTTCAGAATCAGAATATGAAGGGAGAATGCTAACATGTCAATTTTAGTCAGCGGCGGCGCCGGATACATCGGCAGCCATACCTGCGTTGAGCTCCTGAACGCAGGATACGGCATCGTGGTAGCGGATAATCTGTGCAACGCCAGCGAGGAGGCGCTGCGCCGGGTGGAGAGGATCACCGGCAGGACCGTCCCCTTCGTCAAAGCCGAGCTGTGCAATGAGGATGAAGTGGAGGCGCTGTTCGCCACGCATCCGGATATCGACGCGGTGATCCACTTCGCAGGTCTCAAGGCCGTGGGCGAGAGCGTCGCCAAGCCGCTGGAGTACTACTCCAACAACCTTATCAGCACCTTGTACCTTCTCCAGGCCATGCGCCGCCACGGGGTGAAGAATTTTGTCTTCTCCTCCTCCGCCACGGTCTACGGGGATCCCGCCGCAGTGCCAATTCGGGAGGATTTCCCCACCGGAGGCACCACCAACCCCTACGGCACGACAAAGCTGTTTCAGGAGCGTATCCTGTCCGACATCTGCGCCGTGGACCCGACGCTGAACGTAGCCCTGCTGCGCTACTTCAACCCCATCGGCGCCCACGAGAGCGGACTGATCGGTGAGGATCCCAACGGCATCCCCAACAATTTGGTGCCCTATATCGCCAAGGTGGCGGTGGGCCAGCTGGAGAAGGTCCACGTCTACGGCAACGACTACCCCACGCCCGACGGCACCGGCGTACGGGACTATATCCATGTGGTGGATCTGGCAAAGGGTCACGTGGCCGCGCTGAAAAAGCTGGCGGAGAACTGCGGCCTGTTCGTGTGCAACCTGGGCACCGGAAAGGGATGCAGCGTCCTGGATGTGCTCCACGCCTATGAGAGGGCCTGCGGCAAGGAACTGCTCTACGTCATTGACCCCCGCCGTCCCGGCGACATCGCGGCCTGTTACGCGGACCCCGCCAAGGCCCGGGAGGAGCTGGGCTGGGAGGCGCAGTATGGCATTGAGGAGATGTGCGCTTCCTCCTGGAAGTGGCAGTCCGGCAATCCGAATGGATATAAGTAAGCGAAGAGGCGCGGGCAGCCGCAGAGCGGGCCGTCTTCAGGCGGTACCTGGGGCGGCAGTAGGAAGATGAGGCATGACTGAGAGAGCAGAAGTATATTTGAAAGAAGTCCTTGCGGCCTTCGGCATCCGCGCGGAAGAGACGGACGCGGTCCGTTCCGGCCAGGGGCATGTCAACGACACCTTCCTGGTAACGGAGCCGGAGGGAGGACGGCGGTTTGTTGTCCAGCGGATCAGTCCGGCCGCTTTCAAGCGGCCGGACCAGGTGATGGAAAATGTCACCGGCGTCACAGAGTATCTGCGGCGCGAAATTGAGAAGGACGGCGGAAACTGGAGGGCCTTGCAGTTTCTCCGTCCGGGGACTGGCGGGCTGTACTATACCGACCGGACTGGCGGTCCCTGGCGGGCGTATCCTTTTGTCGGCAAGACCGTCTGCTATCAGACGGCGGAGTCACCGGAACTGTTTGCGGCCTCCGGCAGAGCGTTCGGGCGGTTTCAGCGTCTTCTGCGGGACTATCCCGCCGGGACCCTCCATGAGACCATTCCCCGCTTTCATGACACGGAGGACCGGCTGGCGAAGCTGAAAGCCGCCGCGGCGGAGGACCGCATGGGACGGGCGGAGGAATGCCAAGAGGAGCTCCGTTTTTTCCTGGATCGGGAGGCGGACTGCTCCGTGGCCCTGCGGGCGCAGCGGGAGGGGGTACTGCCGCTGCGCGTCACCCATAACGATACCAAGCTGAACAACGTCCTGATGGATGAGGAGACCGGAGAGGGCGTCTGCGTCATCGACCTGGATACGGTGATGCCGGGACTGTCCATCAACGACTTTGGCGACTCCATCCGCTTCGGGGCCAACCACTGCGCCGAGGATGAGCGGGACCTGAGCAAGGTCAGCCTGGATGTGGGCCTCTTCGAGACCTATACCAAGGCGTTTCTGGAGGGCGCGGGCGGAACGCTGACGGAGAAGGAAATTGAGTACCTGCCATGGGGCGCGAAGCTGATGACGCTGGAGTGCGGCATCCGCTTCCTGACGGACTACTTGGAGGGGGACGTGTATTTCCACACCGAGCGGGAGAAGCAGAACCTGGACCGCTGCCGTACCCAGTGCAAGCTGGTCAGCGACATGGAGGCGCACTGGGGCGAGCTGGCGGAGATTGTAAAAAAGTATCGATAAGAGGCATTGTGTGTAAATAGGAAATCACTGTTATGAGCAAAATTGAACTGAAACCATACGAGAGCGGCTATGAGTCCGCCATGCTGGCGGATATCGCCGCGTTCTGGACCACCCACTGCCTGACCATCACACCAGAGCAGGCAGCGGGAGACCTGGATGACTGGACGGGGAAGCGGCACGAGCTGTATGTCATACTCTCCGACGGAGCGCCTGCGGGCTTCCTGCATATGGGCAGCCGGGGCGGAGCCTGCGACTGGCTGGAGGATGTGTTCGTCCGGGAGGAGCTTCGCGGGCGCGGCATCGGCGGCCGGGCCATCGAGTTGGCCTGGGAGCGCCTTCAGGCCCAGGGCTGTGAGACCATGTATCTGGAGGTGGTTCCCGCCAACGAGGGAGCCATCCGCCTGTACCACAAGCTGGGCTTCACCAATCTGAACACCCTGACCCTGAACCGCTCGGTGAAAGAGAAGCGGCAGCTTGGCACGGAGACCATCGGCGGCCTGGAATTCCGCACCTACCGGCCCAATAACGGGTAAAAGAGGGACAAAAGCCGGATGTTCGGACCTGGGAGGGTCGCAAAAACGCCTCTCCTGGGTTTTTGAAGAAATCCGCTGAATTTCTGGTTGTAATTTCTTTGGAAAGGTGATACAATACAAAAGCGAAATTGCATACCATAAGGAGTGTCTGTAAAATGGGCGATAACAAAGATTACATGACCCACGCGGAGGAGCTGGGCTGCATCCATATTTCTGAGGATGTACTGGCCTCCCTGGCCGCCGGAGCCGCCGCCGAGGTGGAGGGCATCAGCGGGCTGATGAACCTGGCCACCAAGAAGACCAATGCGCGGGGCGTACGTCTTGCTATGGAGGAGGAGGGCGCGGTGGTTGACCTGTATATCATGATCCGGTACGGCTACGCCATCCCCGAGGTAGCGGAGAAGATCCAAGCTGCGGTGAGCGGTGCGATTGAGTCCATGACGGGCTTTGCGGTAAAGGCGGTCAATGTCCATGTGGGCGGCGTAAGCATTCAGTAGGCGGCGGCTGTGAGGATTGAGGGAGAAAAGGAACATTCATGATTAGAAATGTCGCCCGGGAGATTGCGATGCATCTCTGTTTCGAGCTGAGCTTTACCGACCTGCCAGTGGAGGAGCTGCTGGACCAGCGGCTGAGCGGTCCTCATTTTGATGCGCTGTCACCGGAGTACGAGGTCTATGGTGAGTTGCCAGGGCCTACCCAGCGGAATTATATCCGCAAGCTGGTCAGCGGGATTTCCGTCCACAGCTATGAGCTGGACCAGTACATTGAGAAGTACGCGAAGGGGTGGCGGTTTGAGCGTATCCCACTGGTGGCGTCGGCCATCATGCGGCTTGCCATGTATGAGATTCTCTATATGCCGGAGATCCCCGATGGAGCGGCCATCAATGAGGCGGTGGAGATTGCCAAGAAGTATGAGAGTCCAGAGGTGGTCCGGTTCATCAATGGAATTTTAGGTACATTTGTCCGCGCTGAGTTGGCGGACGATGCGCCCGGCAGGGCCTTTGTCCCTGCGGCGGAACCGGCCAAGGCGGAAGAATAGTTGAAGGGCGCACGGTGCTGTGCGCCCTCCGCTGTTTCTTTGCCGCCCTCCGGGCGATACTCAGGGGAGTCCAGAACATCAGGTTCTGGTGTACTTTTGCCTGCTTTTCCTACAAGGGAAAAGCAGGCGCGGGTCCGGGCTGCGTAAGCCCGGGCCGTCGAACAGAAGCAACGCCCACTTGCCGCCGGAGGCGGCAAAGAAGAAAGGGGGGACCACCAATAGAGAATCATATTTTTACAGTCAGTGAGCTCAATGGCCTTGTCAAGGCCGTCCTTGACAGCATCCCCGAATTGAGCGGCGTCTACGTCCGGGGAGAAATATCCAACTATAAGCTCTATCCCTCCGGCCACCACTATTTTACATTAAAGGATGCAGAAGGAGCCATCCGCTGCGTGATGTTCAAGGGGCAGGCC
Organism: Oscillospiraceae bacterium; assembly: GCA_022800525.1. Classification (GTDB taxonomy): domain Bacteria; phylum Bacillota; class Clostridia; order Oscillospirales; family Oscillospiraceae; genus Pelethomonas. Next base: position 8,033 of record JAAWQM010000066.1, read on the forward strand.
CTGCGCCTTCGGTTCCGTCCGGAGAACGGCATGAAAGTCATCGCGATGGGCCGTGTCACCGTCTACCCAAAGGACGGAGCCTACCAGCTCTACTGCGACGCCCTCAGCCCCGACGGAGTGGGAGACCTTCACGTCGCCTTCGAGCAATTAAAGGAAAAGCTGTGGAAAGAGGGCCTTTTCGACGAGTCCCACAAAAAAACGCTGCCGAAATATCCTCAGACTATAGCGATCATCACCTCCCCGGCAGGGGCGGCAGTCCATGATATGATCCGTATCCTCCGCCGCCGCTACCCGCTGGCGAAGATAAAGCTCCTCCCCGTCCGGGTCCAGGGCGCGGAGGCCCCGCCGGAGATCGTCGGAGCCCTGCGTTATGCCAACCGCTGCCGGGTTGCGGACCTCATCATCACAGGCCGGGGCGGCGGGTCCATAGAGGACCTGTGGGCCTTCAACGACGAGCGGGTGGCGCGTGCGATCTACGACTCGGAGATCCCCGTCATCTCCGCCGTAGGCCACGAGCCGGATGTGACCATCGCCGACTTTGTGGCGGACGCGCGAGCAGCTACGCCCTCCCACGCCGCCGAAATGGCGGTGCCCGACCGCGTAGAGCTGTCAGAGAAGCTGCAGGCCCAGCGCCTGCGTATGGCCCGGGGACAGGGACGGCGGCTGGAGCTGCTGCGCCGCAGGCTGGACGAGCTGTCCTGCAAGCGAGTGATGGCGGACCCCCTGGCCCCGGTGCAGGATAAGCGCCTGCTGCTGGACCATATACAGAAAGAACTGTGCCATGCCGCCCTGGCCCGCATGGCGAAGCCGCGCCGGGAACTGGCCGCGCTGGCAGCGTCCCTGGACGCTATGAGCCCCCTGAAAGTCCTGGGCCGGGGCTTCGCCCTGGTGACGGACGAGGGGGGAAGACCCCTGCGGCGGGCGGCTGACGTGCCGGTGGGCAGTGAGATCACCGCCGCGCTTTCGGAAGGAAAATTGCGCTGCCGGGTAGAGGAAGCGATCACAGAGGAGGAAAAACCATGAGTCCGAGAAAAAAGGAAGAGCCCAAGAGCTTTGAACAAAATATGGCCCGCCTGGAGGAGATCGTGGTCCTGCTGGAGCGCGGGGACGCGCCCCTGGCGGACTCCCTGGCTCTCTTTGAGGAGGGGACAAAGCTGTCCGTCCTGTGCGCCGGAATGTTGGACGAGGCGGAGCAGAAGGTTGTCAAGCTGCAAAAGGGTCCCGACGGGGAACCCATTGAACTGCCCTTCGGTACGGAGGAATGACCATGGAGACGTTTCAGGCCCGATATGACCGCTACCGCGCCTCTGTGGAGGAATCTCTGCAAAGCCTCTTTTTGAGAAGAAAGCCGTATAACCGCCTTCAGGAGGCCATGCGCTACAGCCTCCTGGCCGGAGGCAAGCGGGTCCGTCCTGTCCTGACGCTGGCGTTCTGCGAAGCGCTGGGAGGGAATATGCAAGGGGCCCTCTCCCTGGGGGTCGCGCTGGAGTGTGTCCACACCTATTCTCTCATCCACGACGACCTGCCCTGCATGGACGACGACGATCTTCGCCGGGGCCGTCCCACCTGCCACAAGGTCTACGGCGAGACGCTGGCCGTCCTGGCCGGGGACGCTTTGCAGGCGGAGGCGTTCCGGCTGATCTGCATTGCGCCGGGACTGAGCGCGGAGCAGCGCGTTGACGCGGTGCAGGCCCTCGCGTCCGCCTGCGGCGGGGACGGCATGGTGGCTGGTCAGGTGCTGGACGTGGAGGGGCTGGCCCATGACGAGGCGTCCCTGCGGGATCTGTGCCTGCGGAAGACCGGCGGGCTGTTATGCGCGGCGGCAGAGCTTGGCTGCATTGCTGCCGGGGTATCAACAGAGGCCCGGCGGCAGGCCATCAACTACGCAAAGCATATCGGTCTGGCCTTCCAGGTACGGGACGATATGCTGGATGTCATTGCCGACCAGGATGAGTTCGGCAAGCCTGTAGGCTCGGACAGGGAAGAGGGGAAGCGGACGTTTGCGGACCTGCTGGGACTTGAGGACTGCGGGATGCTGGTGGCGGAGGAGACCCGGTTGGCGAAGGAGGCCATTGCCGGCTTTCCGGATAAGAGATTTTTGCTGGAGCTGGCGGAAAATCTGGCAAACAGGAGGAAATAGCTCATGCGCTTTGGGATGCTGACGACCAATCCGATCATTGACTGCGGCCTGCTGGCCTGGTTCCTGGCCCAGCTTATCAAGGTGGCGCTGGAGCTGGTCCTGCTGCGGAAATGGGACCCGGGCCGCTTTGTGTCCAGCGGTGGGATGCCCAGCAGCCACTCCTCTCTGGTAGTGGCCTGCACAACCGCCATCGGGAAGCTGTACGGCGTCCATGACCCCATATTCGCCGTATCGGCGATTATGGGGGTGATCGTGATGTACGATGCCTGCAACGTCCGCCGCAGCGCCGGTGATACGGCCAGGCTGGTCAACCAGATTCTGGCGCACGTGGAGAAGCTGACGGCGGAGGATTTTGCGGAGGACCTCAAGGAGGTCATGGGGCACACGCCCCTGCAGGTTCTGATGGGAGCGGTCCTGGGCTTTGGCGTAGGGCTTCTGGTCTGACGGGAGGAGCATGGATGGAATACACGAAGGACGAGCTGCTGGAGGCCAGACGGCAGATTGACTCCACCCTGCATAAGCTGAGGGAGGCCGTCAGGACCTTTGAGTCCAAGGAGAACAGGGAGCGGTACCGCTCCCAGATCACCCTGGCGCAGCGGCGGATCAAGGCGTTTGAGATTGCCAACGCTCTGATCGGGGAGGAGCTGAAAAGCAAATTATCCGAAAAACTGGAAGAACCCTCTTGACAAACCGGGCTTCCTCGCATATGATAGTAAGCAAGTGAGAGGGAGTAATCAGCGCCCCCCTGGGCGTGGTAAAGGCCGTCAGTACGGTGAGGACCCGGCTTTACCTGAAATGATGAGACTTTCGCGGCGTGTTCCAACGCTGCGGAGGTCTCTTTTTTTCATGTCTTCCTCCCTGAAAATCCGGGCTGTATCCAGCCCGCAAGGAGGCGTTTTCCTATGGAACTCTTTTCCGGCCTTTTCTCCAATGTCCTCAACTTCACCTGGCAGCAGGGGCTGATGATACTCGTCGGCGGTCTGCTGGTCTATCTGGCGGTGAAACGGGAAATGGAGCCGTCCCTGCTGCTGCCCATGGGCTTCGGCGCAGTGCTGGTGAACCTGCCCATGGTCAATACGGAGGCTATCGAGACCCTGTTCAACACCGGCATCGCCAGCGAGCTGTTCCCGCTGCTGCTGTTTATCGGCATCGGAGCCATGATTGACTTCGGACCGCTGCTGTCCAACCCGAAGATGTTCCTGTTCGGCGCGGCGGCGCAGTCCGGCATCTTTATCACCCTGGTGATTGCAGTCATGGCGGGCTTCGGCCTGAAGGACGCGGCGTCCGCCGCCATCATCGCCGCCGCCGACGGCCCCACCAGCATCTATGTAGCCAACTATTTTCAGAGCGTCTACCAGGGGGCCATCATGGTGGCGGCCTACTCCTACATGGCGCTGGTGCCTATTATCCAGCCGCCCATTATACGCGCCATCACGACGAAAAAGGAGCGGATGATCCGCATGGAGTACACCCCCGGCGCGGTTTCCAAAACCACCCGCATCCTGTTCCCGATTTTCGTTACCATCATCGCCGGAACCGTGGCCCCCAAGAGCGCAGAGCTGATAGGCTTCCTGATGTTCGGCAACCTGATCCGAGAGTGCGGCGTACTGGACAGCCTGAGCCGGTCGGCCCAGCATGAGCTGGCGAATCTGATCACACTGCTGCTGGGGCTCAGCGTGTCCTTCAGGATGAAGGCGGAGTGGTTCGTCACATGGCAGACTCTGCTTATTCTGGGGCTTGGGCTGGCCGGCTTCGTATTCGATACCGTGGGCGGGGTTCTGTTCGCCAAGCTGCTGAACCTGTTTTCCAGGAAGAAGGTCAATCCCATGATCGGCGCGGCAGGGATATCGGCCTTTCCCATGGCCTCCCGGGTGGTCCACAGGATGGGGCTGGAGGAGGATCAATATAACTTCCTGCTGATGCACGCCGCCGGAGCGAACGTCAGCGGACAGATTGCCTCGGTCATCGCCGGGGGACTGATTATCACATTGGTAGAGAACATTCTGTAAGGAGGGATAGCGATGGATACGCAGCTGGTACTGGCCTGCCTGGGCATCATGGGAAAAGGAATGCTGGGTATATTTACGGTGATCCTGGTCATCTGGGCCCTGGTGGCGCTGCTGAACCGGGTGACGGGGAAGAAGTGACATAAGAGTGACAACAACGGCGGGGAGCAGTAGAAAGCTGTTCTCCGCCGCTGTATTTTCTGGTACAACTATCCCAAGAAAGCACCGCCTACATGAAACTAAGGAGCCTCTGATTTAATTAGCTATAGTCAAGGCAGGAAAAACGTGGTAAAATGTAGAGAAGAAACAGCGGGGTGGAGGAAACATGAAACAG
>JAAWQM010000108.1 GCA_022800525.1 Oscillospiraceae bacterium
TGGATTGTTTCCTCCTTTTTGTTTTGGTAGCAAGGGGATTTTTTACTAGCTGAACTTTTTTCTGCAAAATACGGAAAAAGTTGCGGAAAATGTCGTATTCTGGAGACTTACAGCCAATCTGTCATCCCCTTGCCGGATGGCGGAGGGAGGGGGAAACCGTTGGGGCGCAAGGGGTTCAATCATTTGGCAAGGAAGTCTGGTAGCAAAAATGTGGGAGTTGGTAGCAACCGACAGATTTATGTAAACTATACATCCCCGCTACCAATTGGGGGAGTTCTGGTAGCACGTTGGGAAAGTCTGGTAGCAGGTGGTAGTAAGGGGGAGAAAATGCATGGCCAAATGCAGAAAAACAGGAGAGGGATTGAGGATAAACCCTCAATCCCTCTCAAAATATTTCCTGCTTTTCAATAAGGTTACATAACGCAAATTCCAACAGATTTGTTCCGGGATTTTGTGCATTTTGCCGTTGCACGCCTCTGTGCAACTTTCCCTTTGTTACACACCTAGGTGTAACGGTAACGTTGCGAATTATATTTTTGAAGGAGAACTACAATGAACTACACGCAAAATCACCACCTGCCCCAGTGGGTCAAGTCCGACCGTATCCGTATGGACGACTTCAACGACGCTATGGCGAACATTGAGTCCGGGCTGAACGCTGCTGACGCGGCTCAGTCCGCCGCAGCCTCCGCGCTCTCCAAAGCCAACGCCGCCCAGTCCGCCGCCCAAACCGCACAGTCCGTTGCCAATGCTGCGCAGTCCGCTGCCAACCGTGCTTTTTCCACCGAAAATATGCCATTTGTGGTGGGATCGTATGTCGGATGCGGGACTGAGGCCGCTCATATCGGGCTGGGATTCAAGCCGTCGCTCGTGATTGTATCCGGCGTGACGGAGAGCGCGAGCGGGTTTGACCCGGCGTACTTTGTTATCACCCGTGAGAACCAAAACGTATGCAGGCGGCTGGACATCATGCCAAAGGGCTTTTGCGCCTATCCGGACGGCAACCAAGGCGTCACCTATCCCAGAATGAACGAATTGGGTCGCACTTACGATTACATCGCTTTCCGCTGAGACAGGGAAATCCCCCAAGGGCCGAAGCCCTTGGGGGATAACGCTTTTTGGGTAAATCTCGTTATAGACTGAGTGGATTACTCAATAACTACGCCAACCTGAGCCTTGACAGCAGCTGTCAGCGCACCATCTTCACCCACATCGCCTTCGCCAGCAGTCTAGGTAACAATCCAAACGTTGTAACCATCAGTGGCAGTTCCGCTCGTGTATCCGCCCTTTTCCACAGCAAAGCCGGATCCACTCACAACCACGGTATAACCCTTCAGGGCTTCCACGGTATACTCAACTGTATACACGCCTTCCGCCCCCTCAGGTGTTTTACTATTAGAAATGGTAACCGTTTTCTGGTCCAGCCAGTCAGCAACCTTATCGCCATCATCAGGCGCCACATTAGTGATGTTGTCATCACTGGTTCCATCCGCTTTCTTATAACCAACATTCACAAGGCCATTTGTCTCAGCAGTGAGCGTCACATTGACAATACCCTTACCAGTCACGTTCATAACCACATCATAAGCGGTCATACCAGCACGGACATCGGCAGTGGTATTTTCCTCAATGGAGACAACCTCGGCTCCGACAGCCTTGAGCATCTTGTTGTTGGCCACATAGATGAGGGCCTCAACCCTGCCAGTGGAGGTGGTGTACTGAGTGGTGGGCGTGTACAGTTCAGAACTGCCGTTGCTGTTCAGCACCACAACCGCGCCGTCAATCGCCTTGGTCGCGAGGGTGATAACCACTTCGCTGCCCAAACCAGTAGCAACGGTAACGGTCCAAGCGATCTTGCCGGTTTCCTCGTCCTTCTCGCCCTTTGCAACTGTTATAGTTGCACTAGCCTCTGCGCCAGTGGCATCTGCCGTGACGAATTTCGCCTCGTCAAGATCATAGGTCTCGTCAACCAGGACGGTGAACTTCATATTTTCGCCATTATCGTACTTGGTCGCGTCACCCTTGATAGAAGCGATTTCGCCATCCGCAACCAGAGTCGCAGACCACCTGGTTTCGGGCTTGGGAATGGTTATGGTCCCAGGAGCGGCGGTAGCGCCAGTCAGCTTAGCCTTGATAGTCCATACGCCGTCCTTGTAGGTGGGAGTACCATCTGCCGCCCAGCCACCTGCGTATGTAGGAACAAGCTTGGCGTTAGCGTCAGCTTTCACAGTGAACTCAACTGTATAACCAGTCGGTTCAGTCTTGGCAGCAGCATCCTTGCTGAACGTTGGAACAGCATACTTCGCAACCACGTCAGCAGTAACGCCATTGGGCAGAGGAGCATCCAGCCGGACCATGGGCAGAGCCACACAGTTCATCTCCATATTGCCAGAAGCCTTGACTGCAATCTCGATTGTCCAAGTTGTCTTTCCATTAGCAGTTGTGCCAGAAACTTTGAAGGGAGTGCTGTTCAGAATAGTATTGTATGTCGTTTCGTTAATAGTAGGATAGTAACCCTCGTTGGTAACGACAGTGTACTTCACCTTGCCGCCCTGAACAGCCTGCATCGCATCGCCCTGAATCTCGGCGGCGGCAGCCGCTACAACGCTGTTGTCTGCAAGGGTCATGTTGATGGTCTGGGAGCTGGCAGCGCTGACCTTTACAGTGAAAGCGGATTTATCGCTGAAGCCAGTGGAGCTCATATCCAACTTACCAGTAAGGGTGTAGGTCTCGCCAACCTTCTCTGCCTTCAAATCCTTGAAAGCAACAGTATCCTTCGCAGCTGTGCTGTTACTTGTCGACCACCCCTCAAGGCCGGGGACATATGCGGAGTCAACCTTGACGCCCTCAATTTTGAAGGTGCCGTCGGGATTTGCGGTTACAGGGCTGGCGCCAGCAGGAATCACAACGAGACCGCCGGAAACGCTCTCGAACGCCACGGTATTCAGCTCAGAGTCAGAGTTAGCAACTGTAATCTCAACACTCGCGTTAATACCGGTCACAGTAACAACCCACTCATTTGTGCCAGTACCACGCTCGTAAGTGACCTTATTGCTCGCAGTAAGTGCTGGATTACCAGTCACCTTAGGATAATGAGTACCGTCAGCCATGGTGACAGTGAAGGTGGCCACATCGCCATTGACGGTCGCCTCAGCGGTAGCGGGAGTCGCCTGACCCACAGTACCCTTGAGGGTCACGACAACATTCTTGACCGCAGAGACAACAGCCTTAGCATCCGCAGTGATGCCGGTGATGGTCACCGTCCACTCGGTCTTGTCGGCATTCTTCGCGGTGTAGGTGATTTTGACAGCCGGATCAAAGGCGGTCGTACCATCAGCTTTGGTCACAGCAGCGCGGGGCTCATAGTACTTCGCCACGGTCACATCAAAGCTGCAAGTGCCGTCAGCCTTCGCGGAAGCGGAGGCGGGCAGAGCGGTGATGTTGCGGCGGGAAGCCGTGTCCTTCTCCAGGGTCACGGTGTAGGCGGCAGCGGCCTTGAGGTAAATGTGGATGTCGTAGTTGCCGGTAGTAAAAGGTACCTCGAACTCGACAACAAACTTACCGGCGTACTCGCCCTTGCCGTCGTGGATGGTCCAATCGTTCTCGGTAAGCTCAACGCCGTTGCAGACAATGCGGGAGAGCTCCCGGGTGTCAGGAATCCACTGCTGGGTCCAGAAGGTCACCTTGCTGCCGGGGGCGGGGCGAGAGAGAACTCTCGCCATCCGCTCCACGCCAGCGGGGGGATTGGTGCCAATGCCGCCCTCATACTCATCGTCTGGAGTCTCAGACCCGCCGGGCTCGCCGCCGATGGTGATGTCAGCGTTCCACTTCTGGTCGTAGCACTTGGCCACAACCTGAATGGAGCCGGCCTCGTCAACAACGATCTCATCCGTGGCATAATCATAGTGAGCAGCGGTGCTGGGAATGAACTCGACATCCCAATCCGTGGCGGCATCGTCGCCAGTGGTGGGTTTCTCGGGCAGATTGATGAAGTCATCCACCGCGATCCGGGCGCCGACGGCATACTCAGCGCCCTCAGCGATCTTCAGCGCAACGTTGACCTTATTGGGGGAAGCGGAGGTGGGATCATCCCAGAACCATTCGGCAGCGCCTTCGCTGGCGGTACCCAGGGTGAAGACGGCCTTCTCGGTCTCGATGGGCTCAGCGGTGGCTGTAATCTTGATCTCCTTGTTTCCATCAACAGTGATCTTGTAGGAGCCGTCAGCCTCGGGAGCGACAGCAGCGCCGTTAACGGTAACAGTGATGATCTTGTTGGTTTCGGGGTTGGGAGTAACCTTCACGTTCAGGACGGTGTCCTTCTCGTACTTGCCATTGGCTGCGGGATTGCCGTTGACGATAACATCCGCGCCAGTGATCTCGAAGGTCACGTCATACTCAACCTTGCCGGGATCGACCGTGCCGCCGACAGTGACGCTGCCCAGCGTGACGCGGTAGGAGCCGGAAGCGCCGTAGATGGCGCCGGAGGGAATGGTGGTGGTGTCCTCAAAGATGGTGCCAATGACCTTCTGACCAACGGTCAGGGCGGGCATGGTGAAGCTCCAGTTCTCCGCTCTGAAGACATCGATGCCGGTACCGGGAACCACGTTGCCGTAGGCGTTGGTCTTGGTGGAGGTCACAGTGCCCTTGAGAACGTCGCTGTTGAGGACCAGATCCTTCCTCATCAGGTCATTGCGGGCCACGCGGACGTTGACCACAGAGCCTTCGGGGATGTTGTAGCGGATGTGCCACAGACCGTCATCCATGACGCCGCTGTAAACGGGAATCTCCGCGTCGATGTTGGAGCCGAGGAAGATATCGTAGCTGTCAAGGACAAAGCCGTCCTGAGGAGCGGCCGTTCTGGTCTGGCTGCTCTGGTCGTTGCGCTTGCCGATGATCTCCTCATAGTTCCAGGACTTCACATCGTCGATGTCCTTCCCGGTCCACTGGGCGCGGCCCAGCCGGGCGCTCTCCGTCCACAGGAAGTCGGGAGTGGGATTCCAGCTGCGCTTGTTCACGCCGCTGACATTCCACAGGTTCATGTCCGTGTCGGTCAGGTCAATCAGGAAGCCGGCGGTGCGTGCCTCGCCAGCGCCGGAGGTCTCGACCCAGATGACCTTGTCGCCGGTCTCCACCTTGTTGTTGACGGTGGTGGACTTCAGCAGCAGAGGCACAGCGGAGTTGTAGGTGTCGTTATCCTTGATGCCCCAGGCGCCCAGGGTAACGCGGACATCCTTGGTACCGACCACAAGGCCGTTGTGATCCAGGACGTCGAGGGTGATGTAGTTGCTGTAGCCGTCCTCAGACCACAGGCTGCGGACCTGGCCGTAGTAGATGCCGTTCTTGTTGTAGTTGTTGTCGTTGTACGTGCCGAGATCGTTGGTGAGCTCGTTGTCTGTGATGTGAGTGATGTCGGCAGTGTAGGTGTTGGTCTCGCCCTCAACGGCGACAAGGTTGTTCAGGCCGTAGAAGCCATAGCCCTCAAAGCGGCCGTTCCAGACGTTGTAGTTGTTGGGGATGATGCGGATTTCGCCCTTGACGCTGTCAATGGCCTCAACATACTTGACATCGCCCTGGTTCTTGTAGTTGTTGCTGTAGATCAGGGAAATGCTCTCGTAGGCGTTGTAGTCATACATCTCGATGACGATGACGTCAGCGACCCAGTAGTTTCTCGCGTTGACGTTCACGTCATTGGGCGTATTGGTGTGGGCAACCGCGTACATGGAACGGACATTGTTCTCATTGTTCAGCGTGGGAACATTGCCGTAGCCAGTGTACTGGCGGATGGCCTGGGTGGTGCCGTTCTTGCTCACGGTGACCAGGAAGAACACGGTGCTGTCCACCGCGCGGACATAGTGGCTGTCGGCGCTGGTGTAAACCTCATCGTAGTACTGATCCTCGATGGTGAAGAGAGGATTGTTCCTGTTGATGGTGTTCAGAGCGGTCACGCTGCTGTTCAGGCGGATGTAATCGGTGGTGACGTTATTGCTGGTGCCAGCGGCGGTGTACAGGTTCAGGCCGTCAGAGGTCTGGGTGTACTTGGCCACGTTGGTCCAGGAGTTGTAGTTGAAGTTGGGCCAAAGCGGGTTGCCGTTTGCATCCTTCGCGACATCAGTGCCGTCCGCAACGTACAGATCATGTTTGCTGTAGTCGAAGACGAAGCCCTGCTTGTTGGCTACGCCCAGCATGTGGGTAGCGGGCTGGAGGTAGTTCAGCTTGTCAGTGTACTGATAGTTGTTGTAGCGGATGTTGGTGATGCCGGGATAGCTCCAGCCGCCGTTGATGGTGGTGAAGAAGGAGTTGGCAGCGCCGTTGTAGGTGCTGTTGACAACCTTGTACTCACGGACGGCGGTATCGCCGGCAAGCATGGCCTCAGCGGTCAGCTCGCGGTTGACGACCCAGGCGCTGTTCCAGTCGGAGGTGGGATACATCTCAGTCAGCAGAGCGTAGCTCACCTTGTTGTCGTAGGCGCGGACGAAGCCGTAATCATCCAGATACATGTTGTAGGAGGTCAGCTCGTCCACGTCCGTCAGGGTGCCGGGCAGCGTGGTGTGGTTGTCGATATCAGACTGCTCTTTGACCTCGCCGTCCGTAGTAGTGGCGGTCCTCTCCTTGTAGTTGACAGCCTTGAAGGTGGCGGTGGCGGTGTCAGCCTTGTGGACATACGCCTTGCCGTCAATCACGGCATACAGGACGATGTCGCCCAGAGTCTGGGTGTAGCCCTCGACTCCGACAGGGGTGATCTTCTCGATGTCCAGGCTTCTGTAGTAGAGCTTGTCGTTCCGGCTCTCGATGATGGTGTCCAGAGCGTACTCCACCAGCAGGACGTACTCGGCAACGTTGTCGCCGTCGTTATCGACGACCTGCAGCCAGTTGCCGTTGCCGGTCTCGGTAACGGTCGCCTTCTCGTGGATGAGGTAGGTCTCGTCGAACTTGTCGTAGCTTATGGTGTTGGACACATCGTCCTTCTCATCGATGCTGCGGGTGCCGACATAGACCTCGCCCTTGATGAAATTGGTGATATCAGAGTCGTCAGCGACACGGAAGATCTCCTTGATGACAGTCAGCTGTTCGGAGGTAAGCGTGTCCTTGGCGGGAATCACCACTTCATAGAAGAGGTTTCCGACGTGGTTGGGCGTATTCAGGATTTCAGGCTCGCCCATAGCGGCGTCAATGGTGGCGCGGCTCACCTTGAACTGAGTCGTCTTGCTACCAATGGCGCTGGGGGCGATCTCCAGACGGACCTCAATGCGCATGTCACCGTAAGTCTTGTCCTCGGGCTCAAAGTTGGTGAAATGCTGGGTGGTCTCATCGACGGTCAGACCGCCCTTGAGGGTATCGACCTTGATCTTCTTGCCCTCGTTGTCCTTGACGTCATTCAGACCGGAGTCAGCCAGATACAGGACCTTGGAATCCTGCATGTAGATGGTGCGGCTCTTTCCGATGTCCTTCAGGCCGGTGGCGTAATCGCCGCCGGTCTCCTTGGTATCGGCGGACCAGTTGAGGGTGCGGGTGGTGCCGTCGCTCACCTCGACCTTGACTTTGTTGGCAGGCAGGGGGGAGCTGGCGTCCAGAGCGGCCCACTCATTGGCGATGACCACACCGGTATCAACCTCCAGATGCAGGCCGTCAGCCATGGACCTGTCAGCCCCGACGTAGAGGTCGGGCTGGACATAGCTGAACTGAACGTCGTTGTGCAGAACAGCGTTGAGCAGGATCTGGAAGACCATGCCGCGGGTGGCGGGCTGGTCCAGACGGGTCTGGTCCAGAGCGCTGATGCCCTCCAGCAGGCCCTCGCGGCGGCCCCAGGCGGCGGTGTTGATCTGCCACTGGGCGCCCTCGAACTCGTGGTTCTTGCCGTAGCCGATGGCCCGCAGGGCCATGGCCAGGACTTCATAGCCGGTGATGTTGCTGGTGGGGTTGAACTTCTTGCCGCCGACGCCCTTGACGATCTCGGCGTTGTGAGCGTAGCCAATGTAGCCCTTGGCCCACTCGACAGACCCCAGGTCATCGAAGGCTGCGTCCTGCAGGTCGTAGTACAGGTTGGCCTTGGAGTCCGTCACATCCGCGGTGTGGATGCGGTAGGCCAGGGCGGCCACTTCTGCACGGGTGATGGGGTCTGCTTCACGGATGCCGCCGTCGTCGCCGCGAACGACACCCAGACCCTGGAGCACCTTGGAAGCGATCGTGTAATCGTTCGCAGCCGCAGTTTTTACTAGCTGAACTTTTTTCTGCAAAATACGGAAAAAGTTGCGGAAAATGTCGTATTTTGGAGACTTACAGCCAATCTGTCATCCCCTTGCCGGGTGGCGGAGGGAGGGGGAAACCGTTGGGGCGCAAGGGGTTTGAGATTTTGAAAAGGAAGTTTGGTAGCAAAAATATAGGGTTTGGTAGCAACCGACAGATTTATGTAAACTATACATCTCCGCTACCAACTGGGGGAGTTCTGGTAGCACGTTGGGAAAGTCTGGTAGCAGGTGGTAGCAGGGAGAAAAATTGTATTTGTTTTATTTCAAAAAAGAAAAAGAAATCGGATATTTCTATCTGATTTCTGGGAAAATATACTCTTTCTAATCGCTGGATGACATAACGCTGATTCCAACTGTTTTGTATTCGCTTTTTACGCTTGTATGTACCTGATGGCCCGCCGGCAAAAACAAGATCCGCACATTTTTTCGATCTAAGAGGAACAGGAATACTGCCCCTCCCAAATTTTCCCGGCTCTTCTATAATTAGTAAAATCTCTGCTTGACATTTTCCTCATCGGATGGTATGCTAACAACGAGCTCGAAAATGTACAAATTAGTCACTATCAGGCGAATCCCGGTTTTGACCAGGCGCTGCCTCTGGAGACTCGTTTATTGCATTTATTTCATTTTTAGGAGGCAATTCCAATGAACACTGGTACTGTAAAATGGTTCAATGCGGAGAAAGGCTACGGCTTCATCTCTAACGATGATGGCAGCGGTGATGTTTTTGTTCACTTTTCCGCGATTCAGGGCACCGGATACCGTACTCTCAACGAAGGTCAGAAGGTCACCTACAGCGTGGAGGTGGACCCCAAGAACAGCAGCAAAATGCGTGCGGTCGAGGTCACAGTCGTTTGATATTCCGCCTGTGTGAAAGCGGCGCGGCCCTCTGAGAGAGGACTGCGCCGCTTTTCCATGTGATTGGATAAACAGGAGAATTCCGGCAGGCCCGCTGGGGCTGCCAGAAACACAAAAATTCACTTTTCTGGCTCCTGCGCCGCCGGCCTGGGATGATCCTCCATAGTCTGCCGGACGTGGGTCTTAATCTTATCGAATGTCTCGTTGCTGAGGTCATGCTCCACCTTGCAGGCGTCGGCTGATGCCACGGACTCGCTGACGCCCAGGTAGACAAAAAAATCCGTCAGGATCTGGTGGCGCTCATATATATGCTCCGCAATTTCCGCGCCAGAGGGAAGCAAGTGAATAAAACCATCCTTGTCTACCTCAATATGGCCGCTTTCCCGCAGCTTTTTCATCGCCACACTGACGCTGGGCTTGGAAAAGTTCAGCTCATTGGCAATATCAATAGAGCGGACCACGCCGCGACGCCTCCCAACAACCAGAATCGCCTCCAGATAATCTTCCGCTGAAGCGTAAACCTGCATAAGTCCTCCTTTCCTGTGCGGCGCGTCCTGCGGGCGCACTGCGACTCCAGTGTTTCCCGGCAGACAAGAATGCCGGTCCTGCTGAGTTTTCCCTTCTTTTTCCTTAGCATACCACGAATTTCCAAATTTTTCAAGGGCTTTATCAAAGTATTTTCCATGTCTGAAAAATAAATTCCCACAAATGGCTTTGTCCCACTCTTGACAAGCCGCCGGGCAGTGCCGTACAATATGGATATCCTGCCAACCGGCGGAGCGGAGAGGGATTGATTGCGTGCGGAGCGAGGAGAGGACTTATGTTAATGGAGCGGATCGATCAGAGCTATCTCAGCAGGCAGCTTCATGTCGTGCCGCTGGTCTTATCCGGGCTGCTGGCGGTATTTGCGGTGCTGGCGCAGCCTGATATTTCGCTTCTGAGGGGCTTCTGGGCGATCCAGATCAGCGAGACCGGACTGATTACCGATCCGGTGGCCACCGGAGGAACAGGGGCGGCTCTGCTGAACGCGGCGCTGGTGCTGCTGCTGAGCACGCTGCTGATCCGGAAGCTGGGGCTGCCCTTCACCGGGGCTGCGTTCGCCTGCTTGTTTTTGATGGGCGGATTCGCTATGCTGGGGAAAAATCTGATCAATATTGTCCCGATTGCCGTTGGCGGCTGGCTGCACGCCCTCTACCGGCGGGAGCGGTTCGCGAAATACGTCTACTTGACGCTGTATGGAACCTGCCTGTCTCCTATGGTCAGCTTTCTGATGGTGCGGGTCCGCCCGGGACTGCGGTGGGTTGCCATGGGATCGTGCGGGCTGATCATTGGATTCCTGCTGCCGGCTATCGCCGGGTTCACCACCAGAATCCACCAGGGATATAATTTATATAATGTAGGTTTTGCCGCCGGAATCCTGGGCCTGGGCATCGCCAGCATATTCAAAGGCTTCGGTGTGGAGTTCGACACCGTTGGAAGCTGGAGTCAGGAGGGCCATGGACTGCTGTGCGTCATGATGGCGTTGATTCTGCTGGGGCTGTTTCTGGCCGGGCTGTCAATGGGCTGCCGGAGCTGGAAGGCTTACCGGCATATCCTCCACCACTCCGGACGGGCGGTGGCGGACTTTGTGATCCTGGACGGTCCGGGGGCCACTTTGGTGAACATGGCTCTGGTAGGGGCCGTTGGCCTTGGATACCTGCTGGCCCTGTACCCGCTGGGCGTGCGGCTCAACGGGCCGTTGGTGTGCTGCGTTTTCGCCATGACAGGCTTCGGAGCCTTCGGCAAGCACCCCAGGAACGTTCTGCCGGTGATGACCGGGGCGGTCCTGGCGGCCCTGCTGATGATCGAGCTGCCCATCAACGCCTCCGGCGTCCTGCTGGCCACCCTGCTGTGTACCTGTCTGGCGCCCATTGCGGGACAGTTCGGGTGGTACTGGGGCGTTGCCGCCGGATTTGTTCACATGACCATCGTACAAAATACCAGCATCCTCCACGGGGGGATGAACCTGTACAATAACGGCTTTGCCGCGGGACTGGTCTGTATCCTGCTGGTCCCCGTCATAGAGGCGGTGAAACCGGAACCACAAGAGGAGTGACCTGCATGAAAAAACGTATTATGACCCGCCGGCGGATGAACCATGTCGCCAGCGAACTGAGCAATGCTTTGCTGCTCATGGGCGGACGGCAGATCGATATGCACCTGCTGCGGGAGGACATGGGCCTGCGCCTGCGGATCGAGGGGGACTTTGCCCTGGAGCATCAGCGGGAGATGGAAATAATGGCCCGGCTGCTGCAGCCCCAGGTGCGGGATCCGGCGCTGGTGGAGACATATTGGGAGCTGGCCGGAGGGGACCAGTACACCAGCGAGAGCGAGCTGGCCCTTGTGGGCCAGATGCTGGACGCCGCGGTGGTGGAGGTCTCCGAGGGGCGGGTACGGATGGATTTGTACTTGTCTTTCGAGACAAAGGCTCGCTAAAAAGCCGCATTCATAGCCGGGGAGTGTCGGATGGACGCGAAAAGACCTGCCCAGGCGGCGTTCAACGCCTGTGAATACAGCTTCTAAAATCTGAAGGAGAGGCACAGATGTGTCTCTCCTTTTTGTATGGCGCGGCAGGAAATATCTGCTATTTACCTATTTTACCATAAGACAGGTAGGATTTTGGCTGGGGATTTGTGCAGATAGCTGTTGACAAAACCTGCCGCAGGCCATATAATATCTATATACCTACTAAGTAGATTGGATTTATAAATCGGGAAAAATCAAGCGCAATCAGGAGGACGTCATTATGGGTACGATCTATACTTCCGCCGACCAGCTGATCGGCAGGACTCCGCTGCTGGAGCTGATCCATATTGAGAGGGAGGAGGGGCTGGAGGCCCGGATTCTGGCTAAGCTGGAGTATTTCAATCCCGCCGGGAGCGTGAAGGACCGCATTGCCAGGGCCATGATCGACGACGCCGAGGCCAGAGGGCTGCTGGGGCCCGGTTCTGTAATCATTGAGCCCACCTCCGGCAATACGGGCATTGGTCTGGCCTCCGTCGCGGCGGCCAGGGGCTACCGGCTCGTTATCGTCATGCCGGAGACCATGAGCGTGGAACGGCGGCAGCTGATGCGCGCCTACGGCGCGGAGCTGGTACTGACGGAGGGGAGCAGAGGCATGACGGGCGCCATCGCCAAGGCGGAGGAGCTTGCGAAGGAGACGCCCAACAGCTTTATCCCCGGTCAGTTCGTAAATCCCGCCAACCCCGCCGCCCACAAGGCGTCCACCGGCCCGGAGATCTGGGAGGATACGGACGGCAAGGTGGATATTTTTGTGGCTGGCGTCGGCACCGGCGGAACAATCACCGGCGTAGGGGAGTATCTCAAGAGCCGGAACCCTGATGTGAAGGTGGTTGCGGTGGAGCCCGCCTCCTCTCCGGTGCTGAGCAAGGGTACTGCCGGAAAGCACGGCATTCAGGGCATCGGCGCGGGCTTTGTTCCGGAAGCGCTGAACACCGCCGTCTACGATGAGATCATCACTGTGGAGAATGAAGACGCATTCGCTGTCGGGAGGCGGATTGGCCGGTCCGAGGGCGTACTGGTGGGCATCTCCTCCGGCGCGGCGGTCTGGGCTGCCCTTCAGCTGGCGAGGCGTCCGGAAAACAAGGGAAGAAACATTGTAGCCCTGCTGCCGGATACCGGAGACCGGTATTTGTCCACTCCGCTGTTTGCGGAATAAAGATAACATATTGTTGGAAACGAGGTAAAAAACATGAGCAATTATAAATTTGAGACTTTACAGCTCCACGTAGGCCAGGAGCAGCCTGATCCCGCCACCGACGCCCGGGCAGTGCCCATCTATCAGACCACCTCCTATGTGTTCCGCGACTCCGCCCATGCCGCCGCACGGTTTGGACTGGCGGACGCAGGCAACATATATGGCCGTCTGACCAACTCCACCCAGGATGTCCTTGAAAAGCGTATCGCGGCCCTGGAGGGCGGCGTGGCCGCGTTGGCGGTTGCCTCCGGCGCGGCGGCAATCACCTGCACGATCCAGGCTCTGGCGCAGGCCGGGGACCATATTGTGGCGCAGAAGACAATCTATGGCGGCACCTACAACCTGCTGGCCCACACCCTGGCGCAGTTCGGCGTGGCAGCCACCTTTGTGGACGCCCATGACCTGGAGGAGGTGACCGCTGCCATCCGGCCCAACACCAAGGCCGTCTACCTGGAGACTCTGGGCAATCCCAACAGCGATATTCCTGATATCGACGCTATTGCCCAAATTGCCCACAGCCACGGCCTGCCTCTGGTGATTGACAACACCTTCGGCACCCCCTACCTTATCCGCCCCATCGAGCACGGCGCGGACATCGTGGTCCACTCCGCCACCAAGTTCATCGGCGGCCACGGCACGACGCTGGGCGGCATCATTGTTGATTCCGGCAAATTTGACTGGAGGGCAAGCGGGAAATACGCGCCCATCGCCGAGGCGAACCCCAGCTACCACGGCGTCAGCTTTGTGGACGCCGCCGGTCCTGCGGCCTTTGTGACCTACATCCGCGCCATCCTGCTGCGGGATATGGGCGCTGCCATCTCTCCCTTCAACGCCTTCCTGCTGCTCCAGGGCGTGGAGACGCTGTCCCTGCGTCTGGACCGCCACGCCGAGAACACAAAGAAGGTGGTGGAATTCCTGTCCAGGCATCCTCTGGTGGAGAAGGTCAATCATCCGTCCCTGCCGGACCATCCGGACCACGCGCTGTATGAGAAATATTTCCCCAACGGCGGCGCTTCCATCTTTACCTTTGAGATCAAAGGCGGCCAGGAGGAGGCCCATAGGTTTATCGACAACCTGGAGATTTTCTCCCTGCTGGCCAACGTGGCGGATGTGAAGAGCCTGGTGATCCATCCTGCCACCACGACCCATTCCCAGTTGTCCCCCGAGGAGCTGGCAGACCAGGGAATCAGGCCCAACACCATCCGCCTGTCCATCGGCACGGAGCATATTGACGACATCATCGCCGACCTGGAGAAAGGGTTTGCGGCTGTGAAGTAATGCGCTTTGCTGCCAAGCAGCCAGAAAAACGCAGCCCCAAGCCATAAATGACTTGGAGCTGCGTTTTTCTTATCCGTCTTCCACCTCATACAGCGCGTCCAGGACGGTCCACCCCTGGGGATAAGGGCGCATCAGGTTCCAGTACCCAGCGCCATACAGCCCGTACTCGGAAATCAGGCGCAGCTTTGCGGACATGCTGCGCGCGTCCTCGAACCATACGACGTGGGGGACGCCGCCGGCGGCGGTATACTCGAACCAGGGGGATTGGGCGGTTTGATCGAAGTGAATATCTGCGCCGTAGCGCACAGCCAATTCCACAGCGGCCTGGTTGGAGAGGGATTTGGCGCGGGTCTTTCCCTGGACGAAGGGCAGAGGCCAGTCGTAGCCATAGTTGGGGATGCCAAGATAGATTTTTTGCCGGGGGATTTCCGTCACCGCGTAGTCCAGTACCCGGCGTACGTTGGGCAGTGGAGCCACCGCCATGGGCGGACCCGCTGTATAGCCCCACTCATATGTCATCAACAGCACAAAATCCGCCGCTGCGCCCAGGAGCGCGTAGTCGTGGGCTTCATACAGCAGCCCGGGCTGTCCGGCGAAGTTCTTGGGAGCCAGCGCAACAATCACCGGCAGTCCCATGGGCGACAGCCGCGCCCGCAGGCGGCGGATAAAATCCGCGTAGGCTTCCCGCTGCGCCCCGGGGACGTACTCAAAGTCCACATCCAGGCCCTGATAGCCCTTTGCCGCGATGGTGTCCAGAATCTGAGCGATCAGCGCCGCCTGCATCTCCGCGTTGGTCAGCACTATGACGGCCCGCTCGCTGGAAAAGGAATCCATCTCCGTCAATGTGGACAGGTGCATCAGGGGGACTGTTCCCAGCTGGCGGGCCTGGGACAGCATCGCCTCGTCCGCCAGTGGCAGGAGGCCGCCGGAGGCGTCGATGCCGTAGGTAAAAGGCGTGAGATAGCTCATGCAGGGCAGCTCGGCGTCCAGAAGCCGGGCGGGGATGAAGGGATAGGCGTATCCGTTGGTGTGGGTCCGGGCGGCGGGCGCGTCGCCGTAGACGATCACCAGACTCTGCCCGGCCTGGATGGCGGGACGGCCTCCCAGCCAGTAGTTGCGCCGGTAGAGCTGCCGAAGGGTCAGGCCGTAACGCCGCGCAATGGCGGTGAGGGTCTCTCCCGGCTGGACAATGTGGAATGTATCAACCGGGCGGATAACCAGCGTCTGGCCCACCGCCAGCGCGGCGTTCTCCGGTATGCCGTTCAGCTCCCGCAGCAGACGGGGGTCCGCCCCGTAGCGGCCCGCGATGCCATAGAGCGTTTCGCCGGATTGGACCACATGTATTTCCATAGTCTGTGCCTCCCTTTGGTCTTTGGTTATCCTATGCGGGGCGGCAGAGAAATGTGATTTTCCGGCTCAGACGCAACAAAAAAAGTTTAGGGCCGCCCTTTTCAAAGGGCGGTAGGGTCCAGGGGCAAAGCCCCTGGTGGGTTTGGGCAAAGCCCAACATATCCCCCTTCCACGAGGCAGCTATACCTCCTCCGCGCGATCAAAACAAATCTCCGCCCCGGCTGAAATGCAGAATCGCCTCCAGCACTCCACCGCCGACGGCCAGTGCCTTGTCCGAGGCGCACAGGCAATGGGCGGGCTCGCACCGGGGATCCACGTCGCCGCTCTTCATGCCCTTTCTGACCAGTATCCCATCAGCCAGAAGGCCGCGGAGGACGCCGCCGATGGTGCAGACCATCGGTACGCCGTCCACATATCCCGCCACATCCCCCGGCTCCACCCTGCCGCCAATCTCCCGGACGCCTTGGAACACGCCGTCCGCCGGGGCGCGGAGGACCCGTTCTCCCGCGTAGCCTCCAATCAGACCGGGAATGTTGGTATTGGGCAGCGCGGACCCCTCGTAAATCACCCGTCCCAGATAGTGGCCCCGCATGGTCTCTACTACCGCATGGCAGTCCACGCCCGCTGTGAATCCGGGACCGGCGGCTACCACCACCGGGGCCATGCCGGCGTTGGTGCCCAGGTTGCGCTTGGCAAGAATCAGGTCCGCCGCCGCGTCCGGCTTCAATGCCTCGATGCTGCTCCCATCCGGGTCCACCAGTACGGGGATGATCCCCTCCTCCAGCAGCTCCGGAACCTCCTCCAGCTCCGCGCGGCGGGCGGTGACGCCCTCCACCGTTGTCTCTCCCAGGCGCACAGCCTCCGAAAAGCATACGGTGCGCCGGATGGAGGTGGGGGCAGCAATCTCGCAGATGGCCACGTCCATCCCGCTGCGGCGCAGGCGCAGGGCTGCTCCCGTGGCAAGGTCCCCGCCGCCCCGTATCATGACAAACATTCCCATTCCCCTCTCTGCAATGATCCCGCGAATACCGGACAGTCCAGCAGCGCAGCCAGCTTCCGTGCCGCGTCCAGCGCGGACCGTGTCTCCGCCTGATTGACAAAAATCTTGTCCCCAAGGCCCTCCGAGCGCAGCAGGGCGGCAGCCGCTTCCGGCGTTATGGCCGCGTACGGAGACATGCCCGTCAGTTGACAGAAGGTCTCCAGCCGGTGGACAGTCTCCCGGGCGGGACGGCCAAAGGCGGACGCGCCCAGCAGCACGACCGTCTGTCCCGTCCCGGCGGGGATTACCGGCTCGTGGGGCTGGTGGGCTTTTACCGGCAGGCCACGGGAGCCGTCCGCCTCTGCCAGCACGCAGTCCGCCAGCGCGGCCAGCTCCGCTATGGGCTGGGCCGGGGCGGCCAGCTTGCCCTCCGGGGCGGGCGTCCCGACGCAGACGCAGCGCAGACGCGCCATCACCCCTCGGTCCACCCGGTCCAGCGCGGGCAGGTGCGCGGGTGGGAAAATCCGGGTGGTGGTGGTGCAGATTACGGTTCCTGAAGCCATCAGCCCGCGGGCCAGAGTATACATCATTGTGGTTTTACCGCCGCCGCCGGCCAGCGCTGTGACGCCGGGGCGGACGTCCAGCAGCTCCCATAAATCCATACCGCCGTCCTCCTTCGTTATTCTTTGGCCAGTATAACACAAATCAGCCGGGGCGGGAAGTCCTTCGGATCAATTTTCCCTCCGGTTTTTTGTGCGTTATGACGTTGCACGGGGTCATGCAACTTCTCCTTTGTTACACACCTAGGTGTAACGGTAACGTTGCGAATCATATTTTTAAAGGAGAACTACAATGAACTACACGCAAAATCATCACCTGCCCCAGTGGATCAAGTCCGACCCCATCCGGATGGAGGACTTCAACGACGCCATGGCCAGCATTGAGTCCGGGCTGAACACCGCTGACACCGCCCTCTCCAAGGCTGGCGCGGCCCAGTCCGCCGCTGATTCCGCACAGTCCACGGCCTCCATCGCGCAGTCCATGGCGGCAGTCGCTCACAATGTGGCGCTGGAAAAGCCATACCTCACCGGCAGATATACCGGAAACGGAGGTACGAAAGCCGTCAGCACCGGGTTTCAGCCGTCTTTCCTTATCATCACCGGGGCGGAGGCGGGAACGGACCTCAATTCCTATCTCGCCGCAGCCTATGTTGGTATGACTGCCGGCAATACGCTTGCAACACGATGCAAGCTCACTTCCACCGGGTTTGTCCTGCAGCCCAGGAGCGACGCAAACGGGACATATCCCGATTTGAACCAGAACGGCAGGGTCTACGAGTACATCGCATTCAAATAATGGGGAACCCCCCAAGGGCGAAAGCCCTTGGGGGGTAAATGTTCTGCGGAAACAGTTTAAAGAGAATTAATATGAACAGTCAATACGAGTTCCAGAGAACCACTCCCGCTGTCGTAATTCACCACTGTATTCAACAGACTCCAACCGGTCAATGCAGTGTTCAAAGTAACACTCTCGTTAGTCAAAGTACTAAGTGTGTACCCATCTGCCGCCTTCAGGTCAGAAATCGTGATGATATAGTCGTGTCCAGCAGTAAAGTTGCCAGTCGGCCGAGGATCACCTGCGGTAGCATCCACAACAGAATCAGCAGTTTTATTTTCGATAGCACTTACATTACCATTCCATACGCTCACAAACAAACTGGACCACGGGGTTGAGGAGCCTACCGCATCCCCATTACTATTAGCTGAAAAGCTGACCACCAGGGTTTCGTAGGCAGTAACCTCTTTGATGATGATATCTTCCTCACCGACTTCAATTTCCACAGTTGTCGGTGCAGAAGCGCTCGGAATACCCTTTGTTACCGGTTCAGCGTTTCCAACCGTCACCTCGTACGCCTTACTGTTCTCGCCGGAAGTAAGCACAACAGTGGCGCCCTGAGCAACGTAGTACTCATAGTCTTTTCCAACAGTCTGTTCGACGGAAGTTTCCTCTCCGTACTTCACCACGAGGCTTCCGTTTGCATCTCCGCTGAACTTCACAGAGGAACCAGAGTAAATATCAACCGTCCTCTTGTCATATGCTTTGGCAATCAGATCAGAATTCAACGTGAAATACGCTTCCTCGTGATCGTTGTCAGCCGCGCTCACAGACACCTTCTTAGTAGAGTCAGACAGCAGATATGCCCACTTTCCAGTTCCATCGCCCTTTTCGTTTTCACGAGCGAACACCACGTCACCTTTGGCAAGGCCAGCCTTCCCGGCAAGAATCGCCTCATCCTCAGCATAGGCGCCCATGGGCTGATCGTTCAGGTTGACATTATAAACGCGTTTGATGGACAAGTCCGCAACGCCTTTCTCGGCCATATCAACTGTCAAAGCGCCGATTTCAACCATAACGTTACCGCTGGAAGTAGCCTCATTAACTTCGGCTCCAGTCATAGTTTTAATGGTGTTCTTGTTGATAGCTGCACGATACAGACCGTTCTCCTCAATGGGAGAATCAATGTTGCTCGCCCCAATCCAAAATCGAATTTCTGTGCCAGGTACTACATAGCTGTCTGTCTGGTCACTGCTCCAAGTTCCTTCGCTCTTGTATTGATATCTGCCGTTAGAAACGGAAACTTTAATCACATTTCCAAGAGCGCTATCTTTCTTGAGATCAAACGAGGACAAAGTTGTTGTTCCATCGGCCACTTCAAGAACAGCTGTTGTGACAACTGTACCGTCATTCCACGCGACATACCCGTCATCCATGCCGCTGAACTTTACGTTCGACTCTCCATCATAGGCGTAGTAGATGACTTCACCCTTATAGGAGATGGCGAACAGTTCCTTTGTTGCGGTCCAGTGACCATAGGTGTTATCCACGCCCTTGGGTGCAAGGGCAACAGTCTTGGTTGCGCCCTTAGCATCCGTGTAGTAAGCAGTCAGGCCGTTGGTCGCAATACTGATATCGCTGGCCTTCAGCTTGAGATCGTCATCAGACAGCGCAACAGCAAGCGCAGTCTTGGCTTCATCCTCAGTCAAAACGACCTTGTCCTTGTAGCCATAGAACTCATAGGCCCCATTATTACCTGTGGGAGCGGCCCGGTAGGGGAGCAGCTCGTTCTCGTCCACAGGGGGCTGGGTGGCAGTGTTGCGGCTCTTGGTGACAGGGGTCTCATAAACGGTGCCAATGGTATCGAAGGTGAGAACCCAAACATCATGCTCGCCGTTGTCGGCGTCGATTTTTGCCTTGATCGCGTCGGAGGCAGTAGCAATCTCGTCATCCGTGGCCTTGTGAGCCGCAACCGTCACCTTGACGGTCTCGTCCGCATTGACAACCTTTACTTCGTTGTCGCCAGCGGGGACAAAGAACCAATAGCGGATGTTCTTGTTGGCGCTCTCCACCTTGGCAAGAAGGCGCGCAGCCGGATTCGGAGTGTCCGTGCCAATGCCCTCATTGTCGTTCCAGCCATCGTCAGGGTTATTGTCGCCGGGAGGTGTGACGCCGGGGTCGCCGTTGGCATTGTCGTCCTCAGCGAGGTAGTAGTTGAGGTAGATGGTGACATCCGCGCCGTTTACGGGAACGGTGTAGTTTCCGTCGGCGTCAGCCTCCAGCTCGTTCTCAAAGGCAGCGTCCAGAGCGACCTGGAGCTTGACAACGCGGCCAGTGTCGGGATCGGCCAAGTTGGTGTAATCAACGAAGTCAACGCCCTTTACCAGGGAATAGGTCTCCGCAGTCACGCCGGTGATCATGCCCTCATGCATGTCGCCCAGGGCAACCTCGTTAAACATGGTCAGGCCGTCGTTTACGAAGGTAATGGTATTGCCGGCGGCCTTGTTAGATCCAACGATGGTGATCTCGTTGTTGCCCGTGATGGTGAGCGTGCAGGTGTAAACGCCGTCCACGATCTGGCCGGTGACGTCCACGCCGTCCACGGTCAGG
>JAAWQM010000009.1 GCA_022800525.1 Oscillospiraceae bacterium
GCAGACTACGATCAAATGCGCCTGCGGTAATGTAATTGAGACAGGTTCCACGAAGAAGGACATTCGCGTGGAAGTCTGCTCTAAGTGTCACCCCTTCTTTACGGGCAAGCAGAAGCTGGTCGATACCGGCGGTCGCGTCGCCAAGTTCAACAAGAAGTTTGGCCTTAAATGATTGCATTGCTGGAAGCCGTTCCGCTGTCTGCGGAGCGGCTTTTTCCGTTTTTCTCCCCGGCGGGGAGAGGGATTCCCGCCCACGGGGCGGGGACGGGGGCGTACTTTTCCCCCAAGGGAAAAGTACCAAAAGCTTGCTTAAACCTACGGTTTAAGAATCCCTGAAATGTATGGATTTGTTTTCCCTCCGACGATACTCTGTCTGATTCTGTTCCAATACCTTCGTTGGTGCGCCGGCCTTCTGCGGCTACCCACAGGTTCTACCGATAGATTTCGCTGCTGCGCCGCTTCTGAAATTGGTCTGCATCCATCGCCAGAACAGCGAAGCGTCGATGAGCGCCAAATGGTAGACGCAGGCGCCTTCGGCGAAGCAGCGTGATTTACTGGCAGAGCGTAACCGCAGGAGCAGGGACCTCTGACGGTCCAGAACGCCAGCGCAGAATAACCGGTTTCTCAGATCGTAGTGTAAATAAAACAAAATATAAAGTATCGCCTATCGGGCGATGCTCAAGGGATTCTCAAACCGTAGGTTTGAGCGCGTTCTGCCTGCCTCTGCCGCGCGGCAAAAGTAGGCCCGGGGTAACGAGCGGAAATATCATTCCCTGCCGCTGGAAGCGGCAAAAAACCTGTTTCCGGATATACTATCCCCATCTGAAAAAATAAGAGGTACTATGAAAGAACTGACAACGACAGAAGAAATCAGAAAGCCAAGAGATATTGCCATCCTGGTGGGTCTCTCCAGCCCCCGGCTGGAGGCCAGGGACAACACCGACGATGAATCCATGGACGAGCTGGAAGCCCTGGTGGAGACCGCTGGCGGCGAAGCCGCCGCCTCCGTCCTGCAAAACCGGTTCTCGCCGGACCCCAGAACTTTTATCGGTGAGGGCAAAGTCGCTGAGATCAAGGCTCTGGTCAAGTCAGAAGAGGCCACCACGGTCATCTTTGACAACGACCTCAGCCCATCCCAGCTGCGGGTGCTCACCGAGGAATTGGGCGTCCAGGTGCTGGACCGCAGCGCCTTGATCCTGGACATCTTCGCCCAGCGGGCGCGGACCCGCGAGGGCCGGCTCCAGGTGGAGCTGGCCCAATATCAATACCTGCTGCCCCGGCTGACCGGTATGTGGACCCACCTGGAGCGTCAGGCCGGTACCAGCGGCAAAGGGCCCATCGGTTCCAAGGGACCCGGCGAGACCCAGCTGGAGACCGACCGCCGCCACATCCACCGGAAGATCGACAAATTGAAAGAAGAGCTGGAGGAGGTGCGCAGGGTCCGCGGCACCCAGCGCCAGCGCCGCATGAAAAACGAAATCCCTGTGGTCGCTATCGTTGGCTACACCAATGCCGGGAAATCCACCCTGCTCAACGCCCTCACCGGGGCGGACATCCCCGCCAACAACCGGCTGTTCGACACCTTGGACACCACCAGCCGCCTGCTGACCGTCAGCGACACCATGGATGTGGTGATCTCTGACACCGTGGGCTTTATCCGCAAGCTGCCCCACCAGCTGGTGGACGCATTTAAGGCCACGCTGGAGGAGCTGGAATACGCCGACCTGCTGCTCCATGTCATCGACATCTCCAACCCCCACTGGCAGGAACAGGCCCAGATTGTGGACAGCCTTATCAGCGAACTGGGCGCGGAGCGGACGCCATGCCTGCGAGTATACAACAAGTCTGACCTCTTCTGGGGAGACATCCGTCCCCACGGTGAGGATGCCGTCAACATATCCGCCAGGACGGGGGAGGGGCTGGACGGTTTGCTCCAGGCTATCGACCGGATGCTGGACAAGGGAACCCGCCGGGTGACCGTCCATCTGCCCTACGACAAGGCTGGGCTGCTGGACCTGCTGTACCGGGAGGCAAAGGTGGAACGTGTGGAGTACGCTGAGGCCATTGACGTGGTAGCTGTGTGCAATCCCAGGGCTATCGGCGCGGTAAAGGCTTATATCGAGGGTTGGGTGGAGCCCAGGGAGTCGTGGGAGTAGAAGGAACCGATAAATCGTTCGCTTGTGAACAATTTGTAAATTGACGGGCGTGTCCCTTGCAAAGCGGCGCGGATTTATGGTAAAATGTGACTAACGTTAGCACCGGAATCTGTTTGATGGCAAGGGAAGCTCGTTTAGGATCGTTTTTGAATCATTATTTTGGCTTGAAGGAGAATAGAAAGAGTATTTGACCGTTCTGAAGCCCAAAATCAAAATCGTTCGATGAAGCGCGTGATCCAGCTGTCGCAGGCCGGTTCACGCGCTTTTTCATATTATCAGAAAGGTGGTGGCAGCTGATGAGCTGGCAGGAGGAATTGAGGAATGGGATCAGAACGGCGCAGGAGCTTGGCCCGGTCCTGGGCTGGTCCCCGGAGGAGATCCAGCGGCGGGCGGAGATCATCGAGCGGTTTCCTATGCTGATTACGCCCTATTATCTGTCCCTGGTGGACCCGGCGGACCCCAATGACCCCATTGGCCGCATGTGTGTTCCGACCCTGGAGGAGTTCGGCCCCGGCGGGTCCTTCGATACCAGCGGCGAGGCGTCCAATACCAAGCTGGAGGGCTTGCAGCATAAGTACGCGCAGACCGTGCTGCTGCTCAGCAGCAACCAGTGCGCCATGTACTGCCGCCACTGCTTCCGGAAACGGATGGTAGGGCTGACGGAGGACGAGCTGAACCGACAGGTGGATGAGGCCGTGGACTATGTGAGGAGCCACGAGACCGTTACCAACGTCCTGATTTCCGGCGGAGACTCCCTCATCAATCCCAATGGGATTATTGAACGCTACCTGCGGGAGCTTACGGCCATTGACCGGCTGGATTTTATCCGCTTCGGGTCCAGGGCGCCGGTGACGCTGCCGGAGCGCATCTATGGCGACCAGGAGCTTCTGGACATGTTCGCCCACTACGCCCAGAAGAAAGCGCTGTATCTGGTGACCCAGTTCAACCACCCCCGGGAGCTGACGCATCAGGCAATCCAGGCCGTCCGGGCTATGATCGAGCGGGGCGTCCAGGTCCGCAACCAGACGGTGCTGCTGCGGGGCGTCAACGATAGCGGCGAGACGCTGGGAAAGCTGCTGTCCGGGCTGACGAGGGTTGGAATCGCGCCCTACTATGTGTTCCAGTGCCGCCCGGTGACGGGAGTGAAGGAGCGGTTCCAGGTGCCCATTCAGGAGGGCGTCCATATTGTAAACGAGGCCAAGTCCCAGCAGAACGGCTTCGGAAAATCCATCCGCTACGCCATGAGCCATCCCCGGGGAAAGATTGAGATTATCGGCCTGCTGCCCAGCGGCGAGACCGTTTTCAAGTTCCATCAGAGCAAGGACGACGCGGACAACGCCCGCATTTTCACGCTTCCGCTGTCGCCCGCAGACACCTGGCTGGACGAGGACCTGCGGGGCGTCTGAACTGCATAGAGAAGCGCCGTCCGGGTTACTTTGCCGGGCGGTGTTTTTCCTATGGACATTTCCAGGACGGCGCGGTATAATAGGCGGTAGTTGCAGATAACTTTTCAGGAGAATGATCCATGGGCATGAGAAAGGCAATCAAAGAGATTTTATGGTTTGAACTGCTTTGGAAACTGGCAATCCTGGGGGTGGTGAATCCGCTGTTCCGGGAAATCTACCAGACCTATGTCGCCTCGGTGGGCGTCAGCTTCAACGGGAGCATGGTGTGGACATTTCTGAATCTGAAGGGCGGACTGCTGTTCCTGCTGCTGTTTTTTGGCGCGGCGGAGCTGGTCTTCTATGAGTACGCCGTCCTCATTCACATCGCCTCATTATGCCGGCAGGGGAAGGACTTCACGCTGGGACAGGTCATGCGCCGCTCCTTGTGGGACCTGGGGACGATGGGAGGGTGGTCGCTGGCGGCTGGGTCGTTGTACTACGTCCTGCTGCTGCCACTGGTGCGGATGGGATATGTCTGCACCATGGTCCCGCAGGTGACCATCCCGTGGTTCATCTATGGGGAGCTGGAAAAGAACGCGTTCGGCTGGCTGGGCATCCTGGCAATCGGAGCGGCCTATTATGGGCTCTACCTTCTGCTGCTCTTCACGCCGGTGTGCATGGTTCTGGACCACCGGCGGTTCGTTCCGGCGGCGCGGGAGAGCCTGCGCTGCTGGAAACGGGCGGACTGGAAAGCCGGTTTGAAGATTATTGCCATCCTGGTGGTATGGGAGCGCGTCACGTCGGAGATGGCCCGCTACTGGCGGAGGAATCCCCTGGGCAGCAGCGATTTTGATGGGAATTTCCTGAAATACTTCGTCTGCTCTGAGGCGTTCCGGAAGGATCTGCTGTACTGGTTTGTCCTGACCCTGCTGCATACGGTGGGGATGGCGGTGTTTCTCCATGCCGTCCTGTCCGCCTCGGCGCGGGGCAGTGAGGACCGGTTGTCCGCCCCCTGGAGCGGCGACGCAAAAACGCTGGCGGAGATAGCAAGCCGCTGGTGGGCCGCGTTTGCGGCGGGCTGGCGGAGGAGATTCCGGACCTGGCGCTGGAGGGCCGCCGCCGGGGCGTCATGCCTGCTGTTTGCGGCGTATCTGGCGCTGACCTGCTGGCTGCCGCCTCTGGTCCACCGGCCTCTGGCTATCGGCCACCGGGGGAGCTGTTTCGGGGTGGAGAACACCCTGGATGCCATTCTGTCGGCAGGGGAGTCCGGCGCGGACTGCGCGGAGATCGACGTACAGCTGACCCGGGACGGAGTTCCTGTGCTGTTCCACGACAACGACCTGCGGCGCATGGCCGGACGCAGTGAGAGCGTCGGTGAGCTGGACTGGGCGCAGCTGAAGGAAATCCCTGTTGAGGATTACCGCCATCCGGGCGCCGGAGCGCGGATCGCCTCATTGGAGGAGGTACTGGCGGCTTTGCAGGATTACCCGTCCGGGATGGGGCTGTTGATTGAACTGAAGCCGGAGGCGTGGCGGGGCGAGGCTCTGGCTTCCGCGATCATGGAGCTGGTGGAGCGGTACGGGTTCGGGGAGCGGGCCATGTTCATGTCCCTGGATTATACGTGCCTGATGCCCATTCTGGACAAGCACCCGGAATGGTGGGTGGGCTACTGCGCATTCAGCACTACCGGGAACATTGACGACAGCATGTGGCGGTACGGTGTGGATTTTCTGGCGGTGGAGGAGCTACTGGTGACCAACCGGCTGGTGACCCAGGCCAGGGAACAGGAACTGCCAGTATATGTATGGAGCGTCTACGACTCGGAGAAGATGCAGCAGTACCTGGAGATGGGCGTTTCGGGGCTTATCAGCGATTACCCGGAGGAGGCGGTGATGGTTGTCAATGCTTACCGGGAGAGCCATCCCGGCGTGAAGTATGAGACGCGGTGAGGCGTATACATAAGGGGTTACTGCCGGACTGCTTCTTTCAGCCCTGCCCCGGTGCGGAGACCCAGCAGGAAGGCGTGGCTGGCGTAGAACTCCAGGACCCGGTTATGCTGGATTTTTAGATTTTCATCCAAACAGGTATCCATCAACGAGACGGATGTTTCATAAGCGGAAATATCCTCTTGGTCCAACTGGGGTTTGATGTAGTTGGCATAGAGCCAGCGCATAAAGTCAGTCATTGTTTTTCTCCTCTAAGTTTATTTTGCGCTATAATTAGCGTGACAATGCTATTGTACCACGCTATAATTAGCGTGTCAAGAGGTGATTATGGAATTTAAGGACCGTGTGCGCCAATTGCGCAAAGGAAAGAAAGAAACACAGGCACAGGTAGCTGCGGCCATCGGAATTCAAGCACGGCATTATCAGAGGTTTGAATTGGGTGAAAACCTGCCCAGTTATGCTAATCTGATCGCCTTGGCGGACCATTTTGAGGTCACGCTTGACTATCTGATGTGCCGTACAGACAAACAGTAGAACACCCGCGCCAGTGTGGGGGCGCACAGTGTGCGCCCGCCTCTGTCGGCTATTATCGAGATAGACGGAGGACATAAAAATTGATGTCCTTGTCTGTATATTATCACACAAAAATTGGTGTGTCAAGAGGGGGAAGCAATGGATCATAAAACAATTTTCAAAGAACGCCTGCGCACATTACGGAAGGAAGCGGGGGAGACTCAGGCGCAGGCCGCCGCTGCGGTCAACATCGGTGAATCCCATTATCAAAAATTTGAATTGGGAAGCAATCTGCCTAATTTTGTAAATTTAATTGCATTAGCAGATCATTTTGATGTATCATTGGATTATCTGACAGGCCGCATAGACGAACGGTAGAACACCCGAACCCCTACAAGGCATTCATCGTATCGGAAAATACAGCGCAGCATGAGGAGGTCCCCATGATGTTAGAAACCCAACGAACCATCCTGCGTCCCTTCACCGAGGCGGACGCGGCGGATGTCTATGCCTACTGCAAGGACCCGCAGGTAGGCCCCATCGCGGGCTGGAAGCCCCACGAAAGCCTGGAAGAAAGCCTGGAGATCATTCGCACAGTCTTTTCCACGCCCAACACCTTCGCGGTAGTGGATCGGGAGACAGGGCGGGTCATCGGCTCCGCCGGGTTTGTTACCCCGCTCAAGCCGGGGGACGCCGCCCACCAGGGCCGTTCCTCTGAAATCGGCTACGCCCTCTCACCGGACTATTGGGGCCGGGGCATCATCCCGGAGGTGGTCCGGGAGCTGCTGCGGTATGGCTTCCAGGACATGGAGCTGGATGAAATCTGGTGTACCCATTATGCGGAAAACCACCGCTCCCGGCGGGTGATTGAAAAATCCGGGTTCATGTACGCCTTTACCGAGAAGCTGACGGACGAATTTTTCCCGGACCGGCCTACTTGCTTCTATTTTATGACCCGGGAAATGTGGGAGAAACAGTATGGATAGCTATTTGGTTCCCAGCGGATATGGGGAGACGGAATTTACAGAAAAGCGTTCCCGCTTCATCGGCCAGATCTGGCGGGTGGAGACCGAAGAGGAGGCCCGCGCCCGCATTGAGGAGGTGCGCAAGAGGTACCACGACGCGCGGCACCATTGCTGGTGCTATGCCCTGCGGGAGGGGAACGTCCTGCGCTACAGCGACGACGGCGAGCCGCAGGGCACGGCGGGCCAGCCTATGCTGAACGTCTTTGTAAAGGAGGAGGTCACCAACGCGGTCTGCGTAGTGACCCGGTATTTTGGCGGCATCCTGCTGGGAGCCGGAGGCCTGACCAGGGCCTACGGCGGCACGGCGAAGCTGGCTCTGGATGCGGCGGGCATCAGCCGGATGAGGCTGTGGGCGGCGCTGGCGGTGCCGTGCCCGTACCCGCTGTATGAGCGGATGCGGCTGCTGGTGGAGAAGTGCGGCGGCGTGGTGGAAAACGCGGATTTCGGCACGGATGTCCTGCTGACGGTGCTCCTTCCGGCGGAGGACGTGGACGGGTTCCAGGAGAAGATCACCGAGCTGTCCGCCGGGACGCTGGAGGCTCTGGTGGAGGAAGAACGGTTTCAGCCGGGGCCGGTGTGATTTTTTAGAGTTCATCTTATTTTTCCGACAGGTGTGTCCGATATAGAATTAGAAAACTTTCTCTTTACGTTGATTTTGATTTGTCCCAGCAAGATTTTTCTAAGATGGAGGATGCTTTCATGTTTGCATGTTTTACTTACCGCTCCCATTGATTTTTTGTATCCGGACTGAAAGCGCCGGAGTGAACAATCAATGTAAAGGAGAAAATTTGATACATGAAACGCCAAACACTGTGGACTTATGATTTCACAGTCATAACGATAGGAAGCTTTATTTCTGTGGTGGGCAGTACGCTGTCCAGCTTTGCGCTCAGCCTTGTTGTTCTGGATTACACGGGGTCCACCTTTTTATACATCCTTTTCAACGTGGCTTATCAGCTGCCCATGCTGGTCTGTCCCGTCCTGGCGGGACCGTACCTGGACCGCGTGAGCCGCAGAAGGACGATTTTCAGCCTGGACTTCCTGTCCGCCGGAATATATCTGGCTCTGTTTTTGCTGCTGCGGGCGGGGTGGTTCAACTATCCGGTCCTGCTGGCGGGCAGTATGCTGACAGGGGCCATCGGCAGCGTATATTCGGTGGCCTATGACAGCTTCTATCCTAACCTCATCACGGAAGGGAACTTTGAGAAAGCCTACTCCATCTCCAGCCTGATGTATGATCTGGCGGCCTTGACTCTGCCGCTGGCGTCCGCGCTGTACCAGTGGCTGGGGAGCGCCGCGCCGCTGTTCGCCATCGATGCGGTGAGCTTTTTTGTTGCCGCCTGCTTCGAAGTGACCATCCGATGCAGGGAAACCCATGTGAAAAACGCTTCCGCCCGGTCCGGCTTCAGCGCCGCGGAGCAGTTCCGCCGGGAACTGCGGGAGGGGATGGACTACATCAGAGGAGAAAAAGGTCTCCTTATGGTCGTTTTTTACTTCACGGCCCTCTCTGCGGCAGGCGGCGCGGAGCAGCTGATGCTGCCCTATTTCCGGAACCATGCGGGCCGCTATGCGGTCTGGCTGGTGTCGGCGGAGACGCTGTATGCTGTTCTGGCAAACTTTATGGTAGCGGGACGGCTCGTGGGCGGCGTGGTTCAATACAGAATCCATATTCCCAAGGAGCGGAAGTTTGCTATCGCGCTGGTAGTCTATGTGGTAACAACGGTATTGGAGGGGACGGTATTGCTCATTCCGGTGCCGTTAATGGCGGCGTCGTTCTTTTTGAGCGGTGTGCTGGGCGTGACCTCTTACACCATCCGCACGGCGGCGACTCAGTCCTATGTGCCGGATGACAAGCGGGCGCGGTTCAATGGCATCTTTCAGATGCTCAATGCTTTGGGCGGTGTGGCCGGAAGTCTGGTCATCGGCGCGCTGGCGGAGGTCCTGCCGGAGCGGCTGCTTGTGACCGGCGCTAATGTTCTGGTACTGGGCGCGGTCTACCTGTTCATCTGGCGGGGCAGGGAGCATGTCAGGAAAGTTTACAACCGGGAAGTATAAGAACCAACAAGCGGCCGGTCCTGCGGGACCGGCCGTGATTTTTCTTCCGGGGTTGCATTTTCCTGGATTTTCCGTTACAATAGGGAAGAATAGATTGCCGCCTCCGGAGAGGCGAGCCTGACAAAAAAGTGAGGACGTCCCAAATGAACCAAAAGGAACTGAACGAGCTGCGCCGCCGTCTCCGCCCGGAGAAATGCGCGGTCAAGAGCATTTACGGCTGTTTTGTCAACAGCAATAAAGAAGTGGTGTCCTATCTGGACGAGGCCGTGGGCCGCATGGGCCAGGAGGAGGCGGAGAAGTATCTGAGCCTGCTGAAGAAAACGCTGTCCGGCGGACTTGGGAAGAATCTGATCGACGTGGTGTTCTCCACCGAGCAGGTGATGGACAGCGACGAATACCGGCTTTTGTCCGCTCTGCGGGAGTCCGAGCTGAAAAGCGGAGAGATCCGGGAGGAGTTTTTCCAGAAGATCATCGGCTGTCTGGACATGGGGGACATGAACTATCTGATTCTCCTGGCCTATGATACATACGATGTGCCCAGAAAGGGAACCGATGACATGGAACAGGATTCGGACAGTGTATATCGCTATGTGCTGTGCTGCGTCTGCCCGGTGAAGGGCGGGAAGATGGAGCTGGGGTATTTCCCGGGTGAAAACGAGTTCCATAGCTGTACGCCGGAGCAGATCGTGGCCGCGCCGGAGCTGGGATTTCTGTTCCCGGCTTTCGACGACCGGGCGGCGAATATTTATAACGTGCTGTTTTACTCCCGTAACCCGGGGGAGATTCACCAGGAGTTTATTGACGGAGTGTTCCATGTGGAGCCGCCTCTGTCCGCCGCCGAGCAGAAGGAGGCGTTCGAGACGGTGCTGGTGGACGCGCTGGAGGACTCCTGCCGCCTGGAGGTGGTACAGGCTATCCATGAGCGTTTGCGGGAGAAGATTGACGAACACAAGGAGAGCAAGGACCCGGAACCGCTGGCGTTGACCGTCAGAGACGTGGAGGACATCCTGGTGGAGCGGGGCGTCAGTCAGGAGCGGACGGAGGCGTTCCGTGTGAAATGCGGGGAGCGGTTCGGAGAGAACGCCGCGTTGAATCCGGAAAACCTGATTGACAGCAAGAAGTTTGAAATCAAGACCGGAGAGGCTACGGTCTCCGTAGACCCTGCGGCCAGCTATCTGGTTGAGACCCGGGTGATTGACGGGGTGAAGTATCTGCTGATCCCCGCCGGGAATGATGTGGAGGTCAATGGCCTGGCTGTAGGCATCAGGGGCGGGGAAGAAGAGCAGGATAATATTGGAAAGATTATCCTGCACTGTCCTGCCTATGATGAGCTGGCTTTCCGGCAGGGCTTTCTGGCGGACCCGGAGACCATGGCGTACAACCACGCCTACGGTGGTACGCTGGAGTTCCCGGAGGAGCGGTGGGCGGATTGGCACCTGCGCTGGGTGGACAAGCCTGACCGGAGATTTTACCGCTATCTCCAACTGGAGGGGACGGGGGAGTTTGTTGGCGAGGCGGCCTACCACTGGGATGAGGAGCTGGGGGAATACATGTGCGATGTGATTGTGACCGCCCGGCACCGTCGAAAGGGCTATGGCTTCCGGGGGCTGGCTCTGCTCTGTGAGGCGGCGAGGGCGAATGGAGTGGCGCGGCTGTGCGACAACATTGCGATTGACAATCCGTCTGTTCATATGTTCCTCAAGGCCGGGTTCCGGGAGAGGACCCGGACAGAAGAGTACGTGCTGGTGGAAAAGGAGTTATAAGGTTTTGAGGGGATGAAATGGGCCAATTCTGGGATCAATCATGGAGTACCGTCGATATGGACCGGGTCAATGCGTACATTGGCCGTATGGAAATGACTTCTGACCCGATTATAGAATATCTGAGAGAACGGCAGGCGGAAAGTGTATGCGACGCGGGCTGCGGGTGTGGAATATATTCGTTGAAACTTGCTTTGAATGGTTTTAGCGTTTCTGGTTTTGATATATCGCCGGCAGCGGTAGAACTTGCAAAAAAACTGTTGACATCAAAGAATTTTGATTGTGTTGGTTTCAAGGCGTCGGATGCTTCAGCAACAGGTTATGAGGATTGCCGGTTTGATGCTGTTATTTCAAGGGATGTAATCGACCATATGACGTTCCGGGATGGGATCGCGGCGGTCAAAGAGCTGTGCCGGATTACAAAAGCCGGAGGGGCTGTTGTGCTGAGCCTGGATGGAGTGGATTCCGAGTATGAAACAGAGCCGCATGTTGTCAGCGCAGATGGCGATTATCTGTTTACGGAGGGCAAATGGAAAGGGATGGTTTTCCATCCATATACAGAAGCGCAAATCACAGAGTTGGTGCAAGCCGGTTCGATGAAAATGATGCGAGCCGATCCGGATGGAATTCTGGTGATGATTGAGAAATAAGATATGGAACATACATATAAGAGGGACCTGATTTTCCAATCAGGTCCCTCTTGCCGTCGCTGGGCTGTTGAGGTCACACGCTCTTTTTTCAATCGTTTTCGTCAGCTATTGGTCCATAGGGATAAATAATATGCATCAAAGCTGCATGATTTCACTTCACCCGTGATGCCCGGAGCCATGGCTGGAATGGCCTCCATGAGAGAAGCTGTCCATCCAGGGAGCCGCCGTGCCGCCGCCCAGGAACAGCGCCGCCGCTGCTGCAACCGCCAGGACCACCAGTACCGCAATGACTGCGTACAGCTGCGCCCTGCGTTTCCGCCGGACAGCCGCCACCCGCGCGGGGTCGCACTCCTCCAACAGCTCCGCCGCGCAGTCCTCCGGCGTGCCGAAGACCTTGATGAGATCTGGCTCTCCGGCCTCCGGGTCCTCCTCCAGGTAGGCAAATACCGCCTCTGTCAGACGCTTCATCAACCGCTCCCGGTCCTCCGGGGGCGCGTCCTCCAGACCCCGCCGGACAGTGCGCAAATATCCCTCCGCTCGATTCATTTCACTCATCCTCCTGTGCGTCATTCGGGCAGACAGCCTCCACCAGCCGGTCCACACCGGCGGTAAAGGACTTGTAGACGGCCCAATTCTCCTGAAAGTACCGCCGTCCGGCGTGGGTGATGCCGTAGTACTGCCGCCGCCGTCCGTCCGGGGCCTTGCGCTTGGGCATCTCCTGAATGTACTCCTGTTCGATCATCCGGTAGAGGATGGAGTAGGGAAAGGAGACGTTGACCGCGCCGCCGCTGTACTCCGTCAGGGCCTGGGTCAGCTCCGGGGCGTAGTACTCCCGCTGGTGCAGCAGCGCCAGCACCAGCATTTCCACCAGGGCTTTTTTCAGATTTTCCTCCATACCGGCGGCGGTCCGCTCGATTGCCATAGTATAAGCCTCTTTCTTCAGTCTTTTGTTATCGTATCACAAAAGAGTCTGTCCCGCAATAAATTTTTTATAATTTAAATTTTTGATATTGACAAAATTTGTGCGCGGGTGTATGCTGTACCTGTCAGCAGGCGGTGGGGATGGCCTGCCGCTCAAGTTCAGGACGAAAGGATATGATGACTTTGATGAAGAAGAAACTGGTGTGTCTGACGCTGGCGGCCATGATGGCGCTGGCGGTGTGTTCCGGCGCGGCCCTGGCGTACTGCCAGCCGGAGGCGGCTTCCGTCATGGCGGCGGGGGATGTGCTGTACTGCCACGGGAAGGGCCGTCATGGAGGACACCACGGCGGACATGGGCATCACGGCAAGGGGGAGACCTGCGACTGGCTGTTTCACGGCTGTGGGGACTGCTGGGATGTGAACTGTACGGATGAGGACCATGACCATCAGTGCGCCGCAGACTGCACGAACGAAGACCACCACCATTACAGTGTGTGCCGCTATGCGGACGGCACGCTGGAGCTGGTAAGGCAGAAAAAGGCATAATGAGCAGAGCAGGGCCGCCGGAAGCGCTTCCGGCGGCCTTTTCACGTTTATTGCCTTGCCCAGGCGAGCACTGGGGCGATGTAGGCCCGGTTCGTCCCGTCGAAGGACTGGGAGATGCCTGCCAGCATTTCCGCCATTTCCGGCTTGCCCCGCAGTGCAGCCCGCAGAGCGGCCATCATGGCGCGGTCTACTGCGCCCATGCGGTCGTAGGCCAGTCCGCCCTGGCAGTAGAAGCCCTGGATCGGCGTACCGCCAAAAAGCTTCTCCATGCTCTCTGTCTGGCCGGGCCACCCTACAGGGGAACAGCCCACTGCCACGGCGGCGGCCCGCTTTCCGGCCAAGGGTTGTTTCTTCAGCCAGCTAAGGCCGGACATATTCCCGGCGTACAGGCCCCCGAGCAGGATGACGGTGTCGTACTGAGAGAGGCCGATCCTCCTGCGGTCCCGGTAGGGGACCGCCTGGCAGCTCAGGTCCTCCGCCAGCCACTGGGCATAACGCTGGGAGAAGCCGGTTTTGCTGTGGTAGATAATGATTGTTTTTTTCATGATGTCATTCCTCTTTCTTTGCCCTCCGGGCAAGGGGAGTGGTTTCCATTCGATACCCCGGGCTCCCGCGCCCGGACGGCGGCCTACTTTTCCCTTGTAGGAAAAGCAGGCAAAAGTACCCCAGAACCTACGGTTCTGGACTCCCTTCTCGGTGATGCCTCCGGCATGACCTCGGCGGGGGATTTACGGACACGCCTGCAAATGAAGAGCTGCACTGCTCCATGACCAAGAAGTCCTACGGGCATCTGATCTAGTGGTCTGGCAGTTGACCAACTCCGGCTGCCGCCCTGTTAAAGGGGGAGAGTCTGCAATAGGGGGCGTTCTATTGAAACATTCTTCCAAACTGATACATCTTGTAGGGGCGCACATTGTGCGCCCGCTCGTCAAGCGGGAATGTTCCGGCAAAACAAAATGCGGGAACCTATTTCCAGGGCCGTTCCCGGCCCAGCCATCCGTGCTCCCGCCACCATTTCGCGTCCGGCGAGTCCGTCCACACATGCCGGAACATCAGCCGTATGGCGTAAAAGATCAACCGGGTTTTCAGGCATGGCCCGGCAACGCCCCGGCGGAGCCTTGCCGCTGTCTGCTCCGCCTGTCCGGAAATTTTCCGTTTCAGCTTGGGCGAGAGCCGGTCCCAGCTGATTTCCATTAAGGCATACCCCAGCTTGTATGTACGGGCCGCGCCCCAAAAGTCCAGACTGTCCTTCATTTCCCGCAGGGCGGCGCGGTACACCGGACCGGAGGCTGTGGCGATAACCACGCCCTGCTTGCGGAACATCTCGCCGTTGGGCTTGTGGACCATCCACATGTTGGCGTAGTGGTCCAGGAAGGTTTTCATCTGTCCGCTGAGATGGAGGGCGTATACTGGAGAGGTGAGCAGGATGACATCCGCCTCCAGCATAGCCGCCAGAATTTTTCGCGCAGGTTCGCTGTGGTAGCAGTGATTCTCCTCATTGAAACACCGGAAGCATGAGACGCAGCTGTCCGGACAGTCACGGGGCAGGAAAAACTCTGTAACCTCCGCTTCCGGGAGACGGGTCAGCACCTCCTGGGCGATATGCCAGGTACAGCCCCTGCGTTCGGTGCCGTAAATGGCGCAGATTTTCATTGCTCCGGCCTCCATTCGTAGTTTTTGCGGAACTGCTCCACATGGGCGCGGATGGCGGGCCGTGCCTCCTCAAAGCTGTCGCAGGTGTGGATGAGCATGAACATTGGCCCATGAAACTCCACCGCTGCCGCCAGCGGGTCCTCCCGGCGAAGCTCCCCGGCGTCCATCAGGGCGGCGAAAATGTACGCCTGCACCTGAATGCATTTGTCCCGATAGAGGCGACGGTAAATATCCCGGCAGCGGGAATCAGCGTACTGGCTGAGCAGCAGCAGGCGCCGGAACCGGGCATTCCAGGGGTCGTCAAAGAAAAAACGGAAGGTCCGCTCGATCAGCTCCTGCAATTGTCCGATGCCAATACCTTCATAAACAGCCGTATCGTCCCCCTCGTCAAAGGGCAGAGCGCTCTGGCGGAAGTACGCCTCTGACTGCTGGACACAAAAATCCACGATGCCATCAAAAATTGCCCGCTTATTTTTGAAATGGTTATACAGAGAGCTCTCCCGGATGCTGACTGCCCGGGCAATGTCCCGGACGGACACGCCGTCATACCCGCGCTGGGAAAACAGATGCAGGGCAGTCTCCATGATTTTCTCCTTGGTCGTCATATGCGCCTCCTTACGAACGATCGTTAGTATAATGGCAGTATACTGATATTTGTTTGTTTTGTCAAGGAGAAATTCGGAAAATTTCCTGTTGACATTT
The DNA here is from genome assembly GCA_022800525.1 of Oscillospiraceae bacterium. Classification (GTDB taxonomy): domain Bacteria; phylum Bacillota; class Clostridia; order Oscillospirales; family Oscillospiraceae; genus Pelethomonas. Next base: position 15,313 of record JAAWQM010000009.1, read on the forward strand.
CCGTCCATTTGTTCTATATTAGAGGTCAGAACGTATGTTTTGAACGGAGGACCTGAAATGGATATGATGGACAAACTGACAATCCTGACCGACGCCGCCAAATACGACGCCGCCTGCACCTCCAGCGGAGCCCGGCGGGGACACAGGGCGGGGCGCATTGGCAACACCTCGTCCTCCATTGCCGGATGCTGCCACACCTTTTCCGGGGATGGGCGATGTGTGACGCTGCTGAAGGTGCTGATGACCAACTGCTGCGTCTACGACTGCAAGTACTGTGTCAACCGCTGCTCCAACGACACCCGGCGGGCGGTATTTACCCCGGAGGAGCTGGCGGAGCTGACCATCCAATTCTACCGCAGGAACTACATCGAGGGGCTGTTCCTGTCCTCCGGAGTGCTGGTCAGCCCTGATTATACCACGGAGCGGATGATCCGCTGCCTGGACTTATTGCGCAATCACTACCGGTTCAACGGCTATATCCACGCCAAGGCCATCCCGGGAACCAGTCAGGAGCTGGTGACGCAGCTGGGGATGCTGGCGGACCGTCTGAGCGTCAATATCGAGCTGCCGTCGGAGCAGGGACTGACCGCCCTGGCTCCCAACAAGACCCGGCGGGCGATTTTCAGACCCATGGGGCTGATTACCAATACCTTGCGGGAGAACAGGGAGGAGCTGGTGAAATATCGCCACGCGCCCAGGTTCGCTCCTGCGGGGCAGAGTACGCAGATGATTATTGGCGCCACGCCGGACTCCGACCGGCATATCCTGTCGCTGACCCAGGCGCTGTACGGCAAGTACGGTCTCAAGCGGGTGTTCTACTCCGCCTATGTGCCGGTGGTGGAGAATACCCTGCTGCCCGCGCTGGACAGCAAGCCTCCGCTGCTGCGGGAGCACCGGCTGTATCAGGCGGACTGGCTGCTGCGGTTCTATGGCTTCCGGGCGGAGGAGCTGCTGGACAAGGACGAGCCCAATTTCAACCCGCTGGTGGACCCGAAATGCAGCTGGGCGCTGAAGCATCTGGAGCTTTTCCCGGTGGAGGTGAATACGGCCAGCCGTGAGGAGCTGCTGCGGGTGCCGGGAATGGGCACGGTGTCCGTCAAGCGGATTCTGTATGCCCGGAGAGCGCGGAAGCTGGAGCACGAGGACCTGAAAAAGCTGGGGATTGTGATGAAAAGAGCCCAATATTTCATAACCTGCAAAGGGAAAATGCTGGATGGGCTGAAGCTTCAGCCGGACAGCATCCTGCGCAGCTTGATCGCGGCGGAACGCGCAGCGCTGCCGGGTGCGGAGCTGGAACAGCTCAGCTTGTTTGAAAACGCCGGATGAGTATGAAGAAAGCGAGTGATACAAAACCATGAAGGAGATAGAGAGCAGAATCCGCGCCCTGTGGCAGGCAATCGCGGAGCAGGATGAGGAGAAGCTGATGCGGTTTTTCACGCCGGACGCGCAAATTCTGTGGCCCAATACCGATGAGCAGTTTGACCTGACGGGCTATCTGCGGGCCAACTGTGACTATCCCGGCAGCTGGAGCGGGAAGGTGGAGAGGATTGCGCTGGATGGAAGCTATTCCGTGGCGAAGGTCTGGCCAACGGAGGGGGCGGCTTCCCGCTCAGTGACGTTTTATCAGTGGAGAAACGGAAAAATCGAACGGATGGTGGAATACTGGGGCGATGTGGGGCCTGCGCCGGAGTGGAGAAGGAGACTGGCGCTGTGCTCCCGGGGGATGGACAATGGAAGTGATCTACCGCTATGACGGGAGCTTTGAGGGCTTCCTCTGCTGTGTTTTTGACAGCTATGTGAACAAGGAGTATCCCGCCGCGTTCCAGGATGAGGCGCACCTGGAAAATTCATTCTTTCCAGCCCGCTGGATAGGGACGGATCTCCGCCACGCGCGGAGGGTGCTGGTCAGCCTGGGGAAGATCGATCCTTACGCCAAGGAGCTGGTGGTCAAGGGATTTCTGACCTGCGCGCCGGAACGGGAGAAGATTATCTACCAGTTTATCCATACCCTTTACATCGTGGGAAAACCCCTGCTGCGCAGGCTCAGCGACGAGGCGGTATGGCCGCTGCTGAAGGCCGTGCGGCATCTGGATGGAGAGGTCCATCTGCTCAAGGGGTTCACCCGCTTTTCTGAGTTCGAGGGAATGCTGGCGGGGGAGGTCCGGCCCAGGAACCGGGTGCTGCCCCTGCTTCGGCCACATTTCTGCGACCGAATGTATAATGAGGTGTTCCTGCTCTACGACCGGAACCACCATGAGGCGCTGGTCCACCGTCCTGGGCAGTGGGCGATTCTTCCTCTGGAGGAGTTCAGGATGGCTGCGCCCTCCGCACAGGAGGCGCAGTACCGCCGCCTATGGAAGCAGTTTTATGACACTGTGGAGATCAAGGAGCGGCACAACCCCCGCAAACGGATGAGCAGTATGCCCAAGCGGTACTGGGAGACCATGACGGAGTTCCAGGATGAGGCGTATTTCCTGGCGGGGACGGAGGGGCTTCCGGAGGGCGGAACACCCGGATGAAGTTCAGGCGGGGATCGATGCCCAGCGGTTTTCCGGTTGAGATATGATTGATGGAAAAATTCAAAATGGACAGCGGGCCGCTGTCCACAATTTGATATTGCTATCGTATAAATCAGCCGCCCGAACCGCTGAAGCCGTTGCAGCGGTTCGGGCGGCTGATACCCTTAACTTTCAATCACTCCGCAGCATGAGCCAGCAGCCAGTCCTTCAGCTCCTGGACCGACTGCGCGCCGCCTTCCAGACGGTTCTCCCCAAGGAAGGCTGTGGGCACAACCTGTATCTTCAGGTCCTCCTTCGCATGGCGGACGGCCTCCTGCTCCTCATCAGCCCAGCGGCCGCTCTCCAGCGCCCCCCGGAACGCCGTCTGGTCCAGCCCCGCCTCTGCGGCGAGGGACGCCAGCTCCTCCAGATCCCCGATGTCCCGCTCCTCCTCGAAGTAGGCGCGGAAGATCCGGTAGCAGTAGGCCTCCTCCAGCCCCTGCTCCCTGGCGAAGTAAAGCCCCTGGAACGCCAGCCGCGTATAGGGCCGTGGCACCACGTTGGGCGGCAGGCACATGTTCAAGCCGACCTGGCGGCACAGCGGCTCCAGCTCCTCGGCGTAACGCTTTCTGCGCTCGGGGTCGTTGTAGGTGTCCACCCGGGGCTTCGGCGGCTCAGTCAGCTCGAAGGGGAGATATTCGATCTCAATCTCCAGCTCGGGACGCAACTGGCCGATCATCGCCTCCAGGACGTAGCAGTAGGGACAGACAAAATCTGACGCGATCTTCAGGTGGATAGACATGCTTCGCTCCTCACTTCCTCATTCATCAGCCCCGCAGGTAAGCCAGAATCTCTGCCGCGTTGGTGTCCGGCTTGACCTTGGGCATGACTTTTTCAATGATTCCCGCTTCGTCAATGACAAAGGTGCTGCGCACAACTCCCATGCTCACCTTACCGTAATTCTTCTTCTCCTGCCAGACGCCATACGACTGGATCGCGGACAGCTCTGGGTCGGACAGCAGGATAAAGGGCAGTCCGTTCTTCTCCGCGAATTTCTGGTGGGAGGCGGCGGAGTCTTTGCTCACGCCGATGACCACCGCGTCCAGGTTCCAGAATTCCTCATAGGCCGCCGCGAACGCGCAGGCCTGCCGGGTGCAGCCCGGAGTGTTGTCGCGGGGATAAAAATAGAGGATGACCTTCCTCCCGGTAAAATCGGAGAGGGACACCGGATTCCCGTCCTTGTCCGGCAGAGTGAAGGCCGGGGCTTTTGCGCCAACTTCCAACATTTGTAAATTCCTCCTTGAAATGGGGTTTGCTCCAGTATAGCACACCATACCCTCTGCATTCAAGTCTATCATACACTTTGTTTCATGGATTTCTGCATTTTATCCCACGGAAATTATTAGCTGCTTCCAGCTTTCGGTCTGCACCCAAAACCAAACCGGGAGGGACTGTCAAGGTTGGCGCTGAAAGCGCCATGCACTTCAACCTTGACGGCCCCGGCTGGGTTTGCTATCTCTCTGATAAACTTCGAGTTTATATGAGTGGCTTTATCATTATGATACCGTGATAATTTTTCCCATAGCAGTTTGGGATAAAACCCGTTGGGGAAAAACCGTACTGTACAAAATAGTCAAAATGCTTTCTGCCATACGATTTTAATTCCTTTAATTCCTCCGAGTAATTCTGAATTGGCCTACCATGGCATGACATATCAGTTGAGCCTATGACATACTTCAAGTTCCGATATCCTTTTTCCCTTGCGTGTTCCTCGGCTTGTCTCAACAGCGGTTCTAACTGTTCTTCCATCACAAAAATTCCATTTTCATCATATCCAAGGCACTCTATTGTCAAATAAGAATATCCTTCATATTCAGCACACAAAATCCAGCCTTTAGGGTTTGCTTTCTCCCCAATATACCAGCCGATTAAATTCGCAAGCAAAGATACATCTTGCAACTGCTGACTTGCTCCCGCAAAATCCCACCAGTCTGGTTTTATAGCAGACATTAACTTTGCAACAGCACAAGCATTTGATTTATTGATTCTGTATATTCCCACGATTGTTCCTCCAAATTCCATGGGTGCGCTCGTACTGCTCAAAGAAAACCAATAATCCGAACCCATTCCCTGTTGGAAACAGGTTCGGATTATATGGATTTGGTGTGGGTAGTGGGGGTCGAACCCACACGCCTCGCGGCACAGGAACCTAAATCCTGCACGTCTGCCAATTCCGCCATACCCACATATTTCAAGCGTATTATACTCGCTGAAGAAAGATTTGTAAAGAGGCAATTCGACGAACCCAGGAAAATCAATTTCCGGAAACGGGCCCTACAAGGCGAAAACTGATTTCCCTGCCGCTGGGAAGAAAATCATTGACAACCCCGGAAAATCTGCTATAATACAATCCAGAAATGCAATGAGGAAACGAGCGTCAGTGCGGCGGCCCAAGCGAGTGGGGGAGAGTGCAAGCCCTGCGGCACGACCCCTGACGCAGCCACTTCCGAGCGGGCGGCGACGAGCCGCACGGTCTGGCCCCCGTTACCGGGCCGGTGAGACGGCCCGCAAGGGGCAAATTAGGGTGGTACCGCGAGACCTTCGCCCCTATGTGGTGGCGAGGGTTTTTCTTTTCGCCCGAAAAGGGAGGAAGTGAGAAGGATTTGAGACAAAAAATGCGCTCCGCCGCCGCGTTGGCGCTGCTGCTCCTGCTGCTGTGCGGATGCCAGGGAAAGCCCTTGCCTGCAGGCATGGACGAGGAGACGCTGCTCCAGCACGGCAGGGAAGTGATTGCCCTGCTGACAAGCGGGGACTATGGCGCGGTCTGGGAGCGAATGCGTGAGGACGTGGCGGCGAACGTTACGGCGGAAACCATCTGGAACCTGGTCCTGACCAATACGGAGGATGCGGGCGTTTACAAGGAGATCGACAGCGCCATGGCGACTGGCCAGTCCACCAATGGGGAAAGCTATGGCGTGGCGGTGTTCTACTGCAAGTACGCCAAGCAGAACGTCCTCTTCCGGCTGGCGTTCGATACCAACTATGAGTTGATCGGGATGGAGGTCAGGAAGCCGTAGGAGACCTATCGGTATGAAAATTCCCAGGCAATCCGCATCCCCATTTCCATACCCAGAGTGAAGCTCTCCCGGCAGCGGCGGGAGCGAAGGCTGGTAAGGCGGCCGGCAAGATCCAGTTTTTGTTCGTCCGACAGAGAGATGCTTTCTGCCAGCTCATCCAGGCTTTTTCGCTCGGATTCCCTGAGCAGCCATAGTAAGTTGTGAACGTGGCTGGTGAAATGATCTGTATATGTGTCAGTCATATTGAAACCTCTTTTGAACAGCTTTTTATGTCGTGTTCCTATTATACACTCCATTACTTTGTTGTGTCGATAAGAATAAAAATTGATAATATAAAAGGAGTAACACCCCCATGCACAAATCATACGGCTTAAACGAAATCCGGGAGATGTTCCTGAAATTCTTTGAATCCAAGGACCACCTCCGCCTGCCCAGCTTTTCCCTGATCCCCCGGAACGACGCCAGCCTGCTGCTCATCAACAGCGGTATGGCGCCCATGAAGCCCTACTTTACCGGCGAGGTGGAGCCGCCCCGCCGCCGGGTCTGCACCTGCCAGAAGTGCATCCGCACCGGCGACATTGAGAACATCGGCAAGACCGCCCGCCACGGCACCTACTTTGAGATGATGGGTAACTTCTCCTTTGGCGACTACTTCAAGAAGGAGACCATCACCTGGTGCTGGGAGTTCCTGACCAGCCCGGAGTGGCTGGGGCTGGAGGCGGACCGGCTGTATCCGTCGGTTTTCGCCGGGAACGAAACCACCCCCGCCGACGATGAGGCGTTTGAAATCTGGAACAAGGTCATTGGTATCCCCGCCGAACGCATTTTCAAGTTCGGCAAGGAGGACAACTTCTGGGAGCACGGCTCCGGCCCCTGCGGCCCCTGCTCCGAGATTTACTACGACCGGGGCGCGGAATACGGCTGCGGCAAGCCCGGCTGTACGGTGGGCTGCGACTGCGACCGGTATATTGAGATCTGGAACAACGTGTTCAGCCAGTTCGACAACGACGGCCAGGGCCACTACGCCGAGCTGAAGCAGAAGAACATCGACGTAGGCGCGGGACTGGAACGTCTGGCCTGCGTGAGCCAGAACGTGGAGTCCCTCTTTGACGTGGACACCGTCATGAACATCACCAACAAGGTCAGTGAGATCACCGGGGCGAAGTACGAGCAGAGCCACAAGATTGACGTGAGCCTGCGGGTCATCACGGACCACATCCGCTCCGCCACCATGATGATCTGCGACGGCGTGCTGCCCAGCAACGAGGGCCGGGGCTATGTGCTGCGCCGCCTGCTGCGCCGGGCCGCCCGCCACGGGAAGCTGCTGGGCGTGGACCGGCCCTTCCTGTACGAGGTCTGCGCCACCGTCATCCGGGAGAACGAGGGCGCGTACCCCGACCTGCGGGAGAAGGAGGGGTATATCACCCGCGTCATCCGCATGGAGGAGGAGAGCTTCGCCAAGACCATCGACGGCGGCATGAAGATTTTCACGGAGATGCTGGACGGCCACAAGGAGCGGGGCGAACAGACCTTCTCCGGCGCGGACGCCTTCAAGCTGTACGACACCTACGGCTTCCCCATTGACCTGACGGTAGAGATGGTGGAAGAGGAGGGCATGAGCGTCGATCAGGATGCGTTCAAGAAGCTGATGGACGAACAGCGTGTCCGCGCGCGCAAGGCCCGGGAAGCCTTGGGAGACCTGGGCTGGGCCGGAGTGGAGTTCGGAAAGGACGTGCCCGCTACGGAGTTTGTGGGCTATGACAGCTTGGAGATTTCCGGCGCGAAGGTGGTTGCCCTGGTGGTGGAGAATGAGCTTGCGGAGATGATGATGCCCGGCGTGGAGGGCATTGTGGTCCTGGACAGGACGCCGTTTTACGCGGAAATGGGCGGCCAGGTGGCCGACCACGGCGTCCTGAGCGGGGACGGCTGCCAGTTCACCGTCAACGATGTTCAGAAGAACAAGGGCGGGAAGTATATGCACTACGGCGCTGTGGCCGGAGGCTCCCTCAAGGTGGGGGACACCGTGACTGCTTCCGTCAACGCGGAGCGCCGCCAGGCCGTCATGCGCGCCCACACCGCCACCCACCTGCTGGACAAGGCCCTGCGCACCGTGCTGGGGGACCACGTGCATCAGGCCGGTTCCCTGGTGGAGGAGGACTATCTGCGCTTTGACTTCACCCACTTCGCAGCCCTGACGGCGGAGGAGCTGAGCGAGGTAGCCCGGGAGGTCAGCGACGCCATCCTGGCCGGGTATCCGGTGGAAGCCCGGGAGATGCCTATTGAGGAGGCTAAAAAAACCGGAGCCATCGCGCTGTTCAGCGAGAAGTACGGCGACGTGGTACGAGTGGTGAACATCGGCGGAGGCTACTCCGTGGAGTTCTGCGGCGGTACGCACCTGGACAATTCTGCCAAGACCGGGATTTTCCACATTGACAGCGAGTTCTCCGTAGCCGCAGGTGTTCGGCGCATTGAGGCGGTCACCGGCAAGCGGGCTTTGGCGGAGATGAACAAGTTCCAGGATATGCTGTTCCAGGCCGCCGCCGCGCTGAAGGTGAAGCCTGTTGACCTGAAGGAGAAGGCGGGGCAGATGGCGGCGGAGGCACGCGAGCTGCGCCAGACCATCGAGAAGCTGAAGGCCAAGGAGTTTGTCAGTGAGGCGGACCAGTTCCTGCTCAACGCCAAGCAGGTGAAGGGGCTGAAGGTGGTGTCCCTGTCCCGCACCGGCCTGACGGCGGACGACATGCGGAAAATGGGCGATTTCCTGCGGGACAAGGAATCCGGGGTGGTAGCCCTGCTGGCCGGAGTCAACGACGGGAAGATCACGCTGCTGGCGGTCTGCGGCAAGGACGCGGTGGCGCAGGGCGTGAAGGCCGGGGAGATCATCAAGGCCATAGCGCCCATCTGCGGCGGCAAGGGCGGCGGCAAGCCTGACAGCGCCATGGGCGGCGGCAGCGATCTGCTGAAGCTGGACGACGCCCTGGCGGCCCTGGATGATTTCGTCAACGAGAAGACCAAGGACTGATGGCGTATACCGTGGAGCGCCTGAAGCGGTCGCGGAGTACGCCGGGGACGAACCGGAGGAGGCGTATCTCCAGGCGCGGGACGCGGAACTGGACCAGGGCATCCGGCTGGGACTCATTCTGGAACCGGAGGCGGAAGCCTGCTGCGCCCTGTTCCGCCGGACTGCCGCCGCGCGGAAAAAAGGAAATGCCGCAGTTTTGCACGGCATAAATGTTTATCTGGCCTGTGGAAGGAAGTGCGTATCATGACAAGGGATGACCTGAAAACGTTTCATGCGCTGGACATTGATTTTGACAGCATCGGTCTGGCGTGGGGCGGGGACTTTGCCCACTGTTTCTGTACGCCGCTGGGAGCGGAGGAGATCGGCTCCATCGGCTGTGACGGCATCCAATTCGTTCTCCTGCCGGAGGATGAGAAGGTGTACTGCGTGGACCCGTCCATGGGGGATGTGGGGACATATGTCCTGCCGGTGGCAGGCGATCTCAGGGAGTTTCTGTCCTTTGTCCTTTGCTGCCATGACGCCAACCCGCTGAGTCAGATATACTTCCTGTCAGAGGAACGCTTTCGGACGTTTGCGGCGGATGAGGCCGAGGCAAGAGAGGGCGGGGAGCTGGATGAGCTTTTCGAGGCAAAGGACGCGGCCCTGGCGTTGATTGCAGAAACGTTTGGCATCGCTCCGGCGGAACCCTTCCAGCGGGTCAAGGCCCTGCAGGCGGCTTTTGACCCCGGTACCCTGCGTTTTTCCGATGAATACTACGACACGCTCGGCATTGAGCGCGAATGAGGAGGAGGCGGCGTTGTGCTCCCGCAAGACACCAATATCCTGCTGAGCTATATCAATACCAAGCTCCGGGACGAGTATGGCAGCCTGGACGCCCTGTGCGACGGGCTGGATGCGGACCTGGAGGAAGTGGCGGGGAAGCTGTCCGGCCTGGGCTATGCCTACGACCCGGACGCGAACCAATTCAAGCCTGAATGAAAGGAGAAAATTGATGCTAGTCGATTTTAACGCCATGGAGGAAACGGTCATCCCCCATTTCCTGGGCGGCGAGGGTTCCATCCGCGCAAAAATGCGGGTGGACGAGCTGGGGAAGATTCTCCACGGCGTTCTGGAGCCCGGTTCCACCATCGGCCTCCACACCCACGATACCAGCAGCGAGATCATCTATATCCTGGCGGGGGAGGGGAAGGTGCTCTATGACGGCGAATACGAGACGCTGTCCGCCGGGAGCTGCCACTACTGCCCCAAGGGCCACACCCACAGCCTCATCAACGACAGCGGCGCGCTCCTGGAGTTTTTCGCCGTCGTGCCGGTACAATAAAAAGGAGGAAAAGCAATGTCTGACTGCCTGTTCTGCAAGATCATCGCCGGGGAAATCCCCAGCAACAAAGTCTATGAGGATGACCTGTGCTACGCGTTCTATGACATCAACCCCCAAGCGCCCACCCATTTCCTGGTGGTGCCGAAGCAGCATATCCAGTCCGTCTCCGCCGTGACGGAGGAGGCCGCCCCTGTTGTGGGCCATATGTTCGCCGTCATTGCCAAGCTGGCGGAGGAGCTTGGCTTTGCGGGGCCCGGTTACCGGGTGGTGTCCAACATCGGCGAGGCGGGCCAGCAGTCCGTGCCGCACCTGCATTTCCACGTACTGGCGGGGCGGGATATGACCTGGCCTCCGGGCTGAACGCAGGCAATATCAAGAGGCCCCGGCGGAATAATTCGCCGGGGCCTCTTGACAGAGGGGAGAAATCCTGATATACTTCAAAACATACCGGGAGAATGTATCTGTGAACGGAGGTGTTTCCATGGCCCGCAACAAATACCCGGAGGAAACGGTGGAAAAAATCCTGACGGCGGCGAAGCGCCTGTTTCTGGAGAAGGGCTACGAGCAGACCACCATCCAGGACATCGTGGACCAGCTGGGCGGTCTGACCAAGGGCGCGGTCTACCACCACTTCAAGTCCAAAGAGGAAATCATGGACGCCATCGGGGACAAGATGTTCCGGGAAGAGAACCCTTTTGACAAGGTGCGGGGCCGGACTGATCTCAGCGGTCTGGAGAAGATGAAGGAGGTCATCCGCCTGACCCAGGAGCCGGAGTGGTCCGCCCTGAGCTGCCAGAGCATCCCGCTGATTCAGAACGCCGCACTGCTGGCACGGTCCATCGACCACGGACGGCGGGTGGTCGCCCCCATGTGGCGGGAGCTGATTGACGAGGGGATCGCTGACGGCTCGATTCACACCGGGTACCCGCAGGAGATTGCGGAACTGTTGAGCGTAATGGACACGCTGTGGCTGTCGCCATCCGTGTTCCCTGCGACCCGGGAGGGCGTGATCCGGAAATTCCGCTGCGCGGGGGAGATGTTCGCAAAAATGGGGGTGCCCCTGATCGACGATGAGATGATTGCGTTGGCGGAGAAATTCTTTCAGCGGGTTTCGCCAGAGCTGTTCCTGTAAAGCCGCTTTTCGGAGCGGCTTTTTCCGGAAAAGATACATTCATTCGGTAGGTATGAAAAGGAGGAAATTATGAACAAACAAGAGAATGGGAAGCTCTTCAACCACAATTTCACTCTCCTGCTCCTGGGGCAGGTGTTCTCAGTGCTGGGGAATGGGGCGCTGCGGTTTGCGCTGTCCATGTACGTGCTGGAGGCCACCGGTTCGGCGGCGGTGTTCGGGACGCTGCTGGCGGTTTCTATGATTCCCACTATTCTGCTGACGCCCTTCGGCGGCGTGCTGGCAGACCGGGTGGACCGGAGAAAAATCATGGTGGGCCTGGACCTGGCCTCCGGGACGGCGGTGCTGGCTGCGGCTGCGGCCTTCGCGGACAGCCGGGGGATTGCCGTGACAGCGGCGCTGCTGATGGTCCTGTCGGTGCTGGGCGCGTTTGAATCGCCGACCGTCCAGGCGTGCGTCCCCCAGATGCTCAGCGGGGAGGACGTGCTGCGGGGCAACGCGGCGGTGAATCAGGCGAACGCGGTTTCCGGACTGGTGACGCCCTTTTTGGGAAGCCTGCTGTATACCGCGTTTGGCGTGCGTCCGGTGCTGGCGGGGGCGGGGATGTGCTTTCTGTTGACGGCGGCGCTGGAATGCTTCATCCGTCTGCCGCAGGTGTGCCCAGGGCCAAAGCAGAGCCTGGGCGCGATCCTCCGGGAGGATCTGCTGGAGAGCGCGCGGTTCCTGGCGCGGGAACGCCGGGAGGTGCTGGACCTGCTGCTGTTTTCCACAGTGGTAGGCGGCGCGGTGGCGGGGATCGCCATTGTGGGCCTGCCGTACCTCATCCGTACCAGCCTGGGACTCTCCGCCCGGATGTACGGTGCGGCGGAGAGCGCAACGGGGCTTGCGGCCCTGGCAGGCGGCGTCACGGCGGGGGTCCTGGCGGGACGCCTGCCGTTCCAAAGGCTCAATTGGATGGTAGCGGCTGTTGGACTGTGCGTCCTGTTGGGAGGCGGGGCGCTGCTGCTGCCTGTAGGGACGGTGGGACAGTACGCCGTGCTGGTGCTGGTATTCTGCGCTGGACAGGCGGCGGCGTGTATCTTCTCCATTTTCGCCGTCTCCGCCATCCAGCAGAAAACGCCGGGACATATGACCGGAAAGGTCATGGCCTGCGTCTCCGCGCTGTCCATGTGCGCCCAGCCCTTGGGACAGTTTGCCTACGGCGTCTGGTTCGACGTGTCTCCAGGCTGGGTTGTACTGCTGGCCAGCGGTGTCGTGATAGGTACATTGGGACTTTTGTCCAGAAAGCTGTTTGTGAAATGGTGACAGCTGGAATGCGAATCGCCCGACGCCAGGAGCGCGCTTTTGGGATGCTCCTCCACGTCGCCTTTTTTTGACGCGCAGCTTGAGGGGGTGTTCCGCACTCTGTGGAGTGCGGCCAGAGGCTCTGCCTCTGGACTCCGCAGCCTTTGAAAAGGCTGGCGAAACTTTTAACCTATGGGTACTACTTAATGCCCAACTTTTCCAGAATCTCCCGCAGGCTCCGCCAGTCCGCAGACATCCGCGCCAGCCGCTCCCGGCCCTCGTCCGTCAGACGGTAGTACTTCCGCACTGGGCCGTTGGACTCACTGCCCTGGTAGGTGTCCGCCGCGCCCTCCTTGCCCAGGCGGCGGAGGATGGCGTAAAAAGTGCTCTCCGTCACGTCGGGGAAGCAGCCGCGCATGGTCTGGATGACGTCATAGCCGTACTTCGGCCCGCCGCTGAGGCACTGGAGCAGGCACAGCTCCAAAACGCCTTTTTTCAGCTGTGCGTCCATGGTCAGCCCTCCTTTTTCCCGGTGGCACGGAGGACCAGCCGTGAAATGACGGTCAGCAGTACGCCGGACAGGTAGGGATAGACGCTGGGGAGGAAGTTCCGGAAGCATTCCGTCAGATTGTTTCCCATATAGCTCGTGTCCATACTGCTCAGGTAGATGCCTGCGCAGAGCACCGCAGCGATTCCCCCAGCGATAGAGGGTATGGCGGGGAAGTGCAGGATAGAGCCGGAGGAGCAGCGGGCCAGCGTCCAGATGAGCAGCAGTGTCAACAGTAAAACGGAGAACTCAATCAAGACAATGAGGTACGAAGTCAAAGGGAGGTTGAAAAAGAATGGTATGTCATGGGAATAGAACGTGCGGTAAACAAGCCAGAACGACAAGCCTTCCACCAGCGCGGACAATACCAGCGGCGGCAGGCAGATCCGGACCAAGTGCGCCCGTAAGGCGGGGAAGCGCCGCTCGACAGCCGCCCGTTCCCGGCTATGGAACAGGATAAACAGGGACGGTGTACCCAACAGCAGGGCAGCAATACCCGACATGCAGGTATCACTGTGACGCCATAGAAAGGTGTAATAACCGATCTCAAAAGCCCGCATCAAATCCAGCAGCAGCCAGCCTGCCATAGCGGCCATGGCAGCCCATAGCCAGTTTTTCCGGCGGTTCAGCCGGGCCTTCCGGTCCTCCGCCAGCAGGTCCCGGACCACGGTCTCGGGATGGCCCATTTCAGAGAGAAGATTTTTTTCAGCCTTCCCCTGTTCCAGGCCCAGCTCATACTGCGCCTGGTAGTCCTCCATGATCTCCAGCGTCTGTTCCACGGAGAACCAGCCCAGCAGGCGTACGCCCAGCCGGTGACGCCAGTCCTGCCATGCGGTCTCACTGCTCCGGAAGAAGCGGGGGAGGGGCTTGCGTCCATCCACCCAGCGCTGGAATACAAGGGCGGTGATCAGTCCGGCGAAGTAGGGGAGGAGGGACATGAGGATGCCGGCGATCCGCTGCCACTCAAAATCAGAATCCATTGCGCCGAAATAGGAGACGTTGATAAATATGGATTCCAACGCACCGGCAGAGTGGATCACGCCCGGGAAGTATCGGATGGAGTTTTTCACGCTCCGGACCAGCAGCCACACAGCCAACAGCGCGGTAACCACCATCAGCATCAACCAGAAAAGGGCGTTTCCGTACCGCAGGACACGACTTGCCTGCTGGAAAGTTTCATCTGAGATCTGCGATGCGCTGTATTGACGGTAGAGGTACATGGAACACTGCGGCAGGAGCAGCTTCTCCAGCAGTCCAACCAGCGCCAGTCCCGCTGGCAGATAGTATGGAAGGGTCCTGGAAATATGCTGCTGGTCTAGCACCATCCGGCATGGTCCGCGGAGCAGCATGAACAGCACGGACGCTGCTAAAGGGATAAACAGGGAAGTCCCGATCCAGAACAAGCCGAAGTTGACTGTGTGCAGGCACAGCCACAAAAACGCGAAGCACACCGCCAGCGCCGCGCCCCACAGGACGTTCTGGCGGAGGCGGCTGATCCTGGCGGCGGGCTCCTCCTCCAGCAGCAGGGCGGCGGCCTCCGCCGGAGTCCCCAGGGCCTGGATGATCTCCGCTTCCGGTCTGCCGTGGGCGCTCCCCGCGTCGAACTGCTCCTGGTAGTCGGACAGGATGTCTTTCAGCTGAGCGGCGGAAAAGGACCACGCCAGCCGTCTGCCCAGCTCAAGCAGCCACGCCTGTCTGGTCAGGGCGGGCTTTCCCTTTTTCTCCATGATAGCATTTCCTTTCTGTTGTTCAATACTACTGATTGTTAAACAGTAGTTGGGTAGATGATAGCATATGCTTCCAGGGAAGTCAAGAGGGAGACGCAAAAAATCGGAGCAGGGAACACGCCCCGCTCCGATCCTCCCGCTGGATCACCGTCCCTTGCGCTTTGCCTTCCGCTTCTCCTGGCGCAGCCGGAAGCGGCGGGCTTCCTCCGCCTCCCGGGCTTCCCGGGAGAGGACCTGGCGTTCCGCCTTGCCCTGCTCCCGTTGGAGCTGGAGGGCCTGCTGGGCCTTGGTGCCGATGCCGGAGGGCTTTGTCTGCTCACGGGCCAGACGCTGGACGCGTTTGGGGCTGAGCGTCCGCTCCTCCGTTTTTTCCGCAGCCAGGGCGGGGGAGAAGTCCAGCGTGCAGTAGCGCTCCAGCACAAAGGCGTAGACGTCGTAGTCCTTTGGTTCCGCGCCGAAGGTGACCTTGCATACCTCATACCGGTCTCCGCACTCTCGCTCGAACAGTCCGGCCCAGAAGGGCGGGTCAAAAAGGACGGTGAGTTTTGCTTTTGCAGTTTCCATTGGGATGTTCCTCCTTTTTATTTGCCGCAAGGAACGGACAACCAAAGGAGGCAGGTTACTGATAAGACAATTCTTGCCGCGAGGACCGTCATTGGCGGCTTTGCCGCCAACGACCGGTCCGGCAGCGCAAGCGCTGCCCTACTCCCGGACTACCGACCGGGATGTGTTTTTATCCTTGCCAAGGGTAGTATAGCAAAGAAGCCGGGAGCCGTCAATGCGCCCCGGCTTCTTTCAAAAAGTCCTCCAGCCCAACTGCCTGGAATCCGCGCCGGGTAAGAATCCAGGTTTCCCGGAACCCGCAGGCCAGCGCCAGCTCCGCCGCCATCGGGAATGCGCAGGTGATGGTCTCCGCGCTGTGGCTGTCGCTGGTGATGCAGACACGCCCGCCCTTTTCCCGGATAGCTTTCAGCAGGAACGGCGCGGGGTAAGGGGCAGTGCGGTAGTTGCGGGATATGGCCCCGGTGTTGATCTCAAAAATGACATCATGCTCCAGCAGCGCGTACAGAGCCTCCAGCGCGGCGTTACGGTATCGGGGAGCGTCCTCGGAAAAAAGACGTCCGCCTTCGTTGAACTTTGTTATCAGGTCGAAGTGTCCCACAATCTGGCACCCGGTTCTTTTCGCCACCTCCGCCTCCAGCCGGTAGTACGCTTCCGCCATGGAGAGGCAGTCGCCGCCGAAATATTCGTGAGCGTAACGCTGGAAGGTGTCCGCGCTCTCGTCCACTGGCAGCCATTTGCCGCTGGCAATGTGCAGGTTGTGGACGGAACCAATCAGATAGTCATAGGCCAGGCCGGGCGGCAGGGAGTCAATATCCTGCTCCAGCCCCAGGAAGATGTCCAGCTGTCCCTGGTACTGCTCCCGCAGTCGGAGTATTTCCGCGCGGTAGCTGTCAACGTGTTCCGGCAGCATGGACCAGCCGTCGTGCGCCCCCACAGGGGGGAAGGGGCTGTGCTCTGAGAACCCCAGCGCCGCGCAGCCGGACCGAATGGCTCCCTGTGCCATCTCTTCAGCCGTGTTCTTCCCGTCGCCGCAGACGGTATGGGTGTGAAGATTCTGTAAGATCATCTGGTCATCTTCTCCTGCTTCACCTTGTGGTCGATGACGTGGCGGGAGGCCAGTTCCGCCGTTACGTCCTCTGCGGAAATGCCCATTTCCACCATGAGCACCATCACATGGTACATCAGATCAGCGATCTCATAGACGGTTTCCGCCTTGTCATTGGCCTTTCCGGCAATGATGACTTCCGTGCATTCCTCGCCTACCTTCTTGAGAATTTTGTCAATACCTTTCTGGAAGAGGTATGTGGTATAGGAGCCCTCCGGCATATCGGCTTTCCGGCCTTGCAGCAGCGCATACAGCCCATCCACCGAAAAGGGGGCGGGCTGTCCGCTCTCGAAGACCTTGTCATTGAAGCAGGAGTCTGTCCCCAGATGACAGGCCGGCCCCTCCTTGTTTACAGTGACCACCAGAGCGTCCCGGTCGCAGTCGGCGGTGATGTCCGCGATATGCTGTACGTTTCCGCTGGTTTCACCCTTGCGCCACAGCTCCTGCCGGGAACGGGACCAGAAGCAGGTCCGGCCCTCCTTCATGGAAATCTCCAGACTCTCCCGGTTCATGTAGGCTAGGGTCAGCACCCTGCCGCTCTGAGCGTCCGCCACAATGGCGGGGATGAGGCCCTGCGCATCGAATTTCAGTTCGTCAATGTTAAGCATGTGCTCTCCTCACAATCTCATGATAATCCCGTCGCTGGCAAGCTCGCGCTTCAAGTCGGGGATAGCGACTTCGCCAAAGTGGAAAATGGAAGCCGCCAGCCCGGCGTCCACTTTCGGCAGAGAGTGGAACAGCGTTTTGAAGTGCTCCGCGCACCCGGCTCCGCCGGAGGCGATGACCGGTACGTCTACCATGCCGCACACCGCTTGCAGCATCTCCAGGTCGAAGCCGTTTTTTACGCCGTCTGTGTCAATGCTGTTGAGGACGATTTCTCCAGCTCCGTTGGCGACGCCGGACTTGATCCATTCGATGGCGTCCAGACCGGTATCCTCCCGTCCGCCCTTGGCGAAAACCCGGAACTGCCCGTCCACCCGCTTGGCGTCGACGGACAGTACGACGCACTGGTCGCCGTACTTCTTTGCCGCCGCAGAGATAAGGGAGGGGTCCCGCAGGGCTCCGGAGTTGACGCTGACCTTGTCCGCGCCGCATTTCAGCACTCGGTCAAAATCATCCACTGTGTTGATGCCGCCCCCGACAGTAAGGGGAATAAAAATAGTGGAGGCGACCTCCGTCAGGATATCGGTAAACAGCGCCCGTCCCTCAGATGAAGCGGTGATGTCATAAAATACCAGCTCGTCTGCTCCGCAGTCGGAGTAGAATTTCGCCAGCTTCACCGGAGAACTGACGTCAGCCAGCCCCAGGAAATTGACGCCTTTGACAACCCGTCCGTCCTTTACGTCCAGACAGGGGATGATGCGTTTTGTAATCACTGGGGACCTCCTTCCCTAACGGCTTGGGCCAGATTGACGGCTCCGGCATACCACGCTTTTCCGACAATGGCGGCGTAGAGTCCCCGGTCCCGCAGCTTCCGCAGGTCCTCGTTGGAGGACACCCCGCCGGAGGCTGTGATCGAGCAGGAGACTGCTTTTTGCAGCGCTTCCAGGCGTTCATAGGAGGGGCCGGAGAGAGTTCCATCGGTTTCTATATCTGTGAAGACAATATGCTTTACACCAATTGATTCCATTTGATTGGAAAAGGAAATATAGTCCAATCCGGCGTTTTCCTTCCATCCGGCGGTACGGACCAGACCGTCCTTCGTGTCGATGCCTACAGCGATGCGCTCCGGACCATATTTTTCCACCGCCTCCCGGACAAACTCCGGGTTGGAGACTGCGGCGGACCCAATGACCGCCCGCCACACGCCCAGCGCAAATACCGCCTCCAGGTCCGCCATGGACCGGATGCCGCCGCCCAGCTCAATCTTCAGTCCGGCTTCCGCCACCGACTTCACGATGGCGCTGTTCTTCCGGACGCCGTCCTTTGCGCCGTCCAGGTCCACCATGTGGAGATACCGCGCTCCGGCGGCATGGAAGGACCCGGCTGTCTCCGCCGGGTCGTCCGCAACCTGATGGACTGTATTGAAGTCCCCTTTATAGAGCCGGACCACCTTGCCGTCCTTCAGGTCAATTGCAGGAAAAATAAGCATGTTTCCCCCTCCTTTACAGTTCGCAGAACGCCCGCAGGATGTTCAGCCCCACTTCTCCGCTCTTCTCCGGGTGGAACTGGACGCCGTATACGCTGTTCTGTGCCACTGCCGCCGTCAGTTCTGCGCCATACTCCGCTGTAGCGATGACGCTGTCGCCGCATTCCGCACCGCAGAAGGAGTGGACGAAGTACACGCAGTCCCCCTCGCGGATGTAGCGGAACAGCGGGCTGACCGGCTTCCCGGCGGGGAAGCGGAGCCCGTTCCATCCAATGTGCGGAATCTTGCAGCCTGACGGAATATAGTCCGCGACAGGGCGTACAGAGCCAGAAATCAATCCCAGTCCCTCATGCCGTCCGTACTCCAGGCCGTAGTCGAAAAGAAGCTGCATCCCAAGACAGATGCCCAGCAGAGGCTTTCCGCGGCCAGCCTCTTCGCAGACCAATTTATCCAGGCTGTTCCGGCGCAGAAGATCCGCCGCGTCGCCGAACGCGCCCACGCCTGGAAGGATCAATTTTTCCGCGCTGCGGATGGCCTCCGGCTCCCCTGTCACCACAGTCTCCGCCCCGATAGCGGCAAAGGAGCTTTTCAGCGAAAACAGGTTTCCCACGCCGTAGTCAATGATAGCGATCACTACAGCACCCCCTTTGTCGAGGGGATTTCCTGGGAAAACCGTGCGTCGATTGATACCGCCGTTCCCAGGGAGCGGGCCAGACTTTTGAATGCGCCTTCAATGATGTGGTGGCTATTGCTCCCCGCCATCTGGCGGACGTGGAGGGTCATATCTCCCCGGCGGGCCAGGGCAATCAGAAATTCCTCCACCAGCTCGGTATCAAAAGTCCCGACCTTCGGGGCGGGGATGTGCAGGTCATAGCACAGCATCCCCCGGCCCGACAGATCGACGGCGGTGAGAATCAGCGCCTCGTCCATCGGCAGCAGCATGGAGCCGTAGCGCACTACGCCGCGTTTGTCGCCCAGCGCCTGCGCGAACGCGTCCCCCAGGCAGATGGCGATGTCCTCCACTGTGTGGTGGTCGTCCACACAGGTGTCGCCCCTGCAGGTTACCTCCAGATCGAAGCGGCCATGGCGGGCGAACAGGGTCAGCATATGATCCAGGAAGCCGCAGCCGGTATCAATCCGGCTGTTCCCGGTCCCGTCCAGCTCCAGCCGGAGCCGGATATCCGTTTCCGCCGTCCTGCGGCAAATTTCTGATTGACGCATCACTCCGCCTCCTTCAGGATTTCCCGGACCTTTTCCAGGAAAATATCCATCTGCTCCCGGGAACCGATGGTTACCCGGCACCAATCGGCAATTTCTGGTTTATCCCAATGCCGCACCAGTACGCCCCTGGCTTTCAGCTCACGGTAGAGGCGCCCGCCGTCCACCCTGGGGCAGCGGGTGAAGATGAAGTTGGCCCGGCTGGGCAGGGTCTCAAAGCCAAGCCTTCCCAGCGCCTCCGTGGTGTAAGAACGGTTCTCCTGGATGATTCTGCTGTTATTTTCATAATACCCGTCGTTCTCAATGGTGGCGATGGCTGCGGCCATGGTAAGGCGGTTAATGTTGTAGGAGTTGGTAGAATATCTGAGCTTATCCAGGTCCCCGATCAGCGCGGGGCTGCCGATGGCGAAGCCCAGCCGTCCGCCCGCCAGGGAACGAAACTTGGAGAAGGTCTGGCATACCAGCAGGTTCTCATATTTCCCTGCCAGCGGCAGGCAGCTCTCACCGCCAAAGTCAATATAGGCTTCGTCAATCATGACCGCATGGTCCGGGTTGCTCTGAACAATCCGTTCAATATCGTCCACGCTGATGCTCTGTCCGGTGGGAGCGTTGGGGTTGGCGATAACGATGTTCTTCCCGATGCCGCAGTAGTCCTCCGGTTCCAGCCGGAACCCCTCGCGCAGCGGAATCTCAGTGTGCGGCAGCCGGTAAAGGCTGGCGTACACCGGATAAAAGCCGTAGCTGATGGACGGATAGGCCACCGGCCTCTCCTCATCGCAGAAGGCCATGAAGAAAAAATTCAGCAGCTCGTCGGACCCGTTGGCAAGGAAAATATTCTCCATTTTCACCCCATAGCGTTTCGCCAGCGTCTCCCGCAGAGCCCTGCCCTCCGGGTCGGGGTACAGGTTCAGACGGCCGATCTCCGCTGCGTTTACCGCTTCCTGAACCGCCGGGGCGGGGGGGAAGGGGGACTCGTTGGTGTTCAGTTTGATATAGTTCATATCCTGGGGCTGTTCACCGGGAATGTAAGCCTCCAGGCCGGCGAATCGCTGGCTTAGAAATCTGCTCATATTGACTCTCCTTCTCCCCGGATCAGGGCGCTTCTTGCATGGGCCTCCAGGCCCTCCAGCCGGGCAAACCGGGCGATCTTCTCCGCCGCAGCGGCCAGGGCGTCCCCGCTATAGCAGGTGAACTGGGATTTCTTCACGAAGTCCTCCACCGACAGCGCGCTGGAGAAGCGGGCGGTGCCGTAGGTGGGCAGGGTGTGGTTGGTCCCTCCGAAGTAATCCCCCACTGCCTCCGGTGTGCTGCGGCCCAGGAAGATGGACCCGGCGTTCTTTACCTGCTCCAGGTAGTCGAAGGGATTGTCCACACACAGCTCCAGGTGCTCGGGGGCCAGGGCGTTGGCAATGCGGACGGCCTCCGGGATGTCTTTGACAAGAACAATCTTCCCGTTCTTTTCCAGGGACGCCCGGGCGGTCTCCTCCGTCGGCAGCTCTGCAAGCTGCCGTTCCAGCTCCCGCGCTGCGGCCCGGGCCAGGGCGGGGGAATCGGTGACCAGAACGGCGCAGCCGCTGTCGTGCTCCGCCTGACTGAGAAGGTCGGCGGCTACAGGGCGGGGGCTGCTGCTTCCGTCAGCGATGACCAGGATATCGCTGGGGCCGGCAATCATGTCGATGCCCACAATCCCGAATACCTGCCGCTTGGCTTCCGCTACGAAAGCGTTGCCGGGGCCAACAATCTTATCAACCCTTGGCACTGTCTCTGTCCCGTAGGCCAGCGCGGCGATTGCCTGCGCCCCGCCGCAGCGGAAGACCCGGTCCGCTCCGGCAATCCTCGCCGCCGCCAGGATAGCGGGGCTGATATCCCCGCCGCAGGTGGGAGGGGAGACCATGACAAGCTCCGGACATCCGGCAATCTTGGCGGGGATACAGTCCATCAGGACCGTAGAGGGCAGGGGAGCGGTGCCGCCGGGGATATATACGCCGATCTTTTCAATGGGCGTAACCTTCTGCCCCAGCACCACGCCGGGGGTGTCGCAGATGATGAACCCATTCTGCACCTGCCGCCGGTGAAAAGCACGGATGTTTTCCGCCGCCTCCTCCAGCACGTCCCGCAGGTCCGGCTCCATGTCCGCCAGCGCCTGGTCCATCTGCTCCCGGGGGACCTCCAGCGCCTCCAGCTCCGCCCTGTCGAACTCCATGGCATAGCGCAGCAGGGCGGCGTCGCCGTTCTGCCGCACATCCCTGATGATACCGGCGACGATGCCGGAAATGTCCCGCTTGTCTTCTGTCCTGGCCAAAATCTCTGCGGGGGAGACTTGAGCCGCGTCTAAAATCTTTATCATACTGATCCTTTCCCGGTCTGCCCTTCCACCCGGCGGCAGAGCTCCGTGATCTGTTCATGCTTGAATTTATAGCTGACCTTGTTGGCGATCAGCCGGGCGGAGATGGACACGATGGCCGTTTTGGGCTCCAGGTCGTTTTCCAGCAAGGTCTTGCCGGTTTCTACAATATCTACGATCACGTCGCTGAGGCCCAGAATCGGGGCGATTTCAATGGAGCCGTTGAGATGGATGATATCAATTTCGCGGCTCATGGCGGCGTAGTAGCTCCCCGCGATATGCGGGAACTTGGTCGCCACCCGCAGGACCCGGTCCATCCGGTCCCGGAAATCCTTTTTCGCCGCCACGCACATTCTGCACTTACCCAGCCCCAGGTCCGCCAGCTCATAGACGTCCGGCTCGTACTCCAGGAGGATGTCCTTTCCGGCCACGCCGATGTCCGCCGCGCCCCGTTCCACATAGATGGCTGCGTCAGAGGGCTTTACCCAGAAATACCGGACTCCGGCCTCCGCGTTTTCAAAAATCAGTTTCCGGTTTTCCTCCTCGATGGACGGACAGGGGTATCCGGCGGCCTTGAAACAGGCGTATACCTTTTCACCAAGACGGCCCTTTGGGAGGGCGATATTCAGAAGCTCCATCACGCCTGCCCTCTTTCCGCAAAGTATACCAGCTCCCGGCAGCGCAGCCCCTGGGGAACTGACCGCTCCATGCGGACGGACCGTCCCTCCGCCAGCAGCGTCCGGGCCCGCTCCGCCACGGCGGAGGGGTCGTCCTGAGCGCTGTAGAGCAGCAGCGTGTCCACATCGTACTCGCCGTCCTCCTCCAGCCGCTCCAGTT
Source organism: Oscillospiraceae bacterium (assembly GCA_022800525.1). Classification (GTDB taxonomy): domain Bacteria; phylum Bacillota; class Clostridia; order Oscillospirales; family Oscillospiraceae; genus Pelethomonas. Next base: position 38,075 of record JAAWQM010000009.1, read on the forward strand.
GGTCGAGATACACCGCGAAGCCGATGGCCTGACCGGTCTTGCCCATGCGACGCATCAGGTTGTCGTACCGCCCCCCGGCCAGTACGCCGCTGGCCAGCCCCGGCAGGTATCCCCGGAAAATCACGCCGTTATAGTAGCGCATGTCATTGACGATGGAGAAGTCCAGGCGCACCCGGCCCAGCAGCTCCAGCCGCTCCAGAATACGGCAAAGCCCCTCCAGCTCCTCCAGCGCGGCTCTGGCCTCCTGGCCGGAGGCCAGCTCCCGCAGCTGCGGCAGAATTTCCGGGGCCGGGCCATATGTCCGAGAGAGGCGGCAGAGCTTTTCCGCCGTTTCATGGGACAGACCCGCCTGAGCGCAGAGGGCGCGGATAGCGGAGGCGTTTTTTCGCCCCAGCTCGGTCAGCAGGCGGGCGCGGACGCTGTCCTCCGCCTGTTCCGCCAAAAGGCCGGACACCAGCCCCACATGGCCCAGGTCCAGCAGATACGCTCCGCTGAGCAGGCCCAGACTCTCCGCCGCCAAAGCAAGCACCTCGCCCATAGCAGGCAGGTCCAGCGCGCCCACGCACTCCAAACCGGTCTGCATGATCTCGCGGTAGCCCATGAAGGCGGTAGAGGTGCGGTAGACGTTTTCGCTGTAGTAAACCTTCTCCAGCGTCTGTGCTGAGGGCTGGATGTTCTTGATGATGGACAGAGTGACGTCCGGCTTCAGGGCCATCAGCCGTCCGTCGGTATCGGTGAAGGTCAGGATGTGCTCGCTGACCAGGAAGCTCTTGTTTTTCGCGTAGAGGTCGTATGGTTCAAACTTGCTCATGCGGTAGGACTGGTAGCCGTGCCGGTGGTACAGCTCCCGCAGCATGAGTCCGGCCCGCTCGTCGGGCCGCAGGGAAGGGGATTCCAGCATTTTTTGATCCTCCTAGATGAAACGCTTTGCCTTCAATTCAAATACCGGGTGCGTCATGTGCGCAATATGGATTGGCCTTCCGGCGTATTCCCAATACGCTTCGAACCGCTCGATGACCGCTGGAAGGGGGTATCCGCTCCAGCGACTGCTCTTTGGGGACAAATCGTCAGTTGCCGCCCTCTTCCATCCGCTCCAGCACTGTCTGATATCCGCCCGCGCCGTAGACGCAGCAGCGGTTGACCCGGCTGATGGTGGCGCTGCTTGCGCCGGTCTCCTGCGCAATGCGGCTGTAGACCAGATTCCGCCGCAGCAGCGCCGCCACCAGAATGCGCTGGGAGCAGTCGTGAATCTCCCTCCCGGTCATCAGGTCCTCCAGAAAGGCTCTGCATTCCTCTTCTGTTTTCAGCGACAGAACGGCCTGGACCAGCAGCTCCGCGCCCGGCGTATGGAACACGTCCATGAGTTGACCCCTTTCTTTGCTTTTGTACTTTAGCATAGTAGCACGGTATAACGAAAAAGTCAATGACGGAAAGCGCACGATAATAGGCCGGATGGCCGCTGCTTTTCCTGTCAGTTTCAACAAACAATAGCGAAATTGTTTGTCAAAACAGTAAATTCGTCGAATTTTTAACAGAAAGTGTATATCCATGGTGGACAAATTGGGAAGGTTTTTGTATAATAACCATGTCGGGAGGAGCGCCCTCCCGCTGCCCGTCAGCCCGGGCAGGCAATCTGCGAAAGAGGAGGATGTCTATGCAAGAATCTAGTAGCGTCTACAAACATTCCATGAAGCTGGAACGCCGGATGGCATCACTCTATGTCCAGAATACGGGCTGTCAACAGTGCCCCCCAGGCTATGGCTGGGGCCCTGGCGTGCGCAACCACTTCCTGCTCCACCACGTGCTGAGCGGGAAAGGCGTATACACACACAGGGACAAGCGGTATGAACTGAGCGCGGGGGACACCTTCCTGATCTATCCAGATACAACGATCCACTACGCTGCCAGCGGGGAGGACCCGTGGGAGTATCTCTGGGTAGGCTTTAGCGGGATGGACGCCAAAGGGTACATGGAGCGGACGGATTTCACGCCGGAGGAGCCGGTCTTTTTCGGACGGGACAGCGAAGCGCTGCGGGAGAGAATGGAGGCGGTCTATACCTGCTATGGAACCCAGCCCTGGGAACAGCTTGAGATGACGGCGCGGCTTTACAGCCTGCTGTCCTATCTGGTGCGAACGGCCCAGCGGCAGAAGAATCTGGGAAGCGAGGCCCAGGACTGCGCCCAGCTGGCGGCGGAATATATTGTCAACCACTATGAGGAGCCCATCACGGTGGAGGGACTGGCGGCCTACGCCTCCGTCAGCCATTCCAGCCTGTACCGGCGGTTCATCAAGCGCTTCCAGATATCCCCCAAGCGGTTTCTGCTGGAATACCGCATTGAGCGGGCCTGCGCCATGCTCACAAGCACCGGCTGCTCCATCCAGGAGATCTCCAATTCGGTGGGCTTTGAGGACCCGTTCTACTTCTCCCGGGCCTTCAAGGAGGTAAAGGGCGTCTCGCCCCGGCAGTACGCCGCCCAGCGGCGGAGTGAGGCGAAAGAGGATACATGACTGCTCTTCCGGCAGTTGAAATGAGCTCCGGCTGCGGCCGGAGCTCATTTTGACCAAAAAGTGGTTGAATATGCATAAAAAATCCATGTTAAACCGATGGGATGGATTCTATAATGAGTGGCAATAAATACCTGCAGACAACGTGTTTTATTTGGAGGCAGCTATGGAATATACATTTTCTCCCCTGACTGATTTCGCAAAGCTGGAGCAGGCGGTCCGGACGCTGTACGGCCCCGCCGCCGCGCCCGCTCAGATCAAGCGGTATCAGACTCTGTTCCAGGGCCTGACGGATACCTTCGGCCCGTATGACCGGGCGGCAGTGTTTTCCGCGCCGGGCCGCACGGAGATCGGCGGCAACCACACCGACCACCAGCACGGCAAGGTCCTGACCGGCAGCGTGAACCTGGATATCATCGCCGCCGTGGTCCCCAACGGGGAGCGGGTTGCCCGGCTCCAGAGCGAGGGATTTCCTTTGGACGTGGTGGACCTGGATGACCTGGAGGTCCATCCAGGGGAGTACAACCGGTCCGTCTCCATCCTGCGGGGCATTGCCGCGTGGTTCGCCCGGCAGGGGTGCCAGCTGGAGGGCTTCAACGCCTACACCAAGTCCGACGTTTTAAAGGGCAGCGGCCTCAGCTCCAGCGCCGCGCTGGAGGTGCTGCTGGGGAACATCTTCAACAGCCTGTTTAACGACAATAAATGTACCCCGGTGGAGCTGGCCCAGATCGGACAGTACGCCGAAAATGTCTATTTCGGCAAGCCCAGCGGCCTGCTGGACCAGATGGGCTGCTCCGTGGGCGGCATGGTGACGATTGACTTTGCGGACAACGATCATCCGGTAGTGGAGAAGATCGACTTTGATTTTGCCTCCGCCGGACACGCCCTGTGCATCATCGACAGCGGCGCGGACCACGCGGACCTGACGGACGAATACGCCGCCGTGCCCAATGAGCTGAAGAAAATCTGCGCCCACTTCGGAAAGAGCGTACTGAGGGAAATACCGGGGACGGACCTGTTTGCCGCCCTGCCTGAGCTGCGGAAGGAGTGCGGCGACCGGGCCGTACTGCGGGCGATGCATGTCTATCATGAGAATCACCGGGTGGCGAGCCAGGTGGCGGCCCTGCGGCGGGGAGACTTTGACTTTTTCCTGTCTGAAGTCAGGGAATCCGGCCTCTCCAGCTGGCGGTACCTGCAAAACGTGGTCCCTGCCGGGTATACGGAGCATCAGGACGTGGCTTTTGCCCTCGCGCTGGCGGAGGACCTGCTGGATACGGCGGGGGCCTGCCGGGTCCACGGCGGCGGATTTGCCGGGACGGTCCAGGCGTTCGTGCCGCTGGAGATGCTGGAGGGCTTCAAGGCAGGAATTGAGCGGCGGTTGGGTGAAGGGATGTGCCATGTGCTGACCATCCGCCCCGTGGGCGGCGTGCGGCTGGCGTAAGGGGGACGGAGATGAACGATGTCAATGTGTATATCGAGACGCTGGTGGATTACGCCGTTCAGGACGAGCTGATTGGAGAGGCTGACCGGGTATGGGCCCGCAACCAGCTGCTGGAGGCGCTGAAGCTGGACGATTACGAGGAGCCTGAGAGTATCCTGTGCCCCTGTCTGCTGGAGGACATGCTGCGCGCCATTCTGGATGATGCTGTGGCCCGTGGGATCATTGAGGACGATATCACCAGCCGGGACCTGCTGGACACCAGGCTGATGGGCATCCTGACGCCCCGGCCCACGGCTGTGATCCGGGCATTTCAGACGCGTTATGGCCACAACAAAAAATATGCCACGGATTGGTTTTACCAGTTCTGTATGAGTGTCGACTATATCCGCACCTACCGCATCGAAAAGGATGTCAAGTGGGTGACGCCCACGGAGTACGGCGAACTGGACATCACCATCAACCTCTCCAAGCCGGAGAAGGATCCCAGGGCCATCGCCGCCGCCAGAAACGCCCCCCAGAGCGGCTATCCCAAGTGCCAGCTCTGCCGGGAGAACGAGGGCTACGCCGGACGCATGAACCATCCTGCCCGGGGCAACCATCGGGTCATCCCCCTCACCATCGACAACCAGCAGTGGTTCTTCCAGTACTCCCCCTACGTCTACTACAACGAGCACTGCATCGTTTTCAACGGACAGCACGTCCCTATGAAAATCGACCGCTCCACATTCCGAAAGCTGCTGGACTTTGTGAAGCAATTCCCCCACTATTTCGTAGGCTCCAACGCGGATTTGCCTATCGTGGGCGGTTCCATCCTCAGCCACGACCACTTCCAGGGCGGACGGTACACCTTCGCTATGGAGAAGGCTCCGGTGGAGCAGCCGGTCAGCTTCCCCGGCTTTGAGGACGTGGAGGCGGGCATTGTCAAATGGCCTATGAGCGTCCTGAGGCTGCGGTGCGGGGACGACGGGCGGCTGATCGATCTGTCGGAAAAAATTCTGAATGCCTGGAGGAGCTATACGGATGAAGCCGCGTTCATCTTTGCGGAGACGGACGGCGAGCCGCACAACACCATCACGCCCATCGCCCGGATACGGGAAGGAAAGTACGAGCTGGATCTGGTGCTGCGGAACAATATCACAACGCCCGAGCATCCCATGGGAGTATATCATCCCCACGCGGAGCTGCACCATATCAAGAAGGAGAACATCGGTCTTATTGAGGTCATGGGCCTTGCGGTGCTTCCCGCGCGGCTGAGGGGCGAGCTGGCCCGGCTGGGAGAGGTCCTGGCCGCCGGCGGCAGCCCGGCGGAGGACCCGGAGCTGGAAAAGCACGCCCTCTGGGCCGCTGAACTGAGAGAGCGGTATGCCTTCACCGCTGAAAACGTGGAGGGCATCCTGCGGGATGAGGTGGGCAGGGTGTTTGCCAGGGTACTTGAGCACGCGGGCGTGTTCGAGCGTGACCAGCAGGGGAGAGCGGCCTTTCTGCGGTTTGTGGAGTCTGTTCGATAAATTTCATCCATGAGAAGCGCCCCCTGGAGCTTGCTCCAGGGGGCGCTTCTCTGTAACAGATAAAAGGGCTGACGCACGGTTACGCCGCGACGCCCTCCATAAGCTGGGCAAGGACGCTCATGACAAGGCGGTAGGCGATGACGTACATCTCCGCGCGGGAAAGCTCCTGGTCAGGCTTGAAGGTGCCGTCCTCGTAACCGTTGACTGCGCCCAGCTCCGCCAGGGCGGCTACGGCGGCGCTATCCGTATCGGTGAAGGGAGAGTCTCCCGTACCTGTCAGCTCCAGCTTTTCAGCCAGCAGCTCCGCGAACTCCGCACGGGTGATGGGCTCGCCGCCCCTCTCCAGATCCGACGTCGCGATGATCTCATTGGTCAGGGTGACGACCAGGAGAGCCGCGTCATTCCACAGGGCGCTGTCATAGGGGCGGATATAGTGCTCGTCGTCCACGGCGGCGATGCCGGCCTGGAAGAGAACCATGAGCGGCTCATAGAACCACTCCTCCCCGGTCAGGTCCGCCGGGGGAACACTGGCCAGCCGGCCGTCCACGTCCGTGGCCTTCCGCAGGGCCTGGGCCAGCTCCGCGATATATTCCGGCGTGATGGGGTTGTCAATCCCCAGCTGGGCGAAGCTTTCCTGGAAGCCCATGTCGGCGGGCAGGGCGGTGAACTTCAGATACTCGTCCACCACGTCGAAGTAATCCTTATCCAGCGTGTCCAGCCAGAAGGAAAACGCTCCGGCGGCGGAGACAGCATAGCTGATATAGTAGCAGGGGCTGACGAAGGTGTGGGGGATCTGGCACCAGCTGTACATCTCCGTGCGGGGATCGTCTGCGGGGACCATGCCGTACTCACCGGCAAGCTGGCGGTACTTCTGGTTGATCTTTTCCAGCGTCAGGTCCGTCTCAGAGTAGACGTACTGCTGGAGCTCATCGTGAATCGCGCCCTGAACGATGGCGTTGATCAGGTTGGACAGCAGATAGTCCTGGACAAACTGGGCGCTGTCCGAGAAAATCTCATCGTACCAGTGGCTGAACAACAGCTCCAGGCCCTGGGAGTGGACCTCGGCCAGGTCGTGGCTGGAGCTGGCGTCGTTCCAGCCTGCGCCCTCCCAGTAGAAGTTGTTGTAGTGTCCGAACTCGTGGATAATGGTGGTGAAATCGTAGAGCATCCCATAGGGCGTGTTGAAAAAGAAGGGCGCGCCGTAGCTGTAGAGCATGGTGGTGTAGCCGCTGCCGTCCTTGTACTCGCCCTCGCCGTAGTCGTACAGGCCATGCCCGCGCATGTAGGCAAAGGACTCCGCCATCTCGCTGGACATGCGTTTGATATAGGATTCCACCAGCTCCAAGGAATCCAGGCCGGTGTAATCGGCGTAGTAGATGTCCATATCCAGTTCGCTGTTAATCAGCTCGCTGAGGTCGGTGTAGAGCTCGTAATAGCCGCCCTCCTTCACTGCCTTGTGGAAGGACTGGATATCCTCCTGGGTGTAGTCCCGCTGATAGACGACCTCATAGGCGTAATCGCCGTAGTTGTCATAGCCGTTGGCAGCGGCGACTTCGCGGCGCAGGTCCACCATGCGCAGGTAGATCTCGCCCAGGACCTCGTTCTGCTTCTTGACGTAGGACGTGCTGATGGCGTCATAGTCCTCGTAGCTGATGAGGCCCTGAAGGTAGGCGTAGTACGCGTCATCGCTGGTCCACTCCTCGCCGCCGTATTCCACGGTGATGCTGGCGGCGGCCTGATCGTACTCGTTGCTCAGGGCGGTCTCTCTCTGGCTGAGGGCCAGCTCCTCCTCGCTCATGGGCTTATAGGCCAGATAGTAGGCCACATCCTCCTCCGTCAGCTCCTCCTTCAGGAACGCCGCGCAGGGGGACTCCAGTACGGCCTTCATCAGGATGCTGACGGCGTCCGCCACCTTGGTGTACGTCTCGGAGGCATACTCCAGTTCGCTGGCGGCAGTCTCGTCCATTACGTTCTGGCTGTGCTGGATGTAGACCAGATTGTACATGGTCAACAGCTCCATCATCCGGTCCATGACGGCGTTGAAGCGCTTCTCCACCGCCGCGGCGTTGGCCGCATCGGAGAGCAGGGCCTGAATAGCCGTCATTTCCTCCAGCAGGGGAGCGGCGTCAATGTGCTCGTACTCCATGTCGGCGTAGTCCACGTCGGCATGGGGCTGCTGGGGGAAGAAGTTGGTTTCGCGGGTCCCCGCGTCCTCTGCCGCCAGCGCGATGGGACACGCGGACAGCAGCATGGCGAAGACCAGCAGCAGGGTCAATGCTCGTTTCTTCATAGTTCTCTTCCTTTCCTGACCGTGTGGTCATATTTTGGGGAAATCCCCCAAACATTATACGATGGACACTGCTCATTTTCAAGAGCGGTGTCCATATTGTTTCGGATTTTTCGGGGCGGGCTGCCTCTCTCTCGTTGCTATGCAGGCTCATCCGGTTCCGGATGATGCTCGCGGTCTCCTTCGGGGTCTTGTCCCCGGCAAAGTAAGGGACGGCGGATTCCATAACAAGTTCATGCAGAAGCTGAGCGAGGATGTCTGCGGCCCGGTAACCCTCTCCCGGATCGGGAACAGCGAACGGCCTCCCTCCATCCGTGCTGCAAAGGCGCTGTTGGGGAAGGCAGGCATCAAGACGGAGAGACTGCAAAAGGAGATTACCAGTATCTAACTGGATTTGGGTCAATTCAGGCGGAGTGCATGTATTTTATGGGAGATCGCCCCGCTTTTTTCACGCCCAGAATGCCATTGCAAATCCCGCCGTGCCTTGGTATACTGTGAGGGAAAGGAAGGTGGGAAAACATGCTGCGCATATGGATGGGCCGGGCCAACACGGGCAAGTCGGCCCGGGTCCTGACGGAGATCAGGGAGAAGAGGGAGCCGGCCCTGCTGCTGGTGCCGGAACACGCCTCCCATGGCTCAGAGATGGACCTGTGCCGGGAGTGCGGACCCCAGGCGTCTCGGTACGCGGAGGTGCTGAGCCTGCGGCAGCTGGCGAGCCGGGTGCTCAACGAGGTGGGCGGCGCGGTGGACGGGACTTTGGACGCGGGGGGCAAGCTGCTGATGATGCAGCTTGCCCTGCGGGAGGTGCTGTCCCAGCTGACGGTCTACGCCAAGCCTTCCCGGCGGGCGCCCTTTTTGCAGGAGCTGGTGACGCTGTGCGACGAGCTGATCTCCTGCCGGGTGATGCCGGAGGACCTGGGGGATGTGGTGGGCGTACTGGAGGGCGTCAGCGGGGAGAAGGTACGGGACCTGTCCCTGATTTACGCCGCCTACCTGTCCCGCCTGAACCAGGGCGGGGAGGACCGGCGGGATTTTATGGAAAAGCTGCTGGACCGGCTGGAGCGGTCGGAGTACGCCAAGGAAAAGAACATTTATCTGGACGGCTTCACCTATTTTACCGGACAGGAGCTGGAGGTCATCGCTATCCTGCTGCGGCAGGCGAAGTCGGTGACGGTGACACTGCTGGGGGACGACAGTGAGCTGGAGATCTTCCAGCAGGGGCTGCGGGCCAGGGGCTGCCTGGAGCGGCTGGCGGCGGACTGCGGCGTGGAGAGCCGGACGGAGACGCTGCCCGTCAAGCCGCCGGAGACCGCGCTGGAGTATATGGCGAACCGTTTCTTCGGACCTGTTGAGAAATGGACAGGGAACTGCGGCGGTGTGGAGCTGGTGAAAGCGGAGAATATGTTCGCCGAAGTGGAGTACGTGGCCGCAAGAATACTGGAGCTGGTGCGGAAAGAGGGCTGCCGCTTTCGGGAGATCGGCGTGGCGGCCCGCAACCTGGACGAGTACGCCGCTACCATTGAGAACGTGTTCGAACGCTATGGCGTGCCAGTGTACCTCAGCCGCCGCAGCGATGTGCTGGAGAAGCCAGTGCTGAGTCTGCTGGCGGGGGCCCTGGACGCGGTGGCGGGGGGCTACGAGTACGAGGACATGTTCCGGTGGCTGAAAACCGGGCTGGCGGGGCTGTCGGACAGCGAGTGCGACCTGCTGGAGAATTACGTCATCACCTGGGACGTCCACGGGTCCATGTGGGTCCGGGACGAGGACTGGACCGCCAACCCGGACGGCTGGCGGGAGGAGTTCACCGACGCCCAGCGGGAGCGCCTGGAGCAGATCAACGCCCTGCGCCGGCGGGCAGGAGGTCCGCTGGGGCGGCTGGCGAAGGGACTCAGGGAGTACGACTCTGCCCGAGAGAAGCTGACGGTGCTGTGGGTGTTTCTGGAGGAGCTGGGGCTGGCGGAGCAGCTGGCGCGGCGCACCGCGCGGCTGGAGGAGCTGGGAGAGCTCCAGCAGGCCAGGGAGTACGGCCAGCTGTGGGAGCTGCTGTGTGAGGTGATGGATCAGTCCGCCGCAATTCTGGGGGACACGCCGCTGGATACGGAGGAGTTCGCGAGGCTCCTGCAGCTGGTGCTGACGCAGTATGATGTAGGTACGATCCCGGTGTCTCTGGACCAGGTCCAGGCCAGCCAGATCACCCGCAACGACCGTCACCGCATCCGGTGCCTGTTCCTTATGGGAGCCAACGACCATGTGCTGCCTGCTGTCCAGTCCAACATCGGGCTTCTGAGCCGGGAGGACCGGGAGCGCCTGCGGGAGCAGGGCATCGAGCTGGCTCCCAGCGGCATGGAGCTGTTCCACATTGAGCTGCAGAACCTCTACGCTGCCTTGGCCCAGCCCAGCCAGCGGCTGGTCGTGACATGGCCCGCGGCCGATCTGAACGGGACGCCGCTGCGGCCCTCCTTCGTGGTGGGCAGGATCAAGGCCCTGCTGCCGGAGGTGAGGGAGGTGGCTGTAGACGCCGCTGCCTGCCGTCTCACCGCGCCTGTTCCTGCTCTGGAGCTGGCGGGCGGAGAGCGGGGCGGGGCGCTGTGGAGCTATTTTGCCGGGGACGTGCGCTGGCGCGCGTCCCTGGACGCAATGGAGCGCGCCGCGGGGATGACCAGAGGCCGCCTCTCCCCAGCGGCGGTGAAAACCCTGTACGGCCACAGCTACCGGATGTCCGCCAGCCGCATCGACAAGGTCAGCTCCTGCCACTTCGCCTACTTCATGCAGTACGGCCTCCGGGCCAGGGAGCGGACGCCCGCCGGATTTGACGCTGTGCAGGTGGGCACCTTCCTCCACTATGTGCTGGAGCGGGTGACACGCGGGGCGATGGAGCGGGGCGGTTTTGCGGAGGTGGACAAGCGGACGCTGTCGCGGCTGACCGGCGGCGCCATTCAGGATTACATAAATTCCACCATGCCCGGCTTCGATAAGCGGGAGGAGCGGTTCAAGTACCTTTTCCGCCGCCTGCGCAAGACGGTGGGGACCATCATTGAAAATGTGGCCGACGAGCTGAGCTGCTCTGACTTTACGCCCATTGCGTTCGAGCTGGGGTTCGGCGAGGGGGAGGCTATGCCCGCTATCTCCATCCGGACTGGAGACGCGTCCCTGACCGTGTCGGGGAAGGTGGACCGGGTGGACGGCTGGCTGAAGGACGGCAAGCTGTACCTGCGGGTGGTGGACTACAAATCCGGCAAAAAGGCGTTCGATCTCAGCGACGTCCGCTATGGGCTGAACATCCAGATGCTGCTGTATCTTTTCGCCCTGGAGCGGGAGGGGAGGGCGTATTTCGGGAAGGAAGTGGTCCCGGCGGGGGTGCTGTACTTCCCGGCGCGGGACGTGCTGGTGGGCAAGGGCCGGGAGGCATCTCCGGAAGAGATCCGCGCCGCGCTGGACAAGGAGCTGCGCCGCACGGGGCTGGTGCTGTCCCGGCCGGAGGTTCTCCACGCCATGGAGCACAGCTCCCTGGAGGAATCCCGGTTCCTGCCGCTGAAGCTGACCCGGGGGACGGTCACCGGCGGGCTTGCCACCGCCGAGGAACTGGGGAAGCTGAGCAGGTATGTGGACAAGCTGCTGGAGGATATCGCCGGGGAGCTGAACGGGGGCAACATCGACGCGGACCCCTGCGGCAGCAGCGAGAATGATAACGCCTGTACCTACTGTGAGTTTGCCTCCGCCTGCCATTTCGCGGATGGAGAGGGCGGAGACCATATGGAGATGATCTGCCCGGTGACGCCGGAGGAGTTCTGGGGCCAGGTGGATGAGGCCATCCGGAAGGGAGTGGGAAAATGGCCGTACAACTGACCAAAAGCCAACAGGCTGTGGTAAATGATACCGGCGGGCGCGTACTGGTTTCCGCCGCCGCAGGCAGCGGCAAGACCCGGGTGCTGGTGGACCGCCTGTTCCGCCGGGTGCTGGGGGAGGAGCAGGCCAGCATGGACGACTTCCTTATCATCACCTATACCCGCGCCTCCGCCGCCGAGCTGCGGGAGCGCATCGCCCACGAGCTGAGCCAGCGCATGACCCAGAGCCCCGGCGACCGCCATTTGCAGCGGCAGCTGCTGTTGATTTATCAGGCGGACATCAAGACCATCGACTCCTTCTGTACCGCCCTGCTGCGGGAGAACGTCCACCTGCTGGACCTGGGGGAAGGACAGGGGCTGTCCTCCGACTTCCGGGTACTGGACGAGAGCGAGGCGGAGCTGCTGCGCCGCCGGGTGCTGCCCCGGGTGCTGGAGGCGTTCTATACGGACATGACCCCGGGTCAGGTCCAGCTGGCGGACTGCTTCGGCTTCGGCCGGGACGACCGTGGGCTGGAGGAGCTGACGCTGGACCTCTATGGAAAAGTGCAGAGCCACGCCTATCCTGACCGCTGGCTGGAGGAGCAGAGAGCGGCATGGGCCAGCCTGCCGGAGGACATCGGGGAGACGGAATATGGCCAGGTCCTGCTGTCCGGCCTGGGCCGGAAGGTCCGGCACTGGGCGTCTGTTCTGCGCTCCAGCGTATCGGAGATGGCGGGGGACGGGGCGCTGCATAAGGCGTACTCCGGATGCTTCCTGCAGGCCGCCGCTTCGCTGGATGCTTTCGCGGAAGGAACGGAAGCGGGCTGGGATGAGGCCGCCGCGCGGCGGGCCGCATTCCCCAGACTCACCGCCGCGCGGAAATGTGAGTCCCCGGAGCTGAAGGACAAGATGAAGAATGTGTGGAGCTGCTGCAAGAAGGAGGTGACCGCCGCCTGGACCATTCTGGAGATCGGAGGCAGGGACGCAGGAGAGGACCTGCGCCGCTCCGCCCCGGCGATGGAGGCCCTGCTGGATCTGTGCATGGAATTCGGGCGGGCATACCAAAAGGAGAAACTGCGGCGCAACGCCACCGATTTCTCCGACCAGGAGCACTACGCCATCCGCCTGCTGCTTGGGGAGGACGGCCGGCCCACGCCTCTGGCGGCGGTGACGGCGGGACGCTACCGGGAGGTGATGGTAGACGAATACCAGGACACCAACCAGGTGCAGAACTGCATCTTTGACGCGGTATCCCGGAACGGGCAGAACCTCTTTACCGTGGGGGACGTGAAGCAGTCCATCTACCGCTTCCGTCTGGCGGACCCCACGATCTTTCTGGAGAAATACCGCCTCTACCCGGATGTGGAGCTGGCGGGAGACGGCAAGCCCCGGCGTATCCTGCTCAGTCAGAATTTCCGTTCCCGCCAACCGGTGCTGGACGCGGTGAATTTTGTCTTTGAGGCGGTCATGTCCCGGGAAATGGGCGAGATCGACTACGGCGAAGCGGAGCGCCTGAACTTCGGCGCGGACTACCTGCCGCCCCGTGAGGACTGTCAGGCGGAATTCCATCTGCTGGAGACGCCCCGGAACCAGCGGGGGGCGGCGGTCCGCGTCTCCAGCGCGCTGTTGGAGGCCCGGTTCGCGGCGGCGCGGATTGCCGGACTGCTGCGGGAGGGCTATCCCGTCACCGGGGAGGACGGGAGCCTGCGGCCCTGTACGCCGGAGGATATCGTGATTCTCATGCGTTCCCCCGGTCCCCGGCTGCGCCACTACGCCCGCGCCCTGGCGGAGCAAAACATTCCCTGCGCCATCCAAGAGGATGAGGACTTCTTCTCCGCCATGGAGGTGGCGGTGGTCTGCGCGCTTCTGCAAATTCTGGACAATCCCCGGCAGGACGTTCCACTGATTACCGTACTGCGCTCGCCCCTGATGGGCTTCTCGCCGGACCGTCTGGCGGTAATCCGGGGCGAACACCCCTCCGGCGACTTCTACGAGGCGCTGGAGGCCAGCGGGGAGCCGGAGTGCGAGGCGTTCCTCAGACAGCTGGATGAGCTGCGGAGTCTGGCCAGGGACATGAGTATGCACCGGCTGATCTGGCGGCTGTACAACCAACTGAACGTGCTGGGGGTCTTTGGCGCCATGTCCAACGGGAAGCGCCGGAGGGAGAACCTGATCGCCCTCTATGAGCACGCCCGGGCTTTCGAGACGGCAGGGTACAAGGGCTTGTTCGCCTTCGTGTCCCATCTGCGCCGCCTGCTGGAGAGCGGGGAGCAGCCCGTCACCGCCACCGGCGACGCCGCCGGGGTGCGGATTATGAGTATCCACCGCTCCAAGGGGCTGGAATTTCCCATCGTTATCCTGGCGGACCTGAACAAAACGTTCAACAAGGCGGATCTGCAAACGCCGGTACTGGTCCATCCCAAGCTGGGGCTAGGGCCCATGTATATCGATCTGGACCGGCGGATTCGCTACGCCACCGCCGCGCGGGACGCGGTGTCCGGCATCATGAGCCGGGAGATGCGCTCCGAGGAGATGCGGGTGCTCTATGTCGGCATGACCCGCGCCAAGGAAAAGCTCATCATGACGGCTTCCATGTCTGGTGCGGCGGGAAAGCTGAAAACCCTGTCGGCTCTCTCTGCCCTCCCGGTTCCGCCGGAGACGGTGGACAGCGCCAGGTCCATGGCGGAGTGGATTCTTCTGCCGCTTCTCCGGCGGCATGAGGCCGGGGAGCTGCGCGCCCTGGCGGGACAGGAGACCGGAAGCTGGGCCCTGCGGGAAGATACGCCCTGGATTGTGGAATATCACGACGGCGCATCCTATAGCGAGGCGCCGGTCCGGACCCCGGAGACAGACGGCGGCGCTGTTCCCAGCGTGGAGGCGCTGCCGGTGGACCGGGAAGCGCTGGACTTTGTCTATCCCTATCCGTCCGCCTGTACCGCGCCCACCAAGCTCACCGCCACCCAGCTGAAGGGCCGGGAGAAGGACCGGGAAATTGCTGAGGAGACCGTCCAGCCCTATGCCCGCCAGACCTTTGCTGCGCCCCGGTTCCTTATGGGACAGCGGCCTCTGGACGGCGCTGAGAGGGGCACGGCGATCCATCTGGTGATGCAGCATGTGCCGCTGCAAGAGAAGGTGGATATCGAAGCGGTGGTTGAGGATCTGGTGGAGCGGCGGCTGCTGACCCAGGAACAGGCGGACGCTGTGCCGCAGGGGGTCATCCGGCGGTTTTTGGCCTCGCCCTTGGCGGAAGAGCTGCGGCAGGCGGAGGAGCTGCAGCGGGAGTACCGGTTCAGCTTCCTGGTCTCCGGCGGGGAGTATTTCCCCGGCCTGGACGGGGAGGAGGTCATGCTGCAGGGTGTGGTGGACCTGTTCGCAGTAAAGGACGGCGCGGTTACGGTAGTGGATTTCAAAACGGACTATGTGACTGCCGCGACCCTGCCGGAAAAGTTGGCGCTCTACTGTCCGCAGCTGACCGCCTACAGCACGGCGCTGGAGAAGATTCTGGGACTGCCCGTCAGAAAAAAAGTCCTCTATTTCTTCTCCGCCGGGCAGGCTGCAGAGGTCTGATTGGCCTGCTAATAATGCAAACTAACCAGGATATCCACAAATTCAAACATTTCCCTTGCGTTTTTCCAAAAAAAGGTGTAAGCTGGATAACAGATACTTTGTGTGCGATGATCCTTCAGGAAAAATACGTATGAAAGAGAGGCGGCAGGAATATGTTTTCCGTAGGGGACAAGGTAGCCCACCCGATGCATGGGGCGGGCGTGATTGATGAGATTGTCAGGGAGACGGTGGCTGGTTCCACGCAGGATTATTATGTGTTCCATATGCCCGTTGGCGGGCTTGTGCTGAAGATCCCCACCGCTTCTAGCGAAATGGTGGGTCTGCGGGGCATCTGGGAAGCGGCGCAGTCGCTCCAGCTGCTCCGGGAGCTGCCGCTGCTGAAGGCGGAGTCCTTCCATGGAAGCTGGAACCAGCGTAACCGGGACACCATGGAGAAGCTGAAAAGCGGCGACCTCTATCAGGTGGCCCAGGTCATCAAGAACCTGATGCAGCGGGACAATGATAAGGGTCTCTCTACCGGGGAGCGGAAGATGCTCCGCACGGCCAAGCAGATTCTGATTACCGAGATGGTCCTGTCGATCGGGGAGGACTACAGGCAGATTGAGGAGCGGGTCAATTTGTCGATTTCAGGAGGGACGTGATCGCATGGGGCTTTTTTCGAGGCTGTTCCGCAGGGACGTAAGGGAGGAGCATCCCTTTTGCAGCGTTATCATCGCCGCTGCCGGTTCCTCCAGCCGCATGGGCGGCGGGAATAAGCTGATGCAGCCCATCGACGGCATCCCTGTGCTGGCCCGCACTCTGGTGGCGGTGGACGAGGCGTCCCTGGCGGATGAAATCGTGGTGGCCGCCAGGGAGGAGGATCTGCTGGCCTTCGGGGAGCTGTGCAAGGTCTATGCCATCTCCAAGCCGGTGAAGATCGTCCGGGGCGGGACCACCCGGCTGGAGTCCGTCTACCGGGCGTCTCTGGAGTGCCGGGATGACGCGGCGTTCCTGGCGGTCCATGACGGGGCGCGGCCTCTGGCCACGCCGGAGCTCATTGACCGCGTGATTACGCTGGCCTACCGTACCAACGCGGCCGCGCCTGGCGTACCGGTAAAGGATACCATCAAGGTCGTCCGGGACGGCAAGGTGGAGAGCACCCCGCCCAGAGAGACCCTGCAAGCCATCCAGACGCCCCAGGTGTTTGACGCGGCCTTGCTGCGCGGGGCGCTCCAGGCCGCCGTGACGGTGGGCGAGGAGGTTACGGACGACTGCTCCGCTGTGGAAAGGCTTGGTAAGGAGATTTACTTGACAGACGGCTCCTATGAAAATATCAAGATTACCACGCCGGAGGACCTGCTTCTGGCGGAAGAGCTGCTCAGCCGGAGGGAGGATGAGGAATGAGCGTTCCAAGGATCGGCTATGGCTACGACGTCCACCGCCTGGCGGAGGGCCGCGCTCTGGTGCTGGGCGGCGTTACGATTCCCTTTGAGAAGGGGCTGCTGGGCCACTCCGATGCGGACGTGCTGCTCCACGCGTTGATGGACGCGCTGCTGGGAGCTGCGGCGCTGGGGGATATCGGACATCTGTTCCCTGATACGGATGAGCGGTACAGAGGCGCGGACAGCCGCCGTCTGCTGCGGCGGGTGGCTGCGGTACTGGCGGAGAACGGTTTTTCCATCGGCAATGTGGACGTCACCCTGGTGGCCCAGCGGCCTAAGATTGCTCCCTATGTCCAGCGGATGCGGGAAAATATCGCCGAAGATTTATCGGCGCCTCTGAGTGCGGTAAGCGTCAAAGCGACTACCGAGGAGCGCCTGGGCTTCACTGGTTCCGGTGAAGGGATGTCGGCTCACGCGGCGGCGCTGGTTTTCCAGTGAAGCAGGGCGATGGAATGCTTGGCTCTGTCCAAATCCGCCAGAGACGCTGTCCCCGGACCCTGCCGCGCTTGCTGAAAAGCGGCTCTGAACGATGGAGGCGTGTTCGCAGGCGGCATCCAGCGACTGTGAATACAGCTCTTTCATATGCGTCAGCCCCTTCCGGTTGCAGGAGGGGGCTTTTGTTTTCCCCGGCTATCACCATTCCTTCCGGCCTACATAGACTGAAAGCAGGGAGGCGGTGGCATTGCCATACTATCTGTTGCTGAGCCGCTCCATCACCCACGCCCAGCGTATGAGCCGTATCCTGGAACGGGCGGGGATCACCGCCCGGTTCTTCCGTCCGCCCATGGGACTGACGGACCGGGGATGCAGCTACGCTGTGCGCGTCAACGCGGAAAGTCTGAATGCCGCGATGGAGCAGCTGCGGGCCGAAGGCCTTCTGCCCATGCGGGTTTTCCGAGCGGAGACCGATGGGACATTCAGCGAAATGACTATATAAGCGGGAGGGCCTTCTGGCCCTCCCATTTAACAGGAGGAAGCTTCATGATCTATTTTGACAGTGCGGCCACCACTTTGCAGAAGCCGGCGTCCGTGCCGGCGGCGGTGGCGGAGGCCATTCGCACGATGACTACCCCTGGACGGGGGGATCACCCTGCCGCCCGCATGGCGGCGGAGCTGATGCTGCGCTGCCGGACCGAGGCGGCGGAGTTCTTTGATGTTCCACAGCCGGATAACGTCATCCTGACCAGCAACGCCACTCACGGCCTGAATATCGCCATCCGCAGTCTGGTAGCCCCCGGCGACACGGTGGTCATCTCGGGCTATGAGCACAACGCGGTGACCCGGCCCCTCCATGGGATTGGCGGAGTATCCTCCCGGATTGTCAACGGGCGGCTCTTTGACCGGGAGCAGATGGCGGAGGGCTTCCGCAAGGCGGTGGACGGCGGCGTGAAGGCGGTGATCTGCGTCCATACATCCAACGTGTTCGGGTACACGCTTCCAATGGATGAGATTGCGGACATCTGCCGCCGGCAGGGGGTGCCGCTGATTGTGGACGCCTCCCAGTCCGCAGGCATCCAGCCGGTGAGCCTGCGCCGCTGGGGCGCGGCTTATGTGGCCATGCCCGGACACAAGGGGCTTTACGGCCCGCAGGGGACTGGACTGCTGCTGTGCGGAGAGGGACAGACGGCGGCGCCGCTTATATCCGGAGGTACCGGAAGCCTCTCCCGCCAGCAGGAGATGCCGGACGTCCTGCCTGACCGCCTGGAGGCCGGGACGCAGAATATCCATGGCGCGGCAGGACTGGCGGAGGGTATCCGGTTCGTTCATGGGATGGGGATGGAGAATATTGCCCGCAGAGAAGCGGAGATCATCCGCATTCTTGCGGAGGGGCTGAAGCGGAAGGGCGGATATCAGGTCTTCGATGATCCGGCTGGAAACAGTTCTGTGCTGAGCGTGGTACCTCTCCAGACGCCGCCGGAGACGTTGGCTGAACGCCTTGCGGAGCAGGGAGTGGCTGTACGGGCGGGACTGCACTGCGCGCCGCTGGCGCACATCACCGCCGGAACAGCTGACACAG
Source organism: Oscillospiraceae bacterium (assembly GCA_022800525.1). Classification (GTDB taxonomy): domain Bacteria; phylum Bacillota; class Clostridia; order Oscillospirales; family Oscillospiraceae; genus Pelethomonas. The sequence continues at coordinate 56,646 of JAAWQM010000009.1, forward strand.
GTACCGTGCGGTTCTCCGCCTCGGTGTTCAATACGCCGGAGGAGGCGGAGGCAGTGCTGGAGCTGCTGTGAGCATAAGGAAAGAGGCGGAGGGATGGCTAGCCCCTCCGCCTCCTTTTAGAGGTTGTATTCACAGGAGTTGAACACCGCCTGTGAATGCAGCTTCTTACTCCAAGCCTGCATAACGCAGTTGAGTCAGGATCATCTCCACCGTCAGCTTCTCAGCCAGGAGCTCCTTGAACTGCACCGTTTTTTCCTTTCCGGCCTGGCGCAGGATCTCCAGCTCGCCGGGGATATCCGCTTTCCGCTGGCGGATGCGCTGGTGAAAGGCCTGGTATTTTTCCAGCTCTGTCATGGGTGTGTCCTCCAGACTCCAGAATTTGAGTGATAGTATATCACAGGAGCGCAAGGAAATCAACATACCATGCCGGACCTGCCGCGGTAATTGAACGTTCCACCGCCGGGATGTCCTGCGTTATATCAACTCCTGATTTTTCTGCCGGATGCAGGTCCAGACGCACGAGCCCAGGCTCACCGCCAGCAGCAGAAGGGCACAGGCCAGCTCAATGCCCTTGGGATTATCCGCGCCGCCGTAGTGGGACTTCCGGATAAAGAACGGATCCGACAGCGCCCAATTGGCGACGGCCAGCCCGACCGTCAGGAACAGCGGCACGGCCTTCAGCAGCATGGGGACATAGTTGGAGCTGAACTGGGAGAGGAACACCGCCAGTCCCCCGGCGGCCAGGGCAAAAAGGAAATGCATCCCGATGAGCATCAGGATAAACTGCCCGTAGGTCCAGTCGAACCAGGGCATTCCACCGCTCCCGCAGTAGATGGGGCAGTCCCATAAGGGCAGGGACCCCTGCTGCGCGAAGGGGATGAAGTAGAGGGCCAGATTTACCGCTGCCAGCAGCAGCGAGGAGGCCAGAGCCGCCGCCGTCTGGGTGCGGACAACCCGCCGTCCCCGGCGGGAGGTCCACTGCATGGCATTGGTCCGGCGCAGCCGGTCCCGGACCAGGGTGGGGGAGAGCAGCAGGATCACGCTCAGCACGGACCAGACGGTCAGATACCGTCCCCAGTCGGCGGTATATTCCGGTACGAAGTGATCCATGAAGCTGATCGTTCCTGTACGGACCTCCGCTTCCTCCAGTTCGATGATCCGCGCCTGGGCCTGGGGCGTATATCCGGCGAGGTGAGGGCTGTTCCGGAGGCCGAAGGTGCCGTCTATATGGCTGTCATAGCGGCCGGTGATGATGCCGAAGTCGTTGACGGTCATGAAGAGCTGCCAGAGCTCCGTATAGGCTCTGCGGTCGATCTCATAAAGCGATCCGTCCCGTTCCGCCGCAAGGTAGGATTCAAGGTCTGTGATGCCTGCCTCCACTGCTTCTGGGATATTTTTGAGTTCCCGATCAAAGTCCGCCACGATCTCATCATACATAGAGTCCAGCTCCGGGCGGACCCCGGCGGTCAGGACTGGACCGTACCGATCCACCAGCATCAGGGAGTGGTCAAAAGATTGTGTTTCGGAGATCCGCTCGATCCAGAATTTCGGCCGCAGGAAGTAGAACAGAACGCCCACCACCACCAGCGCGGCCAGGATACCAGGCCGCCAGATTTTACGCATCTCCTGCCAGAATAGTCTCATATCCGCACATCCTTTCTGTTGAACCGTTGCAGGGCCAGAGCCGTCCCGCCGCCGCCCAGGACCAGCCACAGGGCGGTGACGAAGGTCTCCTGCCAGGGGATAAAATACATGATGCCGCCGTCGGTGAACCAGCCCAGGGTCTGGTCCCACAGGCTGGCGGGGAAGAAGGAGAGGGGCGCGAATACCGCCCAGCAGCCCTGCATGTAGCTGGTGTACCAGACCGCCCAGTTTCCGGCGACAAAAATGACCATCGCCAGCGCCGAGGCATAGGCGTTTCCGATGAGCAGGCCGGAGATGGCCGTCAGCAAAGTAAACACTGCCGTCAGCGCCGCTCCCAGGGCAGCGGCGGCCAGCAGATAGCTCCCGGCGGTGAAGTCCGCCCAGGGGAGGAAGGGGCGGTAACCGTCATAGCTGAGATCGCTTTGATTGAAGATGCCGGTGTTGAACTGGCTGGCCATGCTGGCGTACCACACTCCGGACCAGTCCCACAGGGCGAAGAAGACCGCGAAGCTGAGGACTGCCAGCAGTAAGTACAGCGCCAGCGCGGCGGTCACGCCGGCCAGGACCTTGGTCCGCCACAGCTTCCGTCCCTTGCGGGAGGCGCACACCGCCGCCGAGGTCCGGCTGTTCCGCTCATAGTCCAGGAGGAACAGCATGGACAGAACGCCCAGCACGACGCCCTCGGAGAGCAGCGCCTTGAAGAAATACTTATAGATGACGGTATTGGCCTCCAGAGTGACAGGGCCTGCGAAAAAATCCATCGCCGCGCCGGTCCGGGCAAAGTGTTCCGCCCGGAGCGCCACATGCTGAAGCTTCCAGTCCATGAGCGCCGCCGGAAGCGGGGAGACGCCGAGAAATCCAGCGTAGGATTGCCGGATGGCCGCGCTGTCATAGCGTTCCAGGGGATCGTCCATCTGCCGGAGGAAGTCCAGCAGCTTGTCCTGTTCCTTCCGCTCCTCCGGTGTTTCCGCCGGAGGGAGCCGGGCGAAGCCCGCGATGAAATCCGCGTCCACCCGCTGGCCCAGCCGGGAGGCGATGGCGCTGCCTTCGTTGAAGCTCCGGCAGGTCCACATGGTAGCGTACAGCAGGACGCAGTTGAAGAGGAAGCACAGCGCCGCGAACGCCCACAGTGCGGGCATTCCCGCCAGCTTGCGCCACTCGTATGTCAGCAGGTTCATTCCGCGCCCTCCCGGTAGATGGCAAGGAAGGCGTCCTCCAGCCCTGGCGTGACGGGCACGCCGCCCTCCGGCGGAGCGTCGCACAGGAGCCGCACCACGGCGCCGTGCTCCCCCTGCCGCTCGCTGAGGAGGAACTGCCCCGGCTGTACCGCTGTCCCCGCCGGGACCTCAAAAACCTTGCCCTGAAACCGGGCGCAGACTGCGGAGGGGCTGTCGCAGCAGTAGAGCCTGTGATCCCGGAACATGACGATCTGTCCGGCGATGGTCTCAATGTCGGAGACAATATGGGTAGAGAGGATGACCGTCCGGTCAGAGGCCAGGGAGTGAATCAGGTTCCGGAACCGCACACGCTCCCGCGGGTCCAGTCCGGCGGTGGGCTCGTCCAGGATGAGCAGCTCCGGCTCGTTCAGCATTGCCTGCGCAATGCCTACGCGCTGGAGCATCCCGCCGGAAAACTGGCGCATTTTCTTGTTTGCCGCGTCCTCCAGCCCCACCAGACGCAGCAGCCGGTCAATCCGCTCCTCCGCCTCCCGGCGGGGGATGCACTGCAGGGCGGAGGCGTAGCGCAGGAACTGCCGGGGGGTGTAGCCGGGGTAGTAGCCGAACTCCTGGGGCAGGTAGCCCAGCAGGCCCCGGTACGTCTCGTCTAAGGCGTGGATGTCCTCTCCGTTCCAGAGAATCTGTCCGGAGGTGGGGAAGATCAGCGTGGTCAGCATTTTGATGAGGGTGGTTTTGCCCGCGCCGTTCGGGGCAAGCAGGCCGTAGACGCCTGGGGTGAAGGTGAGGGAGACGTCCTCCAGGGCGGTGAAGCCGCCGTATTTTTTGGTGACATGTTCAACGGAAAGCATAAATGGGACCTCCTTTGTGTGGGGCGCGGAGCATCGCGCGCTCTTGTGTCAGGCAGCAGGACAGCCCGGCTCCGGCCATTAAGCAAAAGACGGCGGTAGGGACCTCCGGCAGCAGGCCGCCCAACGGCTCAAAGGCCAGCAGAGCAATTCCCACCAGTGTCCAAGCCGCGGCAGGGACGGCCATTCCCCACCGCAGCCTCCGGCAGCTCAGGGACAGCGCCGCGTGCAGGAACAGGCTGGAGAAGGAGATGGCCAGCGCGCGGCTCAGGGGAATGGCGTGGCCGCTGGCCTGCCACAGCAGCAGGTTCACAGGCACGCATACCAGCAGCGACGCCCCGCCGAACAGCAGCATCCGCAGGGCCGTCAGGGTTTGCAGGGGGAGGCGGCAGGTGCGCTTCCAATCCAGGGTGCCGCTGAGCGATTCCTTCCAGCTGGTCAGGGCGCAGGCGGCGATATACAGCAGCGGCGAGGACAGGAACAGCAGCTTCGCCAGCAGGTCTGCCAGACTTTCGGCGGGGATGAACGCGGCCGCTGCCGGGAGCAGTCCCAGCAGCGAGGCCAGAAACAGGCAGTCCTCCACGCCGAACACCAGCACGGACAGGGGGATGTTCCGCCAGCTGGGCCGGGTGGGTGACAGGCCTTGGTCCAGTACCGCCTGAATAGAGGCGTCCCGCTCCGCTTTGGAGGGCATGGGAATATGATCTTGGTCAGCCATTTGGATCGAACTCCTTTCTCAATTGTTGGAGCAGACGGTGGTACTGGCTTTTCACCGTGCTCTCCGGCTGTCCCAGGGCGGCGGCGATCTCCGGGAATGTGCGCTCGCCGTAGAGGCGCAGACGGAATACTGCCTGCAATCTGGGGTCCAGTCCGGAGACGTACCGCTCAATCTGCTCCAGCAGGGCGCGGTTCAGCGTCCGGGCGGCGTAGTCCTCCGGGTCTGCGAGATCCAGGTCCTCCAGCGGAAGCTGGACCGGCTGGACCCGGCGGCGCAGGTCGATGACCTTGTTGGCGGCAATGCGGTACAGCCAGGTCCGGAAAGACGCTTTTTTCCGGTCATATCCAGGCAGGGCGCGGATGGCCGCCAGAAAAATGTTCTGCGTCAGATCCATGGCATCCTCCTTGTTTCCCAGCTGGCGGTAGGCGAAGCGGTAAATTTCATCATAGTACCGCTCTGCCAGCCGTTCCGCCGCCGGGCGGGAACCGCGTTTCTGAACATCCCGTATCCATTTTTGCTCCAGGTCCACTGCCTCACCGCCTTCTGTAGGTTATATACGGTCAATGAGGGCCGTTCGTCGCAGTGAAAAAAGATTTTTTCAAAAATACAGCGGCGGCTTGACTGATGCACTCAAACCGCCGCTGTATTTTGTTTGCCGCCGTTACAGTTTGGCGATTGGGAAAAACATATATATAAATCGCCTTTCTGCGAAAGGCACCGACGAGGTAATGAAACGACGAGGTGCCATCGCGTAAAAATGTTGCTATACTTAACCACGGGAA